>JBPYFA010000470.1:0-28373 GCA_051986585.1 Vicinamibacterales bacterium | reverse complement strand
CGACCGGATCGCCGCCGGCTGACGCCTTGACGGCGAGGCCGGGCGGAATGGGAAACGAATACGCTTGGAAACCACTTGCCACGACGGCGCTGCCGAGCGTTTGCCCCTGAAGCAGCACTGTGACCTGGGCCGGGCCCGCCGCAGGCGGTCGCCCTCCGTTGTTCATCCAAAGAATCACTTCACGGTCGGTGGGAAGCAAGCGCGTGATCGAGACGTATGACGTCGCGGCCGTCCAGCGGAACGTGTGTCCCTCGGAGACCTCCTTTGCATGGAACCGGACCACGTGCAGATCGTCGCCTTTGCCGACATCGAGATCGAATCCAACCCGATCATCCACCGGTTCCGGTTCCGTGAATTCGTACAGCCCGTACTCGAATTCTTTTTGCCGCACGAACCTCGGAAACGCATTGAGTGGCGAATCGTACTCGGGGACCTGGAATCGTTCGCTCGCGAGGGAGCGGACGCCATAGCGGTGAGACAACAGGTCCGTCCCGCCGGCGCCAATGAAAAGGACGCGGCGATAGCGCGTGTGGGCCCATTCGAGGAATGCCGCCAGCGTCGCTTTGTCCGGCCGCGCTGGTGTCAGCACGAGCACCTGGCGGCCGTAAATGTACGCCAATGGCAGCGCCAGTACGTGAATGTCGCTGTTGGTGTCGCGCGACTCGGCGAGGACCAGATCGTCGTCGCCGATCCTGGCCGCCAGCTGTTCGAGCTTCGGGATCAATCCGGCGTACTCCACATGGTCGACGACCGGACGGCTTACGCGAAGGTAGTACAACGCCAGGAGCAGCACGAACAGCACGCGTATCGCCGTGCGCGTCGTGCCGGCAAAGGTCCGCGGCATCCGCACGCCCCAGAGCGCCGCCGCCGACGCGAACATGAGCGCGCCCGGAAGAATCACCGGCAAGTACCGCCGCGTCATCCAGAAGTGATACGGAACGATTCGAACCTTGTAGAAAATGAAGCACGCGAAGATGACCACCGTGCTGATGAGAGCCGGATCACGATAGAACCGCCGGGAGAGCAGTGCGAGCCCGGCGAGCGCGGCGATCAGCGCGGGTAGCGTGAAGTACAAGTAGGTGAACGTTCGGAGCGCATCCGCGTCGTGCACGGCGAGCTTCCCGGCCTGATGCCGGAAGAGCAGCGCGTAGACCGCCAGCGCACACACGCCGACGACCACTGCAGCGGGCAGCCAGGCGGCCATGCGCGTCATCGACCCCGGAACGCGCCACGAGAGCGCGACGAGCGCCAACCCCGCAACGGCCACGATGCCGATCGCCACGGACTCCCATGTTGGCAAGGTGCGGAAGAAGAGGATTGGCGCCGACGCATACGCTCGCATCGGCCCCAGCAGGTACGCGACCGCCGCGCCCGCGACGAGCGCGAACACCAGCAGGAAAGACCACCGCGCGCGACGGCCGTTGAGCGCGCCGAGCACCAAACCGACCGCCACACCGAGAATTCCCAGCACGGCATCGAATCGAAGGAACAGTAAGAGCCCGAGAAGGCCTCCGGCAATGGGCGCGAAGAACGCGTCATCGTCAATGTGGGCGCGAGCGTTGGCGAGCAGCGCCGCGAACAGCAGCGCCTGCATCACGACCTCCGCATTCGGGTACTTCGCGAACCAGACCGTGATGACGTGCGAGGTCAACAGAAGCGCCGTCGCCGTCGCTGCGGCGCGGCCGGCGAGCCGCGTCGCCGCAAAGTACACGGCCAGGACCCCGAGAAGGGCCCACACGCCCACCGTACGGCGGGCGCCGGTCAGACCGTCAATCCCGTAGCCGATCGCGATCGACGCAGGAAAGAGGTGCGGGAACTGCCCGACGACGTGGCCGCTCTCGGGGTCGTCGACGAAGAAACCCATGAAACGGAGCGAGTAGTAATCGGTGCGGCCGTACGAGGGGAAGAACAGGTCGCGTGCGAACGGCGGCACCGAGGCGACGACTGGATCGGCGACCACGATTGCGCCGCGTTGCGCGATCTGTATTCCCTGGTTCATGTAGGTCCCGGGGTCTTTGCCGCCGATGATGTATTCCGACGGCGGAAAGAACCTCCAGACCGCGAAGATGATGAGGGCCACCGGAATCAGCGCCGTCCAGCTGGCGCGCCGCGCTGTCGCACCGAACCGCAGTCGGGCGCGCGCCACCAACACGCAGAAGGCCGTGATGATCGCATCCGCGGTCATCAGGCGCGTGAAACTGTAGCGGTGGAACAGCGCAAGCGCGAGCACCACGCCGAGCGAGATCACCACGCTGAGGATGACCGACCAGAACACACGTTCTTCGGCATCGAGTCCGGCGCGCCGGTCACGGTTCCACCAGGGGAGCCGGAAGATCGCCGCGCCGGGGAGCCAGCCAATCAGGACGAGCTCGGCAAACTGGGTAATCGTCGTCATTCAGGAACTGAATCGCTGCGCGGTTCGGCTCTCAGTACGCCACGCGCACCTGCGCGGATCGACCTGTTCACATCGACGCCAATACGTCAGCAACGCGCGAAACCGCGTCCGCTGGCAGCGACGGATACAGCGGCAACGACAAGACCTCGTTACATACGCGATCCGCGATGGGGCAGTCGGCTGGCTGCTCGGATGCGAGTGCCGGCTGTCGCGGAATTGGCACCGGATAGTGAATGAGGGTTTCGATTCCGGCCAGGCGCAGTGCCGCCTGCACGCGTTCGCGCCCTTCCGCTCGTACAGGAAAGAGATGAAACACGTGGCCTTCGTCGAGAAGCGGCGGGACGATGACGACATGTTGGTTCACGAGGCAAGCGCGGTACTGCCGTGCCAGCTCACGGCGTCGCGCGGTCCAGCCGCGGAGAAACGGGATTCTGGCGCGAAGGATCGCGGCCTGCATTTCGTCCAACCGAGAATTTACGCCGAATTCGCCATGGTGGTAGCGATCGGTCTGGCCTCCGTTGCGCAGCCGCTTCGCTCGCGCCGCCAGATTGGGATCGTTCGTGGTGATCGCACCGCCATCACCAAGCGCACCCAGGTTCTTCGTCGGGTAAAAACTGTAAGCGGCCGCGGCTCCAAAGCTGCCGACTGGTTTTCCTGCACAGGTCGCGAGGTGAGCCTGGCAGCAGTCTTCCACGATCGCCAGGCCGTGTCGCGTCGCGATCTCGGCGATCGCGATCATGTCTGCCGACTGTCCGTAAAGATGAACTGGCATGATCGCGGCCGTCCGGGACGTGACCGCTGCGGCCACTGCCTGTGGGTCGACGGTCAGACGTTCGAGGTCGATGTCGGCGAATACCGGCCGCGCGCCGACCATCATGATCGCGAGCGCGGAGTACGCGGCGGAGAGCGGCGAGGTGATGACTTCGTCACCGTGACCGATTCCCAGCGCGCGCAGCGAAATCGCCAGCGCATCGGTCCCGGTGCCGACGCCGACCGCCGTCACCGACTGGCACGCCTCGGCGAACTCGCGCTCGAACGCCTCGAGTTCCGGGCCCAGAATGAACCAGCCGCGAGCGACGACGCGCTCGATGGCCTCACGAACCCCGGCCGCATCCTCGCCAGGTGTGAGTTGCAGAAAAGGGATCACCGGTGTCCGCGAGGGGAGTTGGTGACGCCGGATCGTTTGGAGACCGTCGTGCCCGCGACCGCTGCTTCGGCCGCATGGCGCGTGTGCTCTCGCCGAATCACCAGGGCGATCCACAGGGCGCCGACGTCAATGGCGGTCTTGAACAGCCGGCGAAAGTTGAAAAACTGCGACTTGCCATAGGCCCGATGATAGTGATGAACCGGCACTTCGGCGATACGGAAGCCGGCGTCCTGGATCTTCTTCATCATTTCCAGGCAGATCACGCCGCTGCTTCGCTCGAGAGAGACACGCTCGAAGATCGATCGACGAAGCAGTCGGAAGTCGCAGTCGACGTCGCGAACCCGCAGGCCAAACAGCAGCTTCACGGTGTGGTGGTAAATGCGGCCGATCAGAATGCGATGAATCGGATCGGAGCGGCTGATTTTGTAGCCATTGACGAGATCGACATCGTCGCGCAGCGCATTCCAGAGGATGACCATTTCAGACGGATCGTACTGCGCATCGCCGTCGGTGTAGAAGACCAGATCGCGCGTGGCTGCAGTGAATCCGCTCCTTAGCGCGGCGCCGTAGCCGCGATTCCGCGGGTGGTGGACGACCCGCACCTCCGGGTAAGTCCGCGCCAGCTCGTCGATAATCTGCGCGGTCGCATCCGCACTGCCGTCATTGATCACGATGATTTCGAAATCAGGAGTCAGGCTGGCGGCAGTGTGGCGAGCGGAAATCACCAGGCTGGCGATCGTCCCGCTATCGTTATAAGCGGGAAAGAACACACTCAGACCGGGCGTTCTGGTGGCTGGGTTCGGCATCGGCGGAGCCCGAAATCTTAGCTGGGCAGGGACTTGAAGGCAAGAGCTCGAGCGTACGCGGCATCGAGCCGTTCGGCCGTCCGGGCCCAGCCGAACGACCGCTGCACTTCGGCGCGCGCGGCGCGGCCGATTGCCTCGGCGAGCGCTGGATTGTCGACCAGTTTCCGAACCGCGGCCGCAATCGCGTGCGGACTTCGCTCCGCGACCAGCACGCCGGTGCGCCCATCTTCGACGACGGAACCGATCCCGCCGGCTGCCGTCGTAATCAGCGGCGTCGCAGACGCCATCGCCTCGAGCACGACGTTCGGCAATCCATCGACGTTTCCGCTGTCGTCGCGCACCGACGGGACGCAAATGAAATCCGCCGCCGCGAAGAAATCGCCGACGCGTTCCTGTGTCAGACTGCCGAGAAACCTCACGCGATCGCTCAGACCGGCGGCCTCGGCACGGCCGCGCAACTCCTGGTCGAGTGTTCCTTCGCCGGCAATTGCCAGCACGACGCCGGGAACTTCCGACATCGCCTCGATCAAGTACTCGAATCCTTTCTTGCGTACCAGGCGCCCGGCGGCGAAAGCGAGCGGGACATGGCTGCCGATGCCGAGCCGGTTGCGCGTCGAGGCCCGCGTGACCGCGTCAGGGCGGAACCGGTCAGTATCGACCCCGTACGGCACCGTCTCAATCCGATCGGCGGCTGCCCCGAGCGCCCGCGCACGGCGCGCGAGATCATCGCTGCACGCAGTGACGAACCCGGCGCGAGCGAAGCACTCACGTGCGGCTCGGCGCGCGGGTGCGAATCGTTCGGCGACGAATACGTCCGATCCGTGAAGGCTGACGACGAGCGGCAGCGCCGGCGCAGCCAGCGCGGCGGTGATCCCACCGGGAACGACCCAATGCCCGTGCATCATGGTTGCGCGATGGCGTCGCGCGATTTTGCGGGCAGTCCGCCATCCGGCGGCCAGCGCCAGAGGAGCTGCGACATACGCGGCGGCGCGCAGGCTGACGTCAGCTCGCATCGCCGCTGCGTAGCCGAATACGTTCAACGACCGAAATGGCGCGTAGCGGTAGAAATGAAACCGGACGCCGCCTTCCTGCGGTCCGCGCGCCACCAACGGGTGCCAGGGGGCGACGATGTGGACCTCGTGGCCGCGCGCAGCCACCGAATGGGCGATCGGCTCCATGAATGTGCCGACGCTGTCACCTGGGAACCGCGGATACGACGTCGTCACCATCACGACGACGTGGTGCGGCATGATCAGCGGCGTGCGCCGCGGAACGCGAGACGCCACGGCATGACGATCGACTCGAGAATGACGTTCGACGACAGCTTTGATTGGCCTTGCTTGCGCTCAACGAAGATGATCGGCACTTCGGCGATTCGAGATCCGTTGCGTGCCGCGTCGAAGAGCATCTCGACCAGGAATGCGTAGCCGTCCGACACCATGGTGTCGAGCGGCAGCCGCGCAAGTGCCTCGCGCCGCCAGCAGCGAAAGCCGCTGGTGCAATCGGTCGGCGATAACTGCGTCACCGCGCGAATATATCGATTCGCGAAGGCGCTCAGGAAAATCCGATGGAGCGGCCAGTTCACGACGCTGACGCCGTTGAGGTAGCGCGAGCCGATGACGACGTCGGCGCGTTCGGCCGCGGCGGCGAGCGCCGGCAGGTATTCGGGCCCGTGTGAAAGGTCGGCGTCCATCTGGCAGATCAGGTCGGCCTCTCCCTTCGCAATCGCGTGTCGCAAGCCGTCGATATACGAACGGCCGAGACCGCGTTTGCCCGTTCGGTGCATCACCTCGATCCGGCCCGCATGCTCTACCGCGAGCGCGTCGGCGACGGCGCCGGTACCGTCGGGCGACCCGTCGTCGACCACCAGCATGCGGAAGCCGGGATGGGCGAGCACACCGCTCGCCAGGATCGGCAGATTATCGCGCTCGTTATAAGTTGGAACAACGACCAGGGCGTTCATCAGCAATCAGGTGTCGATTGTCTCATGCGACGGAAACCGTACCAGAAGCCGGTACACACAATCAGAGTGGGATCGATGATCGGAATCCGGAACCGCTCCTGCGGAAAGAAGAGCAAGCATACGAGTATCGCTGATGCCGCGAGCGGAAACAGCGCTTCCGGCGGATGCGGCCGGAGTCGCCATGCGGCCGCTCCCACCGCGGCGAAAGGCAACAGGATCAGGTACGACGCGATTGAGAATACCCGATACAGCGCCGAGTGTAGCGTATAGGACCGACCCAGCGGTGCGACGGTAAAGAACACCTTCTTCAGCACGAGCCCGAGCCACCAGACCGGGTGAGCCGCGATGTAGTCGATCGCGTCGCGATAATAGAGCGGCTCGAGCTCCTCCGGAGTCAGTCCGGGATGTTGCCGGCGAAACTCGATGTCGGCAATCTTGATGGCAGGATTCGCCGCCATGTCTCCTTCGCCGCTGGCGAGCGGATGATTGCCGGTCCAGAACGTGACGCCCCCTTCCGAGGCGACGAACACGAGACGGTGATACATGTGCACGTTGCGAAGGGTCCAGGGCCCGACGATGGCAATCGTGCCGGCGACAATCATCGCCGCAATCACCCATCGTCGGCGAACGGCCAACCAGAGCACGACGATCGGAATGAAGAACACTATTGCCGGGCGGATCAGAATGGCGATGCCGGTTGTCACTCCCGCAGCGATCGCGGTGATAACGATCGAGCGATTCACATTTCCGCTGGCGGCCTTGCGATCGAGCGCCCGGTTCAACAGAACGATCGCTGCGAGGGCAACCGTGCTGGACAGCGCTTCGCTGAAGACGTACGCGCAGATCCAGACAAGCGGCGGATAGGCGGCTGCGATCGTCGCCGCGGCGACTCCGGCGTGGGGTCCGCCCGCTCGTCGCGCAATGGTACCGATCAACCAGACGCCGAGCGACCCGACGAGTGACTGCGCGATCTTTACGCGCGCGGGCGTCGCATCGACGTTGGTGGTGCCCGCTCCGACAAGAGCGAGAAAGACCGGATAACCGGGTGCCCTCCCGAAGCGCAGCGTATCCGCCGCGCCGATCGGTTCATCGTAGGTGAACCCCTTGCCCAGAGACAGGTTTCTCGCCAACGCGAGGTACTCACGCTCGTCATGAGTGAGCGGCCGGTGGACCCAGTATCCGAGTCCGAACGCAAGGCGCAGCACGAGACCGGCGAGAGCCGCCGCGATGATCAGCCGCTCGGCGCGAGGCGTATCGATCGACATGTGCCGCTGTTATTGCCGCCCCTCGAAACGCAACGCCGAGATCTGTTCGGATACCAGGCCGACGAGAAACACGATCACGGCGAACATGATGAGCAGCACCGACGAGTTGGTGACATGGCTCTGCGTCGCGATCGTCCAGGCGGCATATGCGGCGCCGAGCGCGAACGACGCGAGGCTGATTGGCAGGAAGATCCGCAGCGGACTGAACAGCGTGATGATCTTGAGAATAATCATCAGGAATTTTCCGCCGTCGCGCGCGAGCCGAATCTTCGAGTGCCCGACGCGTGCACGGGCCTCGACCGGCTCGAACGCCACGCTGTAACCCGCTTTGAGAAACGCGAGCGTGGTCGTCGTCGGGGTTGAGAACCCGTTCGGCAACAGATGAATGAATTCCAAAAGATACTCGCGCCGTGCGCCCCGGAAGCCGGAGGTCAGATCGGGGATGTCACGTCCGGTCAGATAACTTGCAAGCCAGTTCAGGGCGTTATTGCCGAAGCGCCGAGCGCGGGTCGCCTGAGTCGACATCGCGCGCGCGCCGATCACCAAATCGAATTCCCCGAGCCGCGAAACCAGACGCCGGGCGTCCTCGGGCCGGTGCTGGCCATCGCCATCGATGATCAGCACGAACTCTGCCCTGGCGCGACGAATTCCGGTTTTGACCGCGGCCCCATTCCCCTTGTTGTAGGGGTGTTTCGCCACCAGCGCACCCGAAGCCGCCGCTCGATCGGAGGTCGCGTCCCTGGATCCATCATCGACGACGATGATCTCCTGCCAGCGAGCGGCGGCGCTGAGCGCCGCCACGACTTCGCCGATGATGTCCGCTTCGTTGTAAGCAGGGATGACGATGGATACGGCTGACGGATCGGCCACCGAGCTAGCGCTCCCGACCGGCCTTGGCCGACAGCACGGCTGGCGGATCGGCCTCCTCGGCCTCGCCCTGGCGCGTCAGCTCGAGCCTGCGGATGCGATACAGCAGGTCCTCTACCAGTTTTCGATTGCCGGAAATCATATCGGCGAGCAGGCCGATGAGGAGGACCTGAAATCCGACAATCATCAGCACTCCCACCATCAGCAGCGAGGCGAGGTGGCGTGACGCCTGACCCTCAAAGAAGTAATAGAGGAACCGCAAGAACCCCGCAAATCCGACGCTGAAGACTGCAAATCCGATGTAGCTGAACACCTTGAGCGGCTCGTACATCGCATAGATCCGTACGATCGTTGCCGCCGAGCGCTTGATATACGAGAACAGCGAGTCGAAGAGGCGCGACTCACGCGTGCGCGGGTTCGTTTCGACCGCCACGTGCGCGATCGCCATTCGCTTTTTGCCGGCCTGGATGATCGATTCGAGGGTGTAGGAGAACTCGGACACGATCGTCATTCTGAGCGCCGCTTCACGTGTATAGGCGCGAAACCCGCTCGTCGTATCCGGAACGTTCGTATTCGATACCTGTCGCACCACCCAGCTTCCTAGATGCTGAAGCTGCCGCTTCCGCCACGACATGTGCTGGAGTTCGGCAATGTTGCGGTCGCCGATGACGATGTCGGCCTGGCCGCTCAGCAGCGGCGCCAGCAGGCGCGGAATTTCGTGCGCGCCGTATTGATTGTCCGCGTCGGTATTGACGATGAAGTCGGCGCCAGCCTTCAGTGATGCGTCAATGCCTGCCATGAACGCCGCGGCGAGCCCCTTGTTGCGCCGCAGCCGGACGACGTGATCGGCTCCGCAGCGGGCGGCGACCTCAGCCGTGCCGTCGCGCGAGCCGTCGTCGATCACGAGCACCTCGACGACATCGATTCCCGCCACCACTCGGGGAAGATCGGCAAGCGTTGCCGGCAGCGTCGACGCTTCGTTCAGACAAGGAATCTGGATGATGAGCTTTTTCACGGCACCGAAACCGTTCGACGCCCGGCGCTTTGATCTGCCGCCGTAAGTCGTCGCAATTATGGCGAATTTCCCGATTATGGCAATGTCGTCAGCTTCTCGATGACTCCGTCCCAGGTGATCGCGGCCGCGGTGTCGTGCCCGGCGTTGCCAAGTGCCGCTGCTTTGGCCGGATCGGCTGCGAGCTGATTGATCGCGTCGGCGAGAGCTCTCGAGTCGGGCGCACAGACGTACCCGTTCACGCCATCAACCACAAATTCGTTCGGGCCGCCAGAATCGGTGCAGGTGATCACCGGTTTGCGCGCGAGGAATGCCTCGAGCGTGACGTACCCGAAGTCCTCATCGAACGGCGGATACACCACCGCGAGTGCACGCGCATACAGGTCGATTAAGTCATCGTCACCCACATTGCCGAGGAACGTGACGCGATCGATCACGCCGGCGGCCGCCGCGGCCCGCTCGGCATTCTGCCGTTGTGTCCCGTCCCCGGCCACGACCAGTCGAATTCGCGAGGGGACGGTGGCCATGGCCGCGATGATCAGATCGACACGTTTGACCGATTCGATGCGTCCGACCGAGAGCACGTAATCGCCATAGGGCCCGGGAACCAGCCGTGTCGCGAGCTTGGGTGGATGGTAGAGCGGCTGCGCGGTCAAGCCGTTGAACTTGGCCAGGCGAGAGGCGGTATTCCGCGCGTTGGCAAAGAGCGCGCGACATTCGCCGAGCATTTCCGTGTCGAGTTTTGTCAACGTGTCGCGCAATCCGACGTCGAGCTCGGTATGTGCAAAGTCGCTGTACTCCGTGCCGCACAGTTCGTACGCCGCTCGATATTGATGGATCAGCCACGCCACCTTGTTCGGATGTCGGGCAAAGTACGAGGGAAACTTGGTGCCAATCACGAGATCGACCGGTCGCCCGTTGCACTCACTGAGATCGAGCAAGCGCCAGGCAGCCGCATGCGGCAGGATCTCTTCTTTTGGGTACCACTTGAACGGGACGCTCACGAGCTCGGTCGCAAAGCCGCGCGCCCGCAGTTCGCGGACCAGCTGCCGCACGTGGACCTCGGCCCCGCCGTGGACAAACGGCACCTGCGCTTCGCAGACGAGCACGGTGTTGATGGACATCACTGCAGTTCGTGAATTGGTGAATTGTTGAATTGCTGAATTGTTGAATCACCGAATTCGTGAATTCTGCCTCGGCCCGCTACCCCTCGTGCTTATTAGACGTGAGGTCGCCGCGCAACGCGAATTCACCAACTTCACTCATTCACGAATTCATCAACTCACCAATTCACCGATTCACCAATTGACGAATTTCTTCTACGTCGCATGCCGGAAGTTGATCACGTCGCCGTCCTGGACGATATACTCCTTGCCCTCGAGCCGCAGTTCTCCGTGATCGCGGCAGGCGGCGATCGTACGGCGCGCGAGCAGATGCTCGTAGCGGACAACTTCCGCCCTGATGAACCCGCGCTGTATATCGCTATGGATTTCTCCGGCCGCGATCACCGCTGGCGTATTGTGAGGAATCGACCAGGCGCGATTCTCGTCCTCGCCGACGGTGAAGAACGAAATGTATCCGAGCAGGTCGTAGCTCGCCCGAATCACCCGATCCAATCCCGACTCGCGAAGGCCGAGATCTGCCATGAACGCCGCTGCGTCCGCAGGCTCGAGCTGCGCGATCTCGAGCTCGATTTTCGCGCAGATTGGTACGGCGCGCGTTGCCGCACCGTCGAGAAATGAGCCGATGCCGGCGAGGCGAACGGCGTCGTCGGCTCGCGATAGATCCTCTTCAT
Source organism: Vicinamibacterales bacterium (assembly GCA_051986585.1). Taxonomy (GTDB): domain Bacteria; phylum Acidobacteriota; class Vicinamibacteria; order Vicinamibacterales; family 2-12-FULL-66-21; genus JALZOC01. The sequence continues at coordinate 17,123 of JBPYFA010000470.1, read as the reverse complement.
CGAGGTTGAGCACGATCAACAGCGGCTTGGCGGAGAGAAACTGAAAGCCGCGCAGCCGCCTGGCATCGTCGGCCGAAAGATCGAGCGCCCGCAAGGGGCGCCCTTCCTCGAGCGCGGCGCGACAGCGGACGAGAATCTCCTGCTCTTTACGGAGATCCCCGCTCTGGCCTTTTTTGAGATCGCGTTCGAGCCGTTCCAGCCGACGTTCGACGACGCCGAGGTCGGCCAGAACGATTTCGTCCTCCATCGTTCGCACGTCCCGCGCCGGATCGATCGTGCCGGCAGGATGTGGAATGGAGGGATCGCGAAACATGCGAACCACGTGCAGGAGCGCGTCGGCGTTCCGGAACGGCGCGACGTCGAGCAGGGCTGCTGCGCCCACCTTGGCGCCGCCGACGCCGGCGATGTCTGCGAACTCGACCGTTGCGGGCACGTGCTTGCGTGGATTGAAGAGTGCGGTCAGACGATCGAGGCGTTCATCCGGAACGCGAGAGACGCCGACATTGGCCTCGGACTTTCCCGACGGGCGCGGCGCTTCCCGCGCGCTGGTCAGCAATTGAAATAAAGCGGTCTTCCCCGAAGCCGGAAACCCGATCAACCCCGCACGAAGCATTGGTTCTTCTGTTTTCGCTCACGCTACCGGCGTCTGACTCCGGTAGCCATCCACACACACCGGGGTGTGTCCCCGCGCGGGGTCAGACCCCGGTCGTCGCTTTTCGGACTCGCAGAACTGCCCATGCTAGCACGGCCCGGCACAATCCAACCGCCACTTCGCCTGATGTTCGCCTGGCGAAAAAAAAGCGTAAGATACTCAAGCTATTGATTTTGCGTTGACAGGAGGCCATTGCTTCTCTACTATCGCGGTGGAATTTTGTGGAGTTAAGTGGAGTAAAAGGTCGTGCTTCGGGGCAACTACGCCGCAAAAATAGATGACAAAGGCAGGCTCAAGATCCCGAACGCCTTCCGCAGCCTCATCGAAGGGGCTCACGGCAAGGAGGCGTTCGTGACCAGCCTGACGGGCGAGTACGTCCGCATCTATCCCATGCCGGTCTGGTTGGGTCTCGAGGAGAAGCTCGCCAAGATGCCGAGCACACATCCAGCACGCCTGAAGTTTTTCGACCGCGTGAACTATTTCGGACAGACCGCGGAAATCGATGTTCAAGGTCGCGTGGTGATTCACTCACGCCTTCGAGAATCCGCCGGAATGGTCGGCGACGTCGACGTGTTCGGGCAGTACGACTATCTCGACGTCTGGAACCATGAACGGTTCACCGCCAAGCTGCAGCGCGAGCCGTACACCGACGACGATGCCCGCGCGCTTTCGGATTTTGGCATCTAGCGATGGAACCGATTCACGATCCCGTGCTCGTCGACGAAGTCATTGCGCTGCTCGAGCCCGCTCGCGGCGGACTGTTCGTGGACTGCACCGTGGGTCTCGGCGGCCACGCGCGCGCCTTGCTCACTGCGGGTGCGACACGATTGATTGGTCTCGATCGCGATACGACGGCGCTGGCGATGGCGACGCACTCGCTCGAGCCGTGGCGCGATCGCGTCGACCTCGTGCACGCGGACTATCGTGAGCTCCCCGCCGTCCTTGCCGCCCGCGGGATCGACGCCGTCGATGGAGCGCTCGCCGATCTCGGCGTGTCGTCGATGCAGTTCGATGCGCCGGGTCGCGGCTTCAGCTTTCGGCGCGACGAGCCGCTCGACATGCGCATGGATCAAACTGCCGGACCTACTGCGGCGGATCTCCTGCAACGTGTCGAGGAGGGCGAACTGGCCGACGTGATCTATCGCTACGGCGAGGAACGGTTCTCGCGGCGAATTGCCCGCCGCATTGTCGAGGCTCGTCAGCGTGCGGCGATCACCACGACGGCGCAACTTGCCGACCTTGTCCGGCGTGCGATTCCGCGGAAGGGCTATCAGCGCATTGATCCGGCAACCCGCACGTTCCAGGCGCTTCGCATCTGGGTCAACCGGGAGCTGGAGGAGCTGGACCTGTTCGTGGCGGCGGCCGCGCGGCTGCTTCGTGCGGGAGCCAGGTTCGCCGTCATCACGTTCCACTCGCTCGAGGACCGTATCGTCAAGCATGCGTTTCGGGCGCTCGCGGCGAGCGAAGCGGCGATGCGCATATTGACGCGCAAGCCGGTAGTTCCCGGCGACCAGGAAGTGGCGCGTAATCCCCGCGCCCGCAGCGCCAAGCTGCGTGCGATAGAGAGGCTCGCATGAGCGGCATCGATTTCGAATACGCGATCAAGAAGGACGTCCGCAACAACCCGATCGTCCGCGAAGTCGATGAGGCACGGCAGCGTCAACTGCTGCAGACCGTCGCGATCGTCGGATTCCTGTCGCTGGTGATTCTGTTTTCGGCGTGGCAGCGCTTCGCCTTGCTTGGACACGGCTACGAGATGCAGCGCATGCAGCGCGAGCGCGCCGAGCAGGAAGAGATCAACCGCCAGCTGCGGCTTGAAATCGAAACGCTGCGCTCCCCGGCGCGGATCGAACACATAGCGACCACAGATCTCCACCTGGTTGCGCCGACACGCGATCAGGCAATCATCCTCGAGCGGGTGACGCCGTCGGCGCCTCCCGAAAAATCCATCGTCGCGGCACGCTGACCCAGGACGCGCGCGGCAGGAGGATCGGTGGCGGACCAACACGGCGGCAGACTCAAGCTCCCCTGGAGCAGTTCTGCGCAGCGGATCTTGAAACGGGACTCCGTCTCCGGACCGGTGGACTGGCGCGAGGTCCTTCGATCGAGACTGCTCGTCTGTGCCGCGTTGTTCGTATGCTGGACGGTGAGCATCGAGGCCCGGCTCGTCTACCTGCAGGTGATCGAGCACGCCGACATGATGGCGAGGGCAAATCGCCAGCAGTTACGTACTCTGAAGCTTCCCGCCAAGCGCGGCGAGATCGTCGATCGAAATGGCCACGTGCTGGCCTACAGCGTCGATGCCGACACGATCGGCGCGGATCCATCCAATATCGACAACCCTGAAGAGGTTGCGCGGCGGGTCTGCGCGGTGCTCGATCGCTGCGGCGAGCAGCAGCGGCAGACCATGCTGGACCGGCTCACCGGCAAGACCCAGTTCGCGTTCCTCGCGCGGCAGATCTCACAGGACGAAGCCCGTCGAATCAAGGATCTCGATATTCCCGGTCTTCTTTTCATCAAAGAGAGCCGGCGGTACTACCCGAAGAAAGAACTCGGCGCTCACGTGCTCGGTTATGTCGGGGTCGACAACACCGGCCTTGCCGGACTCGAGTCGACGTTCGACGCGCGGATCAAGGGCCGTGAAGGCAAAATGCTCGTGCAGACCGATGCGCGGCGGCATGCGATATCGAGCCGCGAAGAGCGGCCACCCACCGGCGGCGATGGACTCGAGCTGACGATCGACGAGTACCTCCAGTACGTGGCCGATCGGGAACTGCGGATCGGCGTCGCGGAACATCACGCCGTTGGTGGATCTGCGATCATTCTTCAACCGTATACCGGCGAGATCCTCGCGCTCGCCAACTGGCCGACATTCAACCCGAACGTCTTCAACGCCTTCGATCCGGTTGTGCGACGCAACCGCGCGGTCCAGGATCTCTACGAGCCGGGTTCGACGTTCAAGGTCGTCACCGCTTCGGCGGCACTGGAAGAAGGGCTGATCCATACCAACGACCTCATCGATTGCAGCCCGGGCTACATCACGTTCGGACCTAGAGTCATTCGCGACACCCACGAATACGGCACCCTGCCGTTCATCGATGTCATCGCGAAGTCGAGCAACGTCGGCGCAATCAAAGTGGGAATGCGAGTCGGCCCGACGCGGCTCGGCCAGTACATCAACCGATTTGGCTTTGGACAGTCGCTCGCCTCCGACTTTCCCGGCGAGAACGCAGGAATGGTGTGGAACCCGGAGCGGCTCGACCCGAGCGCGCTGGCCTCGGTCTCGATGGGTTACCAGGTCGGCGTCACGCCCCTGCAGATGGCAGCCGCGGTCGGGACCGTGGCGAACGGCGGAGAGTTGATCGAACCGCACGTCGTCCGCGCCTTCATTCGCAACGGACATCGTGAGGAAGTGCCGCGCAATGTGATTCGCCGGGCGATCACACCGGAGACGGCGGCAACCGTGACCGACCTCATGGAAGCGGTCGTCGAACGTGGCACCGCGAAGTCGTTTGCGAACATGGATGGCTACACCGTCGCCGGCAAGACCGGCACGGCGGCGAAGGCCGTCAACGGCGCCTATTCCAAATCGGACTACAACGCCTCGTTCGTCGGCTTTGTGCCATCGCGGAAGCCGGCGGTCGTGATCGTCGTGGTCATTGATTCTCCGCACGCAGGCAGCTACTACGGCGCGGTCGTCTCGGCGCCGGTCTTCAAGCGAATTGCCGAGGAGACGCTGCGTCACCTCGGAGTAGGGCGGACGCTGAATGCGCCACCGCCGGTGATTGTCGCTCGCCACGACGGTTCGTCTACGGGCGGCGGTCCAGTGACGGTCAGCACGCATCCCGACGACCAGATCCCGCCGACTCCGCCAGGGCAGATGCCGGATCTGCACGGCCTCAGCGCGAGGGACGCGGTGCGGGCCCTCTCGCATACCGGGCTGAAGCCCAGGATCGAAGGCGACGGCTTTGTCGTCGACCAGATGCCGCGAGCGGGCGCAGCGGTGACGCCTGGAGCCGTCTGCATACTGAAACTGGGACGTCGGCCGATTCAGGCGGCCGGAGGGACCGATCAATGACCCTCCGCGATCTCCTGAGCGAGATTCCCGAACCGGCATCTGTGGATGTGAGCGACGCGTCCGTCGGCGATACCACGGTCACGGCCGTAACCTACGACTCCCGTCTGGCAGGGCCGGGAACCGTATTCGTTGCGCTGCGTGGTGCCAATGCCGACGGCGCGTCGTTCGCGCGCGACGCGCTCAATCGAGGTGCCGTCGCCATTGTGTCGGAAGCCGGCGCGCCACAGGGCGTCACCCGTCCGTGGATTCAGGTGCCGGACGCGCGGTTGTCGCTGGCGGCGCTGGCCGCGACACTCTACCACCACCCGAGCGAGGAACTGACACTCGTCGGCATCACCGGCACCAACGGCAAGACGACGACCTCGTACCTGCTGACATCGATTTTCGAGGCAACGGGCATCCGCTGCGGACGGATTGGCACGGTCGGGTATCGCATGGGCGATCGTGAAGTGGAAGCAGCGAGGACGACGCCCGAGGCGCCAGACCTGCAGCGCATGCTTCGCGAGATGGTGTCGGATGGCTGCGGCGCCTGCGTGATGGAGGTCTCATCGCACGCGCTCACGCTTCGTCGCGCCGACCGGCTGCATTTTTCAGCCGCGATTTTTACCAATCTCACCCGCGACCATCTCGACTTCCATCGCGACATGGAAGCGTACTTTCTGGCGAAACGGCGGCTCGCCGAATTGCTTCCGCAGAGTGGCCTCGCGATAACCAATCTCGATGATCCGCGCGGACGAGAGTTTGCAGCCGCTGCCACGCGATCGGTGACCTACGCGATCGACGCCGCAGCCGACGTCCGTCCCGGACCTTTGACATACTCGCTCGACGGGCTGAGTTTCGAGGCGCGCACGCCGCGCGGAACGCTGCGGCTGAAGTCGCCTCTCGTCGGGCGCCCGAATGCGTACAACATTCTGGCCGCCGCAGCCGCGGCGATGGCGCTCGACGTGCCATTCAGCGCGATCGAGCGAGGGATCGCGCAGCTCTCCGATGTTCCCGGGCGCTTTCAGATCGTGTCGAGCCCGTCCGACGACGTTCGGGTCGTGGTCGACTACGCCCACACCGACGATGCGCTGAAGAACCTGCTCGAGACGGCGAGACCGCTCGCCAGCGGACGCGTCATCACGGTCTTTGGCTGCGGCGGCGATCGCGATCGCACGAAACGTCCGCTCATGGGTGCGGTCGCCGCCCGATTGAGCGATCTGGTGATCATCACGTCAGACAACCCGCGATCAGAGGACCCGGGTCAGATCATCGAAGAGGTGAAGCGCGGCATCGTGCCCGGCAGTCGAACCTCACCAGGGGGCTCGGCGGTCAGAACGACACCGTACCTGGCCATTCCCGATCGAAAAAACGCAATCGAGCGCGCCGTGCTCCAGGCTGCCGCCGGGGACCTCGTGCTGATCGCCGGAAAGGGCCACGAAAAGTACCAGGTGATCGGGGATCGGACGTTGCCGTTCGATGACGTTGAGGTTGCACGCGGTGCCCTGGCGCGTCGGCGCGCAGGATCGAGGGTGTCGTAGACGCGTGGATCGGCTGTCGCTTACCGCCGCCGACATCGTGGCCGCCACTGGCGGCCGGTTGGACCAGGGGAACGCGAGAGACCCGATCGCGGGTATCGCGATCGACTCGCGAACGATTGGTCCCGGTGAGTTGTTCGTTGCGATCCATGGCGATCGCTTCGATGGCCACGACTTCATCGGCGCCGCGTTCGCTCGCGGCGCCCAGGGAGTAGTGGTCGAGTCTCAGCGGCTCGAGGCGGCGCGCACGGCGTGGGCTGATCGGCCCGCTGCGCTCGTCGTCGCAGTCGCGGACACCACACGGGCGCTGCAGGACATCGCACGCGACGTGCGCCGGCGCTCCGGGGCGAGTGTCGTGGCGATTACGGGAAGTGCGGGAAAGACGACGACCAAAGAAATCGCAGCGGAGTTTCTGTCGGCGCGCTATCGCGTGTTTAGGAACAAGGGGAACCTGAACAACCACATTGGCCTCCCGCTCTCACTGCTCGAACTGCGAGCGCGGCCGGAAGTGGCTGTCGTTGAGCTCGGCATGAATCATCCCGGAGAGATCCGAACGCTTGTCGCCATCGCCGAACCGGAGGTCCGCGTATGGACCAACGTTGGTGATGCGCACGTCGGCTTCTTCGCATCGTCTGATGCGATTGCCGACGCCAAAGCGGAAATCCTGGAACACGCACGGGCCGGCGACCTGCTGGTCGCCAACGCCGACGACGACCGCATCGTCCGACGAGCCGGCGCCTTCGCCGGCCAGGTGACGACCTTTGGCATCGAACGGCCGGCGGATGTCAGGGCGGTGAGTGTGGAGGATCGAGGTCTCGAGGGCATGCGGGCGGTGGTCCGCACCAAGGCGGGCGAGATCGCGATCGAGACGCCGCTGCTCGGGCGCGGGAATCTCGCCAACATTCTCGCTGCAACCGTGGTCGCGCTGCGATTCGAGGTTCCACGTGATGCGATCGCGGAGCGCGCGGCTCGTTTGCGCCCGGCGCACCGTCGCGGCGAGCTGTTGCGCCTGGCGGGCGGACTGACGCTGATCGACGATTCCTATAACTCGAGCCCGTCGGCGCTGCGACGCGCGTTGCAGATCGTCAATGCGGCGACCGGCAGCGCGCGGAAGGTTGCGGTGCTGGGCGAGATGCTCGAACTCGGCGACCACGCCGTGTCACTTCACCGCGAATGCGGAACCGCAGCGGCCGCGACCGGTCTCGATCTGCTCATTGCGGTGGGCGGGCCATCCGCGCAGGCGCTTGCCGACGCGGCGATCGCGGCCGGGATAGCGCCGACTTCCGTGGTCTACGCGCCGACCAGTACGGAAGCCGCCGAGGTCGCCATCCAACGGACGCGGCCAGGCGATCTCGTTCTGGTCAAGGGTTCTCGCGGCATCGGCACCGACGTTGTCGTCGATCGCCTGAAGGCGGAGTACGCCTGATGCTGTATCACCTGCTCTATCCGCTGCACACGCAGTTCACCGTGCTCAACGTGACGCGCTACATCACGTTCCGCACGGCAGCGGCGAGCCTGAGTGCACTGGTGATCGGCCTTTTTGTCGGGCCGGCGATGATCCGGAAGCTTCGCGAGTTTCAGATCGGCCAGGTCGTCCGCCAGGACGGGCCGGCAACGCACCGCACCAAGGCGGGTACGCCGACGATGGGTGGGCTGCTGATCCTGACGTCGGCGCTCGTCCCGACCCTGATTTGGGCTGACCTCACCAATCCGTTCATCTGGGTCGCGGTCCTCGCCACCAGTGCCTTCGGCGGCATCGGCTTCGCCGACGACTACCTGAAGATCGTGCGACGTTCTCATCATGGATTGCTGCCGCGATACAAGATGGGTTGGCAGATCGTGGTGGCGGCCGCGGTCGGGTTCGCGCTGCTCCTGCTCGCGAACCACGAGCCGAGTCTTTACAGCACGCGACTGATCTTTCCCTTCTTCAAGCGGCTGATTCCGGATCTCGGCTGGTTCTACATCCTGTTTGCGATTGTGTTTCTGGTGGGCGCGACCAACGAGGTCAACCTCACCGATGGTCTCGATGGTCTCGCGATCAGCGTTTTCGCGGTGTCCGCGGCGGCCTTCACGGCGCTCGCCTACGTCTCCACGCACGTCGTGTTCTCGAATTACCTGCAGCTGGTCCGGCTCAACTCCGAGGCAGCCGAACTCACGATCTTCTGTGGCGCGCTGGTTGGCGCAAGTCTCGGCTTTCTGTGGTGGAACTGCTACCCGGCGGAGATTTTCATGGGCGACGTCGGCTCGCTCGGGCTGGGCGGCGCGCTCGGCACCGTCGCGCTCCTGATCAAGCAGGAGATCTTGTTCGTCGTCGTCGGCGGGGTGTTCGTGATGGAAGCGGCCTCGGTGATCATCCAGGTCGGTTCCTTCAAGATGACGGGCCGTCGCGTCTTCAAGATGGCGCCGCTCCATCACCACTTCGAACTGATCGGCTGGAGCGAACCGAAGGTCATCACGCGGTTCGTGATTCTCGCCATCATCTTTGCCTTGTTCAGTCTGACGACGTTGAAACTCAGATGACTGCGCTCCCGTTCTCTGTTCGCGGCAAGCAGGTCACCGTCGTTGGTGCGGCGCGCAGCGGCATCGCGGCCGCCGAACTGCTCGTGCGGCGCGGGGCATCGGTCACGCTCAGCGACTTGAAGCCGCATCTCGACGAAGAGGACCGGCTGCGCACGGCCGGGGTCAACCTGGAGCTTGGCCAGCACACATCGTCGACGTTTCTCGACGCTGACTTGATCGTCACGAGCCCCGGCGTGCCGTATCGGCATCCCTTGCTGCAGGCCGCCCGACAGGCGGGCGTGCCCGTGATCGGCGAGCTGGAACTGGCGTCGCGCTGGCTGCGCGGACGGATTGTGGCAATCACCGGCACCAAGGGCAAATCGACGACGACCACGCTGACCGGACGCATGCTCGAGGCCGGCGGCCACCGCGTGCTCGTCGGCGGCAACATCGGCCACGCCCTCAGTGCACAGGTCGACGATTCGACCGAGGACACGATTCACGTGATCGAAGCGAGCAGTTTCCAGCTCGAAGCCAGCGACACGTTTCATCCGTGGATCGCCGTGTTGCTCAACTTTTCTCCTGATCATCTCGACCGCCACGCCAGCGTCGAGGAGTATGCGGAGGCGAAGACCCGAATCTTCGCGCACCAGGGTGGCGACGACTGGGCGGTGTTGAACGCCGACGATCCGGCAGCGTTGGCGATGGCTCGCGCCGCGCGCGCGCGGCGGCTGTTGTTCTCGCTCAAAGGAGAGTTGACCGACGGCATCGTTCTCGACGGCGACACCATCGTTCGCCGCCACGGTGGCGAACGCGAGCCGCTGGTTCCGTTGTCGGCCATTCGCTTGATTGGTCCGCATCTGGTCGCTGACGTGCTGGCGGCAGCCGCGGTTGCGTGGCTCGCGGGTATTGACAGTGAGGCGATGACTCGCGCGGTCGAAGGCTTCTCCGGCCTCGAGCATGCGCTCGAGCCGGTGGCCGAGATCGGCGGCGTCCGGTTCGTGAACGACTCCAAGGCCACGAATATCGAAGCGGCGAAGCGCGCGATCGAAAGCTTCGACCGCGGCGTGGTCGTGATTCTCGGCGGCCGCTTCAAGGGCGGCGACTTCCGCGACCTGATCGAACCGCTCGAGGTGCGAGGCGCCACTGTCGTCTCGATCGGCGAATCCCGTCCGCTCATCGCCGAGGCGTTGGGCGGACGGGTGACCGTGCATCCGGCGAACGACATGTCGGCGGCCGTCCGGACCGCGTTCGCGTCGGCGTCGCCGGGTCAGACGGTCGTGCTCGCGCCGGCGTGCGCCAGCTTCGACATGTTCCGCGACTACGCCGAGCGCGGGGAGGCGTTCAAACGGGAAGTGCGGCGGCTACAAGAGGAATGGAACGTCATGCGTGAGCAGTGAGCAGTCATCAGTCCGGCTGGTGCGGTGAAGAACCGTCCGCTGGGAACGCAGGCTGCCCCGGTCTGCGAGGGTGGTGTCTTAGCCCCCGTCCGGCTGATGACTGCTGACTGCTTACGCTGACGTTCCGCGCCTCGCGACCGAATCGACTGCGGTCGACGGCCGGCGAAACGCGGAGTCGCGACTCACGGCCGCGGCGTGCGCGAGGCGTGAGTGCAGTTCCGTGCACCCTCGCAGTGCGCGGTTGATGTGCACCGTCAGGGTGGTTGTCGGTCCGACCCGGTCGGACCTTTAGGCGGCGAAGTATGGCGCGAAAGCTGAAATCAGACAAGGTCCTGTTCACCGCCACCGTGCTCCTCGTGTGCACCAGCGTAGTGATGGTCTATAGCGCCTCGGCGGTGGTCGCCATGCAAGACAACCGCGATCCGTATTTGTACTTGTTCAAACAAGGCACCTGGGCGCTGCTTGGTCTCGTGCTGGTGCCGTTCATGATGCGGATCGACTATCGGACCTATCGACAACCGATGGTCATCTGGGTCGGGCTCACCGTTGCCGCGCTGGCGCTGGTCGCGGTGTTGTTCGGTCATGCCCGCAACGGCGCGATGCGCTGGCTGCTGATTGGCGGCCTCGGCGTGCAACCGTCCGAGCTGGCCAAGATTGTCGTGATCATTTTCATGGCGGCGTTGCTCGAGCGCCGGATGGACCGGATTGACGATCCGGTCTACGCGCTGCTGCCGATTGGCGCCGTGCTGGCCGTGATCGTCGGCCTGATCCTCGCCGAGCCGGATCTCGGCACGTCGGTCTCGGTCGTCGTCATCGCCGCGGTGATGATCTTTGCTGCCGGCATCAATTATCGATATGTCCTCGGCGTGTTCCTGGCGGCGCTGCCAGCGTTGTACTTTTTGCTCGCGTTCTCCGACTATCGCCGTCGCCGCATCACCGCGTTCCTGAACCCGTGGGCCGATCCGCTGGGCGATGGTTTCCAGATGATCCAGTCGATGATCGCGGTCGGCACGGGCGGCATCTTCGGCCGCGGGCTGATGGGCGGCGTGCAGAAGTTGTTCTACCTTCCCGAGCCGCACAACGATTTCATCTACTCCGTGATCTCCGAAGAGCTCGGGCTGGTCGGGGCATCGATCGTGCTGGCGTGCTTCTGCGTCATCACGTGGCGCGGCCTTCGAACCGCCTTGCGTGCGCCGGACCGCTTCGGCTCGTTCCTTGCGCTCGGGCTCACCACCATGGTCGCGTTCCAGGCATTCTTCAACATCAGCGTCGTGCTCGGCATTCTTCCGACGAAGGGTATTCCGTTGCCGTTCGTCAGCTACGGTGGCTCGTCGCTGCTCATCAATCTTCTCGGGATGGGGATCTTGCTGAACGTGTCGCAGCACGCCTCATCCACGCACGTCGTGACGACGACGCTGCCGGTGCAGGATGCATGAAACCGGTGCGCGTGCTGATCGCGGGTGGTGGCACGGGTGGCCATCTCTATCCCGGCATTGCGGTCGCCCGCGAACTGCTGCGGCGCATGCCAGACGCGCGCATTACGTTCGCCGGGACCGCGCGCGGCATCGAATCACGAGTGATTCCACGAGAGGGATTCGAGCTGGATGTTCTCAGAAGCGCCGGGTTGAAGGGGACATCGATCGGCGCCCGGATCCGGGGCGTGCTGCTGCTCCCGTTGAGCGCAATCGATGCCTGGGCGATCGTGTCGCGCCGCGCTCCGGATCTGGTCATCGGCGTCGGTGGCTACAGTTCGGGGCCGGTCGTGCTGATGGCGGCGCTCCGCCGTGTGCCGACGCTGCTGCTCGAGCAGAACGCCGTTCCCGGACTGACGAACCGGCTGCTGGCGCGCGCCGTCAGCGCGGCAGCCGTGACGTTCGACTCGACGGCCTCGTACTTCGGAAGGAGGGCGTTTGTCGCAGGCAACCCGGTACGTTCCGAATTCCTCTCTCGAGATTTCACTCCCGCGGTCCGCGCCGCGGGACCTCCGAGGGTTCTGATCTTTGGCGGCTCCCAGGGCGCGCACGCGATCAACGTGGCCATGGTGGAGGCAGCGGCGGAATTGGCAGCCTACCCTGGCGGGGTGGCAATCACGCATCAAACAGGAGAGCGCGATCTTGAACTGGTCCGCGATGGGTATCGGCGTGCGCGGCTCGAGGCCCGTGTGGAGCCGTTCCTGTACGCCATGGACCGCGAAATAAAGGATGTCGATCTCGTCGTCTGCCGGGCAGGGGCAACGACGATTGCGGAACTGACCGCGGCGGGTCGGCCCGCGGTGCTCGTGCCGCTGCCGACCGCGGCCGACGATCACCAGCGGAAAAACGCGGAGGTGCTCGGCGCAGCCGGCGCGGCCGTGGTCGTCGAGCAGAAGGAGCTGGAGGGCGGCACGTTGGCGCGCCAGATCCTGGCGCTGATCGGCGCGCCCGATCGACTCTCGGCAATGGCGGCGGCGGCACGCAAGCTGGCACGGCCTGACGCCGTCAGGGTGATTGCAGACAAAGCGATGGAACTCGCAACGAAAGCGAATTGAGTTGCTTGGCCGAACACGGCGAATCCACTTCGTCGGCGTCGGGGGCATCGGCATGAGCGGAATTGCCGAGCTCCTCGCCAACCTCGGGTACGAGGTCACCGGCTCGGATGCCAAGCGATCCGAGGTGACCGATCGCCTCGAGCGGCTTGGTGTGCGCGTGTGGGCCGGCCACGACGCGGAGCACGTCGGTGCGGCTGACGTGGTGGTGACCTCCTCGGCGATCCGACCGGGAAATCCCGAAGTCGACGAAGCCAGACGCCGGCACGTGCCGGTGATTCCGCGCGCCGAGATGCTCGCGGAGTTGATGCGGCTTCGCTACGGCATCGCGATTGCCGGCGCTCACGGCAAGACGACGACCACGTCAATGGTGGCGCTGGTGCTCGAACGGGCGGGACTGGATCCCACCGCCGTGATCGGCGGCAAGCTGAGCGCGTTTGGCAGCAACGCGCGCCTCGGACGCGGCGATTACATGGTGGTCGAAGCGGACGAGAGCGACCGCTCGTTTCTCAAGCTGTCTCCGGCGATCGCGTTGATCACGAACCTCGATCGCGAGCACATGGAAAGCTACGGCAGCTGGGAGAACCTGCAGCAGGCGTTTATCGATTTCGCGAACAAGGTGCCGTTTTACGGCGCCGTCGTCGCGTGCGTCGACGATCCGGCGGTCAGGGAACTGCTGCCGAGACTGACGCGGCGAGTTATCAGCTACGGATTGAATGGCATTTCGGCGAACGTCCACGGCGTGAACATGCAGCTCGAAGCCTTCGGCTCCTCGTGCGAGGTAATGCACCAGGCCGCCGGCGCTGCGGCGACGAAGCTGGGACGACTTCGGCTCCGCGTGCCCGGACGCCACAACCTGCTGAATGCGCTTGGCGCAGTGGCCGTCGGCCTCGAGGCCGGGGTGCCGTTCGAGCGGATCGCGACTGCGCTGGAAGAGTTCCGCGGCGCCGATCGGCGATTTCAAATGCGCGGCGAGGAGCGCGGTGTGATGGTGGTCGATGACTACGGCCACCACCCGACCGAGATTGCCGCGGTCATTGCTGCAGCCCGCGCCGGGATCGATCGTCGAGTCGTCGTCGTATTTCAGCCGCATCGTTATTCGCGGACCAGTCAGCTGCTGCCGGAATTTGGAGCGGCGTTGAGTGCCGCCGATGAACTGATACTCACCGACATTTATGCGGCGGGAGAGGACCCGTTACCCGGCGTCACCATCGACGTGGTGGCGGAAGCCGTTCGGGCGGCTGGCCGCTGTCCGGTTCACGTGGTGAAGAGCCTTCAGGCGCTGCCCGAAGCAGTTCGTCAGATTGCGCGACGCGGCGACCTGGTCATCACGCTCGGCGCTGGATCGATTGGGACGGTTCCCGATCGCATTTTGGAGGCGTTGCAGGCGGATTCGTCTGTCGACGCCCTTTCACCATCGAAAGCAGAAGGGGACGCGTCCGAACGCCATCCTCGTTCAAAGGCTGGAGGCGAAGGCGCATGAGCGTCAAGGCACCCAGCGAAAAGAACTTTCGGCGCGCCCGCCTCAAGCCAGGAAAGCGGCGCGGATCGACGCGGCGCGTGTCATGGCGCGCGATCAGGGTGAGCGTCGTGCTCGTGCTTGCCGTCTACTCGACGTATCGCGCCTTCGATCTCGTCGTGCACGCGTCGGGTTTGCAGATCCGGCATATCGCGCTGAAGGGCAACTCGCGCCTCTCGAGCAGCGATGTGAAATCACTGGCCGACGAGATCCGGGGGACCAGCATCCTGACGGCAGATCTCGGGAGGTTTCGCCGGCGACTGCTCGAATCACCGTGGGTGGCTGATGTCGCGCTGCGGCGAGTGCTCCCGTCCACGGTGGAGGTTTTTGTTTCGGAACGACAGCCGATCGGCCTGTGCCGAATGCAGAAGCAGCTCTACCTGATCGATCGGACCGGGACCATCATCGACGAATTCGGCCCGAAATACGCATCTTTCGATTTGCCGATCATCGACGGCCTCATCCGTCCGCCGAGGTCTGGACAGCCGGCGATCGACGAACGGCGCGCCGAACTGGCCGCCCGTGTGCTCGACGCGCTCGCGGCGCGTCCGGATCTCGCGCACAACATCTCTCAGGTTGACGTGACCAATCTGCACGACGCCGTCGTGTTGATTGAAGGCGACACCGCACTTCTGCACCTCGGCGACGATCGCTTTCTCGAACGACTGCAGTCGTACCTGGAGGTCGCACCGGCACTCCGCGAACAGGTGCACGACATTGATTACGTCGATCTCCGGTTCGGAGACCGGCTCTTCGTCGGACCGGTCGCGACGCACACGAAGACTCGAAGTTCGGACTCGCGGCTTCCGGCTCCGTGACGGAGCGCTTGAGAACGGGGGAACCTCGTGGCACGCAAGGAACGGTATCTGGTCGGGCTCGACGTCGGCACGTCGAAGATCTCCGCCATCGTCGGCGAGATGACCGACGACGGCAGCCTCGACGTGATTGGCATTGGCCTGGCTGATTCACACGGCATCCGGCGCGGGGTGGTCGTGAATCTCGAGGCCGCGGTCGAATCGATCAAAAAAGCGATTGATGAAGCCGAACTGACGGCAGGCGTCGAAATCGATTCCGTCCATCTCGGGTTGTCGGCGGCCCACGTCAAAGCGTTCAACAGCCGGGGCGTCGTCGCGGTCGCGGGAAAGAACCGGGAGATTACGCGCGAGGACGTCCGCCGCGCGATCGACGCAGCCAAGGCGGTGGCACTACCGAGCGGACGCGAAATCCTGCACGTCCTGCCGCAGGACTTCGTCGTCGACGAACAGGACGGCATCGGCGCCCCGGTGGGCATGACCGGCACGAGGCTGGAGGTCAACGTTCATGTGGTCACTGGCAGCGCCTCGTCGACGCAGAACATCGTGGCATGCGTCAACCGCGCCGGCGTCGCGGTGATTGAAACCGTGCTCGAGCAGCTTGCCGCGAGCGAAGCCGTGCTGACCCAGGACGAAAAAGAACTGGGTGTCGCGATCGTCGACATCGGCGGCGGGACGACCGACTTCGCCATCTTCGAGCGCGGCAGCTTGTGGCACACAGGCGTGGTCGCCATCGGCGGCGATCACTTCACCAACGACATCGCGGTTGGACTCCGTACTCCGATCCCCGACGCCGAGAAGATCAAACGCCGCTGCGGCTGCGCCTTGTCGGCGATGGTCGACGAGGACGAGACCATCGAAGTGGCGAGCGTCGGCGGGCGCAAGCCGAGGGTGATGGCGCGCCGAATCCTGTCGGAGATTCTTCAGCCGCGGGCGGAAGAAATCTTTCATCTGCTCTGGGACGAGATCCGCCGCGCAGGATTCGACAAGTCACTGAACTCCGGCATCGTGCTGACCGGCGGGGGAGCGATGCTGGAAGGCATGGCGGAGATTGCCGAGCAGATCTTCGATCTTCCGATTCGCCGCGGCACGCCCACCGGTGTCGGCGGCCTGGCCGATCACGTCAACAGCCCGGCATTCGCGACGTCGGTCGGGCTGGTCATGTATGGACATCGCAACCATGTTGGCGAGCCGGCGCGCCCGGTGGGCGCCGGAGCATTCGGCCGGGTCGCCGGCCGCTTGCGTACGTTGTTCAAGGAATTTTTCTGAGTGACCTGGAGGGAACACATGGCGAATGGAACCCCGTCGATGCCAACCAGCCCGGAGACGCTGCGGCTGAAGCTTGATGAAACGCGGAGGTCGGGAGCACGGATCAAGGTCGTCGGTGTCGGCGGCGGCGGCAGTAACGCCGTCAACAGGATGGTCGCCGCCGGATTCCAGGGGGTCGAGTTCATCGTCGCGAACACCGACCTCCAGGCGCTTCACCTCAACGCAGCGCCGAACAAGATTCAAATCGGTGCGAAGCTGACGAAAGGCCTGGGCGCCGGCGCGGACCCGAACGTCGGACGCGAGGCGGCGCTCGAGGACACGGAAAAATTGATCGAAGCTCTGGACGGCGCCGACATGGTGTTCGTCACGACCGGGCTCGGCGGCGGCACCGGCACTGGCGCCGCCCCGGTGATCGCCAGCCTGGCGAGCGAGTTGGGTGCCCTGACGATTGCGGTTGTCACCAAGCCCTTCAGGTTCGAAGGCAAGAAGCGGCAGACCCAGGCGGAACGCGGGCTCGACGAGCTCCGCCAGTCGGTCGATACCGTGATCACGATTCCGAACGAGCGGCTGCTTGCAACGATCGCGCGCAGCACCTCCTTGACCGATGCGTTTGGGACCGCAGACGACGTGCTGCGGCAGGCGATTCAGGGGATCTCGGATCTGATTCTCGTGCCGGGCCTGATCAATCTCGACTTCGCCGACGTCAAAACCATCATGGCCGGCATGGGGCTCGCGATCATGGGAACCGGACTGTCGGAGGGCGAAGGGCGCGCCATGGTCGCCGCCAGCGCCGCGATCTCGAGTCCACTGCTCGAAGATGCGTCGGTCAAGGGGGCGCGCGGCGTCATCATCA
>JBPYFA010000469.1:0-10780 GCA_051986585.1 Vicinamibacterales bacterium | reverse complement strand
AAGTTCAGGCCCCATCCCGTCGCGCTTCCAGAAAGATCGAACTGGTCGTCATTGACGTCGTCCCACTTCATCTCGCGAAGCATCCCGGCGACGCGCGCGTAGCCCCATTTGCCGCCGTACTTGTATGCGCCCGAAAAATCCGGCAGCGGGAATCGGGGCTTGACGTTCTGGAGCTCGATGCGGCCCGCATACACGCCCTGATCGGCGCTGGCGCCCGGCCGCTCCAGTGCGAGTGTCAGGCTCTTGTCGCCCTTGATCGGCATCCAGCGGAGCTGCACGTTGCGGAAGAACACCATGCCGGTCGGTCCCCAGTACTCGAGTGAATTGGGGAACACGTCCGGATCCATGAACGGGCTCCAGGTCTGGCCGGCGCCGAAGGCGCCAAGCTCGCCGTACGCATGGCGCAGCCGGAAGGTGGTTTGACCTTCGTCGACGCCCGTGCCGAACAATTCGAACTCGAACGTCGTTTTCAGATCGCCG
Source organism: Vicinamibacterales bacterium (assembly GCA_051986585.1). Lineage (GTDB taxonomy): Bacteria > Acidobacteriota > Vicinamibacteria > Vicinamibacterales > 2-12-FULL-66-21 > JALZOC01. The sequence goes on along the minus strand of JBPYFA010000469.1, from coordinate 10,300 downwards.
AGGTCAGTCGGTGTCGACGAACGCACGCCCAGACGGCTCTGACGGACGCCGGCGAACGTGCTGTTGTCTTTGCCGAACTCGTCTTTGAACGACGGCAATCTGGTGATCCGCATGGTGTCGAACCAGTTCGGATTGATTTGCTTGAAGTTCTGCCCGATGTCGAGCATGGCGAAGCCGTACACTTCGAAGCTGGGCTTCGAGGTCGATGCAGCCTGTGCAGGCGCGGTATTGGGGTCGCTCTTGCCGTCGCCGCCGTCCTGCGCTCGCGCCTGCGAGACCCCGCCGACGAGCAGGGTTGCCGCAACAAGCCAGACAAGACCGATGCGCCGGTTCGTCTGCGTTGATCCCATTTCTCTCTCTCCTTGTTTGATGCGGTGCATCACCGCACGTTCGCTTTCTCCCACGCTCGCACTCTCCTTCGTCCTTCGTCGAAGATCCGTTCGTAGTTGCCTTTCCTGACCTTCAGGCTGGCGTCAGGGGTCAACTGGCCCCAGATCGGCTTCCAGATGTCGAACACTGCGTAATAAGGCCCGGGACCGGACGGCGCCACGGTGTCGGTGCCGAACAGAAAACGATCGGGGTACTTGTTGAGCATGGTGACGACTCGCTGGATCGACTGCGGAGATGCGACCGCGTACTTGGCGACCTCGTCCCACGAGATGTCGAAGTTGACGTGATTGAAGGCCGGATCGGTGACCATCGTCTCGACGATCTCCATCTGGTTCGGTGGACGCGTCGCCGCCTCCTCAGAGACCTGCACGGGATGCACGATGCGGCCGAGACCGATGTGCGCCCAGATGATCGAGGTCTTCGGATGCCGCTTGAGCAGCGCCTTCATCTGGGTCAGATATGCCGGCTCGGTATTCTGTTTCGCAAACGGCATGTCGATGTCGTTGTGCAGGATGACGACGAGACCGGCTTCGGCGGCGAAGTCGAGAATGCGATCCAGCGCCGGATTGGTGAGGCTGGCGGTTTCGCCCGATACCTTCGACGAGACGAACTCCTTGTGAATACTGAACTCGCCGATGCCGCTGAACACGCCCGGGAAGACCTTCAGCACACGCTTGATGTGATCGACGCCGTACATGTCGGCCGGATTGAATCCGGTGATCATCGGATCGAACCGGGCCTGTTCCTCCTTCGACAACGACTTGTAGACGCTCGCGATATAGGCGTCGGTGAAGGAGTAGTAGTAGAGAGGGGCATCGCTCTGCAGGTAGTAGGTCGGCGCGAAATCGCCCGAGTTGGCGTACGACCACTGCTGCTGGAGCGGAATGCCGAACAGGGTCGAGCGCGGCACGCGCGTGCCCATGATCGTCAGGAACTGACGGACGTCGATTCCCTCCTGGATGTAGTTGGTCAGGTGAAAATGCGAATCATTGAATTGGTCATCGGCAGCCTGACCTTGCGCGCCCGCCGAACGCACGGAATAGGCCGTCAGCAACGCGGCGGTCAATGCCAACGCCGCGAGAACCGCCGCCGATCGGAACGAGGGTCTTCGAATCACGGTCATCACCTCGATCAGAAGTTCATCTCCAGGTTGATGTGGAACACCGTGCCCTTCGCGCCGACGGGATACGGGTAGGCGGTGTAGCCGACGGGCGAGTGGTTGACGTACATCAACTCGCCGTTGAGACGGAGCCCGCGCTCCTTCATGAAGTACCAGTTCTCGCCGCCGCGCACTTCCCACTGATTTCCGTAGCGGCCGAAGACCCGTGAGTTGCCGAAGTAGAGCTGAAGAATCTTGGGAACGGCCATCGCCGATGCCTGCAGCTGATAGCCGTGATCGTTGATGTTGGCGATCCCGCCCGTGTTCACACCGGTGAAGTTGCGCAGCCAGCGCCAGTAGTACTCGCCCTCGACCGCGACCCCCTTGTATTTGACGCCCCCGTCGACGCTCATCATGTGGTAGTCGACTTCGTTGACGGTGATGCCGGGGCCAAACAGGTCGGCAGTGAAGATGTTGCTGCCGTCGGTCAGCCGGATCTGGCTGTTCTCGATCCCTTCTGTTCCCGGCTGGCTTTGTTTCTCTTCGAGGCTGTGCGTGTAGTGCAGGGCCGCGCGGGTGGCGACCTTCTGGTGATCGTCGTAGTCGCCAAATGTGCCCCACAGGCCGAACTCGCCGGTGGTCGGCAGCCATTGCAGCATGTAGGACTGCGTGTCGAACCGGTTATCGAGCTGCGCCGCGCTGACGCCAAGCGTGCTCAAGTTGTTCGCGAACATCACCATGTACTTGACCTTGGTCTGGACCTCGCCCTTCAACCACACACCGGTCGTGTACGAGCCCCTGAAGAACTCGTCGGCGATCAGGCGATCGTCGACGCCAAGCCAGTAGGGAAACTGTCCTTCGGTGCTGCGCACCGACGGCAGCGAGGTGATGCCAGCGCCAACCGTCACGTAGCGATTGAACGTCCAGCTCAGATTTCCGGCACCAACCACTTGCGCCGGATCGCCCTGCGACGTGTTCGCCGACCAGACGTACAGGTAGTAGCGGAACTTCGGCGACATGAACCAGCCGGAGAACGGCGCAAAAAACTTCTGCAGCTGCATGTCCTGACGCCGCTGAATTGAATGTGTGCTGCCGAACGCATCGACCCACGTCTGGTCTAGGTTTCGCTGATTCAAATAGCGCGCGTAGCTGAAAAGCCGGAAATATATTTGCCCTTTGTCGCCGTCGAACAGCAGGAACCCGACGTTGGGCAGGTGACGCGGCGTGGGCGGCTTCGTTGCCGGCGCTTCGACGCGCCCGGTCGCGAACTCGCCGCTGCAGCCGTCCGATACCCAGATGCTCGTCTGGTCATAGCCCCAGGTCTTGCCAAGGAGACACGGTCCCGGGCCGGTCGATCGCAGAAGGACGACGCCCGCCGACGTGTCCGCCGGGCAGGCTTCTCGCTCTCCAGGCTTCGAAGTACAGGTCACTGTGATCGGCGTCGCCTGGGCGGTAGCGGTCGAGGCCTGCCCGCTCTGGACGGCGTCATTCGCAGCTGGATCTGCTCCTGGCGTGGTACCCTGTGCAAACAATGGCGGTGGGATCAAGAGCAGGAGGGCGGCGAGTGCGCAACTCTGTGCCCACAGGCGGTTTGCCATGCATGGACGCGACGGAGATGTCATGTACTGACCCTACTGAGCACGGCCGATGCCACGCCGACTTCCGACACAGATGGCGCCGGAAGTTGTTGACGGTAGGAGAGATCTGGAAGGTGTGGACCGAGGTCCGGCGTGATTGAATGGCTACGTTATGTCGGAGGGACTCACGGTAATCCGGAGGAGAATCCGCCTCGGTTTTGATCCGCGCACTCACGCCCACGGAGGGGACGGAGAGCACGAACAATCTCAACACGGAGATCCGAAGACACGGAGACATGGAGCCAGAAAAGCTTGGATGATCTGTGCAGCGACTCTAAACGCCAGCCGCCTGCGCCTTCCTTGACGCCTGCCATTCCCTGATAACGAGATCGACTGTCTGTCCCGACTCCAGCGGACCATAAACCTTCTCGAACCCAATGCGTCGCAATGCGTCGCGCACCTCGCCGCGCGTTTCCGCCACGCGAAAGTCGATGCCTCGTGCCGTGAGCGTGCGATGCACGCCTTCGAGGAACTCGGCACCAGCGAGGTCGATCGCCGGGACGGTTCCAAGGTACAGCACGAACAGCTTCACGTCGTCCTCCCGCGCGGCGAGGAACTCGAGCAGCCGCGCGCGGACGTGTTCGACGTTGAAGTACAGCAGCGCCGACTCGCATCTGGTCACCAGCACGTGGGGCACGCGCTCTCGTTCGGGATGATTCGCGCGATCGGCGAATATGCCGGTGCCGGGAATGCGTCCGAGCTCCACGACGCGTGGGTGAGCCGCCTGTCGCAGCAGCAGCACAATGGAAATGGCGGCGCCGAACAGGACGCCGTTTTCCGGTCCCGATCCGAGGACGCCCAGAATGGCCACGGCGACGACCAGGAATTCGGTGCGGCTGAAGTGCCAGATATGCCGCAAGGCTTTGACGTTGACGAGGCTCATGACCGCAGCCAGGACGATGGCGGCGAGCACCGGCTGCGGCAGATTGCGCAACAGGCCCGAGGCGAACACGGCGACGATGAGCGTGAACAGGGCCGCGATCAATCCGGAGATCGGTGTTCGCGCACCGGCGCTCTCGTTGACGAGCGACTGCGACATTCCTCCGCTCACCGGAAAGCCGCGACCCAGCGCCGCAAGCAGATTTGACGTGCCGATTGCGAGCAGCTCCTGATTGCCATCGAACTTGTAGCCATGCTTCTGGGCGAAGGTTCGTCCTATGGCGGACGTTTCAACCGCGGCGAGTACGAACGCCGCCAGCGCCAGCTCGAACAGCGAATTCAGATCGGCGCGGCTCACGGCAGGAAAACCAAGGGACGGGAGCCCTTGCGGGACCTGGCCGAGGAGCGATACGCCCCGACTCTCGAGATCGAAGACTCGCGCCGCAAGCATGCCGCCGATCACGACGAAGAACGCAACCGGACGATTCTTCATCCACAGTTTGCCGGCGACGAGAACGGCCAGCGCCGCCCCTCCGACGAGGAGCGACATTGGGTGGGTCTCGCCGAGATGCGCGAGGAAATACGCCGAGCGCGACCAGAAGTCTCCTTGGGCTCCCTTGAAGCCGAACAGCTTTGGCAGCTGCGTGCTCGCCAGATACAACGCAAGCCCGGTCTTGAAACCGATCAGCACCGTTTCTGAGAAGAAGTTGATCGCGTTCCCCGCTCGGACCAGCCACGCGGCGATCGCGATGGCAGCAAGGAGGAGCGCTGTGGCCGCAGCGAGCGCCGCATGGCGCGCGGGATCGCCGCCGCTCAGCTCCCCGACCGAGGCGCCAACCAACAGCGACAAGGCTGACGTGACCGTGATCACGGTCTGCCTCGAGCTGCAGACCAGCCAGAACACGAGGCCCGAAAACAGGCACGCGTACAACCCCGCTTCCGCCGGCAGGCCGGCGAGCGACGCGTCACCAATTCCAGCAGGGAGAAGATACGCGGCGAGGGTCAGGCCGGCGACGATATCCGGTCGAAGCCACTCGGATTGGTAATGGGGAAGCCATTCCAACGCCGACAGTGCGCGAAGCATAGCCGTCCTCTTTATTCACTTTGCGCTGGGGCCCCACCCCCAGCGCCTGCCAGCGCTCGCCATCGGCTCGCGCCGGCGGATCGTGATGCCTTTCGACTGAGTCCGCAGGCAGTCCTACGGTGCGGTCCTGCTTGAAGTCTCGGTGTTCTCCACTCGGAACGCCGGGGCACGATATGCGATGCCCCGGTAAGCCTCGGGAATCGCGACGGTGTTGCCGTCGCGAATCGAGGTGAAGTGCGGCGACATGATTTCGACTCCGGCGGCGTAGAACTCGTCCTGGATCCGCGCGTGCAACGCGGCGTAGATGTCGATCATGTCGCGCGGTGAATCCGTGTAGGCGTTGATTTCGTAGGTGACGTAGAAATCATTGAGCGCCGTCTGCCAGACGAACGGTTTTGGCGTTTTCAGCACTCCCGGCGTACCCAGTGCCGCGGTGATCAATAGATCGTGGATCTGGCGCCATGGCGCGTCGTAGCCGATGGTGACGCTGGTGTGCAGAATCAGGCCGAGCGTTTTCGATTCGTGCGAATAGTTGATGATCGAGGCACCGAGGACGAGACCGTTCGGAATCGTGATGTCCTCGTTCTTGATCGTCCGGACGCGCGTCGCCAGCAGCGTCGTTTCAATAATGTCCCCGAAGGCGTCCCCGACTTTGACGCGATCGCCGATACGAAATGCGCCGGTGTAGGTCAACACCGTACCGGCGATCATGTTCGAGAGCGCCGAGCTCGACGCCAGCGAGAAGAGCAGGCCCATGAACACCGACACGCCGGCGAACGCGGGGGAGTCCGACGCAGGCAGATAGGGAAAGGCAACCACGACTCCGAACGCGATCAGCAGGAGACGGGCAATCTTGTTGGTCGGATCCGCCCACTCGGCCGGGAAGTTGGCGAAGACGATGCGTCCGTGCTTGATCTGATCGAAGAAGAGCGTCACCAGCCGAATCGCGAAGTTGATGATCCCGGCAATGACGACAACGAACAGCAGTTTCGGCAGATACCCGACGAAGGCGACGCCTGCAGCGCGAAACGGCGTGATCACGTAGCCCACCAGCGAACGGGACACCGCACGTGTCCATGGAAACAACCGGAGCACGTAGGTGAGGTACAGATCAAGGAGCAGTAGGACAAGGACGAATCGGACTGCGCGGAACGCGAGGTCGATGGTCTGGCCGATCTTGTCGACCGAAACGATCTCTGCCTGCTGCACGCGGAGCGAGCCGGTACGTCGGAGCCACCGGCGATCCAGCCAGCCCCGGATCGCGCGTGTGATCCGGGACAGCAGCCACACCGCTGCGGCGAGCACGAGCGTGGCGAAAGCCCCATAGATGCCGGACCGGATCAGCGTGGAGGGGGCGTAGCGGAGCCGTTCGGCTCGTATCGCCGTCTCGAATTCACGGGCGTACTGCGCCGCGACCGAGGCGCGCGCGGCGCCAAGATTCCTCGCATCCTGCGGCGTCACCACCATCACCAGCCGCGGCCCGACCCGAAGCTCCGACGATCCCTCGTTCTCGACGACCTGGACGGTTGGATCGCTGATGGTGCGGTCCCGGACGATGGTGTGGAGTCGTTCCGAAATCCGGTCGGCGCGGAACTGTGGCGTGTATGGACCGGCGCCGACCGTAATCCAGATCACCGGATCACCTCCAACCAGCACCGGGACGGCGGTGTTGCCGGCTTCGGGATCTGGCGCGGGTAGTTGCGTGCCGGCGGTTTGAGCCGCATGCGCAGGCATGGCCAACGCGGCGATGACCGCCGCGAGAGCCATGGTGCTGCGGAGGCGTCGAGTGGGGATGATCACATGCGGCGCCGCCGCTTGACCTGCAGCTGCGCCAGCGATCGCGCGAGCGAGGCGTTGACGGAGGCGACCTCCTCGTCCGAAATCTTCTCCTCCAACCGGGCGGCCGCGCGCGCCCTGGCTTCCTCCACCTTGGCTTCGTCGATCTGCTCGGCGGCGATCGCCATGTCGGTGACAATCGCAACCCGGTCGGCGCTGATGTCGACCAGCCCTTCACCGACGGCGAAGTTTCGTTCCGTTCCCCCGCTCTCGATGACGAGCTCGCCCGGGATGATGCGCGTGATCAGCCGCTCGTGCTGCGGATACACGCCGATTTGTCCCTCGATGGCCGGCAGCGTCACCATGCTCACGTCTTCTGAAAACACGGTTGACTGCGGCGTGACGATCTCCAGCTTCAGGGTGTCGGGCATAACCTTTGAAATCTGTCAGTTTTTGGTTTTTGGTTTTCGGTTATAGGTTTTTGTTCTTGGTTTTAGGTTCGTTGGTTCGTTCTTGGTTTTCGGTTGTCGGTTAGTTCTTGGTTTGAGGTTGTCGGTTAGTTCTTGGTTTCGTTGTCGGTTTGCTTTTGCGTCTTGTGTCGTCAATCGAGAACCAAGAACGACAAACCGGAACTGAGAACCCAAAACCCAAAATCAAAAACTGACCCAGTCCCCTCAGTTACTTCGAGATCTCCTCGATGCCGCCCTTCATGTAGAAGTTCCCCTCTGGCACGCTGTCGTGCTTGCCATCGAGGATTTCCTTGAAGGCGCGAACGGTGTCCTTGACGGCGACTTGCCGTCCCTCGCGACCGGTGAACACCTGCGCCGAGCTGAACGGCTGGCTCAGGAAGCGCTGGATCTTGCGCGCACGGAACACGGTCAGCTTGTCGTCGGGCGAGAGTTCATCCATGCCGAGGATCGCGATGATGTCCTGGAGGTCCTTGAATCGCTGCAGCACCTTCTGCACGCGACGCGCGACGTCGTAGTGCTCTTCGCCGACAATCTCCGGGGCCAGGGCGCGCGATGTGGACGCGAGCGGGTCGACCGCAGGGTAGATCCCGAGCTCGGCGATCGAACGCTCGAGCACGATGGTCGCGTCCAGGTGCGCGAACGTCGTCGCCGGCGCTGGATCGGTGAGGTCGTCGGCCGGGACGTAGACCGCCTGGAACGAGGTGATCGATCCCTTCTTCGTCGAGGTGATGCGCTCCTGCAACACGCCCATTTCCGCGGCGAGCGTCGGCTGATAACCCACGGCGCTGGCCGTTCGGCCAAGCAGCGCCGAGACTTCAGAGCCTGCCTGCGAGAACCGGAAGATGTTATCGATGAAGAGCAGCACGTCCTGGTTGCGCTCGTCCCGGAAGTACTCGGTGATCGCGAGGCCCGACAGGGCCACGCGCAGGCGGGCGCCCGGTGGCTCGTTCATCTGACCGTAGACCAGGGCGATCTTCGAGGAGCCGAGATCCTTCTGGTTGATGACGCCGGCCGTGGACATTTCGTGGTACAGATCGTTGCCCTCGCGCGTGCGTTCACCGACGCCGGCGAACACCGACACGCCGCCATGGAGCTTGGCGATGTTGTTGATCAGCTCCATGATGACGACCGTCTTGCCCACCCCGGCGCCCCCGAACGCGCCGACCTTGCCGCCTTTCAGGAACGGGCAGATCAAATCGATCACCTTGATGCCGGTCGTGAGCACTTCGGGCGATGTCGATTGCTCCTCGAGCGTCGGCGCAGGACGATGGATCGGGTAGTACTTCTCAGCCTTGACCGGGCCGCGCTCGTCGACCGGATTGCCGGTGACGTCGAACACGCGCCCCATGACCGCGTCGCCGACCGGCATCGAAATCGGTTGGCCGGTATCGGTGACCTCGTAGCCCCGTTTGAGTCCTTCGGTGCCTGCCATCGAGATCGCGCGGACCCATCGGTCGCCCAGATGTTGCTGTACTTCGAGCGTCAGCGACACCGGCTCATTCAGCACGGTGTAGTCGACCTTCAGCGCGCTGTAGATGGCCGGCAGCGCGTCGGGAAACTCGACGTCGACAACCGGACCGACCACTTGAACGACTTTGCCGGTGTTCATAACTGTCCTATGTGTTCGTTGGTTCGATGTTCGTTGGTTCGATGTTCGTTGGTTCGATGTTCGTTAGTTCGATGTTCGTAACTACTCTGCCTGTCCTCCGGCGATTTCCAACAGCTCTTTCGTGATATTTCCTTGTCGGAGCTTGTTGTACTCGAGCGAGAGGTCCTTAATCAGGTTTTCCGCGCTGTCCGTCGCGTTTTTCATCGACACCATCCGCGCGCTTTGCTCACTCGCCTTCGCATTCAGCAGCGCGTAGTACAGGTACACGTTCAAATACGTGTCGATCAAGTAGCCGAGCAGCCCTTCGGCGTCGGGCTCGAATGTCGGCGCTTCGGCGGCGGCGAGCGTGTCCTCGGAGACCGCACCCGGAATCTCCAGTCCCGTGATTTGTCCGACCGGGAGAAACTCCATCGTGACCGGTTCCTGCGTCAACGTGTTGACGAACTTTGTCGCCACGAGCTGTACCTGATCGACCTCGCCTTTGATGAACATGTCACGGGCGAGCGACACGATCGCGCGCGCCTCGGCAAACGTCGGCGAATCGCCGTAGGCGAACTCGGCGGCAAGCTGGCGCCCGGTCCTCGCCACGAACTGGGCCGCTTTACGCCCCGCAGTAATGAAGACCGTCGTGTTCTGATCGAACTGCGACGCGATCCGGAAGACGTTCGTGTTCAGCGCACCGCAGAGCCCCTTGTCCGCCGCGATCAGGATCACTCCGCGTTTGCGCACCTGACGAACATCGAGCAGCGGGTGCGTAAACGACAGCGCATGTGCCGTCGCGCTGCGCTGGATGCTGTAGAGCAGCCGCGCAAACGGCCTCGCATCGAGCGCGGCCTGCTGCGCCTTGCGCATCTTCGATGCCGCCACCATCTGCATGGCTTTGGTGATCTGCGCGGTGCCGCTGATCGATTTGATGCGACGGCGAAGGTCGCGAGGGCTATTCATTGTCAGCTACCAGTTGCGAGTTCCCAGTTGCCAGTTGCCAGTTGCCAGTGGCCAGTCACGTCTTCGTCTAACTGGAAACTGGAGACTGGAAACTGGAAACTGGAGACTGGCAACTATTTCTTCCACGTCTGCTTGAACTGATCGGCCGCGGCTTTCAGCTCGGCCTTCAGTTCGTCGCTAATCGTCTTCTGTTCGAGAATCTTCTTCAGCAGATCGCCCTTCCGCGTCGTCAGGAAATCCGTCCACTGCGCCTGGAACTCTTTGATCCGTTCCACCGGCACATCGTCCACGTATCCGTTCTGCACCGCCCAGATCACGGCGACCTGGATCTCGACCGGGATCGGGTTGTACTGCGGCTGCTTGAACAGCTCCACGATCCGTTTGCCGCGATCGATCTTGGCCTGGGTCGCG
>JBPYFA010000468.1:0-5125 GCA_051986585.1 Vicinamibacterales bacterium | reverse complement strand
TTGAACGAGGGATTGACGAGATCGTGCGCCTCGAGCATCTCGCGCGGCGTCTCGACGTAGAACGCCTCGTTCGCGTCCCAGATCGCCGAATTCCCGAGCGCGACGAAGTACACGCTGACGGCCGCTACAAGCAGCAGCCAGAGCAGCTTTCTCGAGTTCATTTGCGCAGCCCCGAAGGTATCACTCGAGCGAGCGAGCGGCAGCGAGCGAGCCACGCGTCCGGAGCGAGCCGACGCAGCGGCGAGCGAGGGCGCGTGTAGGGGAGTCCGAGGGGCGAAGCCCCTCGGATTAAGAATGTGCCACGCGAGCCACGCGGGATCGGAAACCGACCCCGCGAGCTCGCGTGTAGGAGGGATGTCAGGAGCACCCCGCCTCAAAACGAGAAGCGTGCGCCCAGCCTGATCTGCCGCGGCGCCTGAATCTGCGGACCGGCCACGATTTGCGACGTCTGCTGCCCGAAGTTCGGATTCGGGCCGGCGCCAAACGTCAAACTCGTCCAGGTATCGTAGTTCTGCACGATCTGCTGATCGAACAGATTGAAAATGTCTGCGAGCAGCGTGAGCCGGCGATCGCCTCCGAACTTCACGTTGTACGCGGCCTGGAAATCAATCTGGTGCTGGAACGGCGTCCGGGTCACGAAGCCGTCGACCGTTTGAATCCCGCTGGCGCGTGGGGCCGCTGTCACCTCACCGCCATTGCCGTACACCGGGCTGGCCGCCAAAGGTGTCAACGGCGCCCCCGATCCCGCAAACACGCCCACGCCGAGGTTCAGGTCGTGCCAGGTGTACTGACCGTAGACCTTGAACTGGTTCGGCCGGTCGAGCGGCAGGATCCCGTTGGGATCACCGAGGAATCGAATGTCCCCTTCGAACCCGAATTGCGGTACGCCAATCGACGTGTAGGTCGGATCATTCTGCGGGAAGTCATACAGGGACGAGATCCCTGGATCGGACTGCCCGTTGTCGTCGCGATAAAAGCCCTCGAAGTTGCCGCGCAGGCGCGACCATCGATAGGAGGCGAGTGCGGACCAGTTGTTCGAGAACCGTGAGTTCAAGGTGAATTCAACCGCGTTGTAGACGTGGCGCGGTGTCGCAAAGCTGACGCCGGCGTAGGCTGGGTTCGCCGCAATGACGTCGGGGTTGATCGGCGTCGCGCTCGATGGATTCGTAAGGATGTAGCTCACGTCCGAGCAGATGCTTGATGTCGTCGGGTCGAAGTACGCGGCCGATGGACAGTTGGCCACGTCCTCGAGCACGCGACCGGTGTTGCGATGAATGTAGTTGACCCCAAGGCTCGTATGCGGCAGCACTTCACGATCGACGCCGACGACGAACTCGTCGAGGTACGACATCTTCGAGTTCGGATCGATCGTGTCGCCAGCGGTTCCGCCCGACAGCACGAGGTGCGTCGATTGTCCGCCGGCCAGTGTCCCGTCGGGAATTGGCTGGGTGAGGTTGGCGTCGAAGTAGTCACCTCGCGTCACGGTCAATTCTGACGAGAGCGCCCGGGCGGCGAGGTCGTTCGGCATCCGCGAGTAGTACCGGCCCCAGTTGCCATAGACCTTCGTCTTCCCGCTGGAGTCTGGTTGATACGTCACGCCAATCCGAGGTGCCCAGTTGTTCTTCAGCGTGAAGTTGCTGATCTGGTTGCCGTTCAGCGTCTGCTGCTCGTAGCGCAGGCCAGGATTCACCACCAGCCGGTCTCCGACCCGCCAGGTGTCCTGCACGAAAAACGAGTCATAGTTCTGCGTCGTCGTCGGCCCGGTCGTGAAGCGCGCGCGGGTGACGCGGAAGATCTGCCCAAGCGTCGGATCGGGAATCACCTGAACGGTCGCACCGGTCGCGGTTTGTTGTCCATTCGGCGCGGTAAACGTCGGACCGGTGTAGTTGTTGATCTGATCCCAATTGGCGCGGTCATATTCGAAGCCGTACCGCACCTGATGCTGCCCGATGAAGTTCGTGCCTTTGATCGCGTATTGGTAGCTGTTGCTGCGATTGCCGGCCTCATAGAACCCGATCCCTCCCGTCGTCACGTTTGGCGTCACGGTGGTGTCGCGGACCTGCCAGGCATCGACGGACGGTGTCTCGGAGATGTTGTTCAGCGCGTGCGCGAAATAGGCTTCAAGCAGCCAGTTCGGTTTCACCGCGCCGTCGTAGCGGACGGTCTGGTTATGGCCGCCGTAATCGAGCGAACTGAATCCGGCGGTGGTTTGATTGAGCAGCGACGTCGCCCGTTGCGGACCGTTCAGTCCCTTCGACGGATCGCCAAAGAACGACGCATCGATGCGCTGCCCGTTCTTGAGTTGCCAGGTCCCTTTGGCCGCGTAGGTCGTGCTGTCTCTGATGCGATCGACGTTGCCGAGGCTGAGAAGCGGAAAATCCGCTGGCGCCTGGTAGGTGCGCACGTCGCGCGACGGATCGATCGCGCCGAAGAAGAACACCCGATCCTTCAGAATCGGACCGCCTCCCTCCACGCCGCCGTCGTAGCTGCGCGTTCCGGTCGTTTGGACCGTGCCGTTTGGAGTTTGTACTTGCGTCCAGTTGGACTCAATCCCCTGTGGACGGCCGTACGCGAAGGCCGATCCCTTGAACGCATTGCTGCCGCTCTTGGTGATCACGTTGACGACGCCGCCGGTCGATTGGCCGAACTCGGCTTCGTATCCTCCGGTCTTCACTTCCACGTCCTTGACGAAGTCGTACGGCGTGGCGTTGCCGAGCGAGCCAAACACGATCGAATACGAACCGAGCGCGCCGTAGCCCGAGTTCGTGACGTTGACGCCATCGATCACGTACTGGTTTTCGAGGCCCGAGCCGCCGGACATCGAGGGGTTCGCTTGTCCGACGGTGCCGCCGCTGCTGACGCCGGGGGCGAGATACAGGGTGTCGCTGACGCGGCGGCCGACGGGCACGCGCTCGAGAAGGTCACTTGAAATCACCGCACCAGTGGTGGTTGAGGTGCGATCGATGATCGGCGAGGACGCGGTGACCTGAACGTTTTCGCTCACGCCGGCCACCGTCATCGTCAGTGGCAGGTCGACGGTTTGTCCGAGGCTGACGATGATGTCCTTTCGCTCGACCGGGGTGAAGCCGGTCAGTTCCGCGCGAATGACATACGTGCCGGGAGTGACGTAGGGAAACGTAAAGCGGCCCTGCGAATCGCTGACGGTCGTTTTGGCGCCTTGCGGTCCGGTGATGGTGATGGTGGCTCCGGGTACGGCCAGGTTCTGCGCGTCGATCGCGCGGCCGGTAATCGTTCCAGTAGTCTGCTGCGCCGAGGCGATCCCGGCGCACGTGAGCACAGCAATCGAGACGAACAAGACGAGCGTCGACCGCATACTTTCAGTCTCCTGAGCAAAAAAACGAGTTCATGTGGACTCCACGCAACGCCTCCAGCGTTATCTCGTGAGCGTCGCAAAGGCAGTGCCGCCAATCGTCGACACGTTTACAGAGGTTTTGCAGCGCTCGGCCTGAAGACTTGTGTCGGCCATGCTGCGGTGCGCCGTGTCGCCACAGTTGTGTGCTTCGAGGTTGACCAGCTCTTCGATCTTGTCGATGGGATGCGATTGCGAAAGGACGAGCGTGTGCCAAAACTGTGTCAGCTGCGGCGCAGCGAGGCACGCGTGCGCACGATCGCGTGTCGAAACGTTCTACGAGCCCGTTCGTTGTGCGGACGATGAACGCTGATCCGCGAGACGAGATGTCTCGACCGTAACTCGCTCGTGATGGTTTTGTATTAGCGAGAGTGCAGGGCTGAGCCCGAGCCCATCGTGTTCGCTCCTGACCAACGAGCCGATGCGCGGTCTGCGCGATAGAAGCAATCGAATGCGTGGCGCGCATCATCTACGGACATCCGACACGCTGTCTCGCACAGCCATATCGACACGGCGCGCTCGAGTTCACGCCCGCTCGAGCGCCTCGCACAGCTCGTCGCGCGAGCCGCCGCATGTTCGCATCCGCGTTCCTGACGCTCGAGCGTTGCCTCGCACGGCCGATCAGGGCGGCGTATCGCTGAGCACGTAGCCGACACCGCGAACGGTGTGGATCAACGGCCGGGCAAACCCGCGATCGACCTTGTGCCGAAGCGAGTTGATGTGGACCTCGACGACGTTGCTGATGCTGTCGAAGTGGATGTCCCAGACGTGTTCGATGATGAGGGACTTGGTCACCGGCCGATCGGCGTATCGCATCAGGAACTCGAGCAACGCGTATTCCTTCGGCTTCAGCGAGAGGCTTACGCCGGCACGGCGCACCGTGCGTCGCACCGTGTCAACCTCGAGATCGCTGACGCGAAGGACCGTTTCACGCGGCGCGCCGCGGCGCAGCAGCGCGCCAGGAGTGCCACGAGTGCAACCTGAGCGATGACCGTCGGTTGAGCTCTCATGTCCCGACGATCGGGTTACGATCGACACAGGAGGGCACATGGCGACGATCTCGACGACGATTCCATGGAGACACGATCTTGCTTCCGCGCTGACCGACGCGCGGTCCAATCAGCGTCCGATCCTGGTCGACTTCACTGCCGCACCGATGTGAACGGGCTGCGCTCGGCTGGAAGCCGAGGTGTACTCCGATCCTGCGGTGGCGCGCTTCATCAACGACCACATGGTCCCGGTGCGCGTCCACGTTCGTGAGCAGAGAGACGAATACAAGCGTCTCAGCCAACGTTTCGACGCCCAGTGGACACCAACCATTCTCATCCTCGATCCGGACGGCGACGAACGTCATCGCATCGAGGGGTTTTTGCCCACTGATGATTTCCTGTCGCAGCTCGAGCTCGGGCTGGCAAAGGTTGCGTTCCAGCATCAGAACTATGCCGAAGCGGAACGCCTCTATCGCAACATCCTCGCGAAGTTTCCGACAACCGACGCAGCGCCAGAGGCGCAGTACTGGGCCGGCGTGTCGAAGTACAAAGCCAGTGGCGACGGATCAGCTCTCGCAGCAACCGCCGCGGCGTTTCGAGAGCGGTACCAGGATTCAACGTGGGCGAAGAAGGCTTCGGTGTGGGGATGAATTTTCGGTAGGGGCCTCCGTGGCGAGGGTGCCAGGGGTGCCAGGGGTGCCAGGGGTGCCAGGGGTGCCAAGAGTGCCAAGAGTGCCAAGAGTGCCAAGAGTGCCAAGAGTGCCAA
>JBPYFA010000467.1:0-7474 GCA_051986585.1 Vicinamibacterales bacterium | reverse complement strand
ATCGTCATCCTGGTCGGCGACAACCTGTACGGATCCGAGCGACCGCAGGATTTCAAGAAGAAGTTCGAAGATCCATACAAGCCGCTGATCGACGGAGGGGTGAAATTCTACGCGTCGCTCGGCAATCACGACGATCCCCAGGAGCAGCGCAACTACAAGCTGTTCAACATGGACGGCAAGCAGTACTACTCGTTCAAGCCGGATACGAAACAGAGCGTGCGCTTCTTCGTGCTCGAGAGCTCATATCTCCGGCCGGAACAGGTGGCGTGGTTGGAACAGGAACTCAAGAATTCCGATTCCGACTGGAAGATCCCGTACTTCCATCACCCCCCGTACTCGTCGGGAGAGAGGCACGGCTCGGACACGCAAATCCGGGATGTGCTCGAACCACTGTTCTTGAAATACAACGTCAGCGTCGTATTCACCGGCCACGACCACTTCTACGAGCGCACCAAGCCGCAGAAGGGGATCGTCTATTTCGTCGTCGGATCGGGCGGACAGCTGCGGAAGGGAAATATCGATAAGAGTACCGGCATTACCGCCGCCGGCAACGATCAGGATCAGAGCTTCCTGATTGCCGAGATCAACGGCGACGAAATGTGGTTCAACGCGATCTCGCGGCAGGGCAAGGTGTTCGACAGCGGCAGCTTCACGCGGAGGAAGTGACCTTTTCCTTTTCTTTATCCTTCTCTTTTTCCTTTTCAGCAGCGGCAGCGGCGGCCTTGGCCTCCGGCGTCAGCGCCCAGTCGGCCTCGAAGACGTCGCGGATCTTTTTGACCACCTTTTCGTCCGACACAATCACACCAATTTCGCGACGGCCGTCGAGCTCCAGCTTGCGCAGGCTCTGGCTGCCGACGAAGGCGGCGGTGCCGTCGCGCACGATCGTCCTGACGTGGAGCCTCAAGTCCGGCAGCTTGCGCGCTTCGACGCCGCTGGCGCCCTTGGCAAGCTTGCCGAACATGCGAATTTCGACGCCGGCCTTGGCGCGCTCGGCGAGATGGCGCAGGATCAACCGGTCGCTCACCTTCGCGTCGTAGATCAGCAGTTCCTTTTTCGCCTTCTTGATGAACTCGGTGAGTCTCTCGCGCGAGCTCTCGGGACTGACGACCAGATCGTTACTGCCCGGCTTATAGGGTTGCCGGGTGCTGTCGGCTTCAAACAGCGCGCATGCCTCCTTCACCAGGGCCGCGTCGTCGGTGACGATGCCGAAGCTGCGGCTCTTCTCGATGTCGAGCCGGGTGTAGTTGAAGCCAAACACGTGCAGCGTATCGTCGATCACCATCATCTTGCCGTGGTAGCGCGGCAGATCATCGGCGGTCCTGGCGACCGTCACGCCGGCATCGAGCAGACGCAGCTCCAGCCTGCGCAGCATCTTCTCACCGCCGCGGTTGGTATGCGCAATCAGCGCGCGGACGACCACGCCGCGCGCGACCGCGGCCTCGAGGGCCTTCTCGAGCTCGACGCGATCGAAGCGGAAGATCACGATGTCGACGGTCTTCTTGGCGTTCCGCACCGCCTGCACCAGCGGTGTGACGCCATCGTCCGGTTGAATGATGAGTTTCACTTTTTACCGTTCTTCTTCTCGGTCCACTCGACGGCGGCATGGCCGTCGCGATCGAGACGGAGGATGGTGTTGGAAATACGATCGGTCTGCACTTCAAACGGCACCTGCACGTCGTAGCACACCTCTTCATCCGACGAGGTGCGAAGCTCGAAGGCCAGCTGGTAGCGCCGGAGAATGTCCTCGATTTTTGGCCGGAGCGCGTCGGTGTCGTCTCCGGCTTTGATCTTGAGCTCGAAATGCCGCTGCGGCGCTTCGAACGATTCGATTACCCACAGGGCGCCGCCGATGAAGGCGGTCGAGACGACGGCCAGCGCGTAGAGGCCGACGCCCGAGGCAAGACCGACCGCCAGCGTACACAACATGACGACGGCGTCCTTGGGATCGTCGATCTTCGAACGGTAGCGAATGAGATTCGCCGCGCCCACGATGCCGAACGCCCGTGCAAGGCTGGCGCCGACGACGAGCATGATCACCGCACCGACGATCGACAGGATGATCTGCGTTTGCAGCACGGCCGGCGTTCGCTGCGGTGTCCCCCGCCGCCTCGGCCGGAGCGCGAGCGCGGCTCCCAACGCAGCGGCAAGCGGCAGCCGAACCAGAGCGACCTGGATGTCGTGGATCGGGTCGACCTCATGGAGCGGGGTCCGCTCATCGATCGTCTGCTCGGCGTTGCCTTTCTGCTGAGCGCCACGAACGGGCACCGGGACAACAGCCCAGGCTGCGGCGGCGAACAGCGCGACGGCCATGAATCGAACGCGTCGAGATCGGGCGGCGGTCATGAATCCTTCAAGCCCATGCCTTCGTCGATTTTCTGCTTCATGCGTCGAATGAACCGATCGGCAATCGGCAGCGGATAACCTGCGGCGCGGAAGGCGTCGTGCCACTGGTCCTCGGTGAGCGCGTGCAGCAGCTGGCAGACCCACCGTACATCGGCTGGCGAAATATTTTCGAACAGCACGCGATGGCGGCCTCGGTAATCGAACTGCACTTTGCCGTTCGCGACACCGGTGATGAACGGGGTTTGTTCGAACACCGCGGGATCGCCGCGCGGCGCGTCGAGCACTCCGGTTCGTCCGAACGACTGACCGAGGTCGCGAGCCACGTACCAACGCTTCACACCCTCAACCGCTTCTTTCAGGGTGTAAATCATGTTCTGCTGATCCTTGAGATCGGAGTTGCCGAGCATGGCTTGCAGGACGAGCAGCCCATTCATTTCCCGGGTGCCGACAAACGGGTTGTGGTAGTACGACCACGGTTCCTTCGCGGCAAGGCCGTGGAAGTCCGGCGATTTTTCCCGAAACCGTGCCGGGAGCTGCGGGTTCGGAGAAGGGGCTTCGGCGGCGCGCCATTCGGCAAGGTAATAGATCGGAGGCTGATGATAGCCAACACCCCAGAGAATGCGCGAGGCGGCAACTTCAGTGGGAGCTTCCGGCGGGAACTTCGCGCTCCATTCGCGGTCGTGCGGATCCTTCAGCGTGTAGCCCCGGCTGAATCCGGATCGTTTGATATCGATCACGGTATAGACCAGTGCCGGATCGGGAGCGAGACGCGAGCCACCGATCCCATAGAAGAGGTCGCGGCCGGGATTCGGCCGTACCCAAAGCTCAGCCGCTTGTTGAGAGGTAATCGGATGAGCAAGTGTGGAGTTGGCGGCCGTCGTTGTGCAAGCGACCAGCCCGGCTGTGGCGAACAGGAACCATACAGAACCTCTCAAGCACCATGCCGCCAGCTGGAAAACGGTCCTCTCTGCACGCGAATCAGAAGTTTTTTCGCGACCACTTCGCATCTGAGGAGGAACTGTGCAATTGGCGCGCCAGTCAGCTCATCCTTTTGGCGGGAGTGGACTACCGGAAATCGTGCGATTGAGGTTCTGGACCACCTCCCGACAGTCCAATCACCCGCTCCGCTTTTATCGATGTGACCCCTTCCTGAATCTGAAGCGTGCCCTCGACGAGGAGGTAGGGCTCGCCGACAATCGCCCGCTTCTGCTCGGTAAAGAGATCGGGACGAACAATGACATTGGCGATACCCGTTTCATCTTCGAGCGTGAGAAACACGAATCCTTTTGCGGTACCCGGGCGCTGGCGCGTGATGACGGCTCCGGCCACGCGCACGCGTCGGCCATGCCGCCCATGCGGCAAATCGCTCGCGCGCAGCACGCCACGTAGCGCGAGCTCCGCTCGGCGCAGCGCAAGCGGATGCGGACCAATTGTCAAACTGGTTCCGGCATAGTCGGCCATCAATCGTTCCGGCGGCGTCATCGCGCGCAAAGGGGACGTGGTATCGGGATCCGGGGGCCGAGGTCCGGAATCCGTAGTGCGGGACTGGGGGGCAGCCATTGACGACGTCAGCCACTCGTCGCGTTCCGCGAACAATTCTCCCTTTGGTCGCACGGCCTTCTCGATTTGCCATAACGCCGTGCGCCGGTCGTAACCGAATGCGTTGAGCGCACCGATTTCCGCGAGCGTCGCGAGTTCATCACGGCGCACGCCAGTTCGGGTAATGAGATCGTCGAGAGATTCGTAGCGCCGGGATGCGGTTCGCGGTTCGCAACTCGCGGTTCGCGGTTCGCCGTCCGCCCATTCATGCGCGCAAATGTTGCAAAAATAACCGGAGGCAGCAGTCTGTTCCAGCATCGATGCGTCGTCGCACCCACACTTCGGGCAGCGCCCGGGCTGAGATGCATCGCTACCACCCTCATCGGTCGAATTCGTTGTGCGACTCGCGAACCGCGAATCGCGAGCCGCGGCAATCGTCTTCCCCATTTCCTGACGCAGCCCATTCACATACATCAGCCCCAATCGAACACGGCCGTCCGGATCGACGCGGCATGGCCAATCTGATTCCTGCACGTCGATCGGCGCAAAGCGGACCCCGTGTCGCTGCGCGTCTTTCACGAGCGTGGCCGGATGGTAGAACCCCATCGGTTGATTGTTCAGCAGCGCCGTGTAGAACGCCGCCGGGTAATGTGCCTTCAGGTAGGCGCTGGCATAGACGAGCAGCGCAAAACTGGCCGCGTGCGACTCGGGGAATCCATACAACGCAAACGACGTGATCGATCGGATGATTTCCTCTGCGGCGTCGCCGGTGATCCCCTGCCGCTCCATGCCAGCCCGCAGCTTCGCTTCGATCTGCTGCATCCGATGTTCCGCGCGTTTGAACCCGAACGCGCGGCGAAGCTCCTCCGCCTCGCCGCCGGAAAATCCCGCGGCCACCATTGCCATTCGAAGCAGCTGCTCCTGAAACAGCGGCACTCCGAGTGTGCGCGCGAGGATCGGCTCGAGCGATGGGTGCGGATACGCCACCGGCTCGGCCCCCTGGCGCCGTTTGAGGTAGGGATGCACCATCTGGCCGACGATCGGACCAGGCCGGATAATCGCCACCTCGACGACAATGTCGTAAAAGCAGCGCGGCCGCAGCCGCGGCAGCGTCGCCATCTGCGCTCGCGATTCGACCTGAAAAATTCCGATCGTGTCCGCTTCCTGCAACATGCGATAGACCGCCGGGTCGTTCGGAGGAAGATGCGCCAAATCGAGTACATCCACGTCGCGGTTCGCAGTTCGCGGTTCGCAGTTCGCGCTCCCTGCCTCCGACTGCGAGGTACGAATCAATCCATTTTCTTGCGCATCGCCGATTGCGAATTGCGAATCGCGAAGAGCGAACTGCGAACTGCGATGCTGATTCACCAACTCCAGCGCATCCTGCAGCACCGACATCATGCCAAGACCAAGCAAGTCGACCTTCACGATCTTCATGTCGGCGCAGTCGTCCTTGTCCCACTGCACGACAACGCGGTTCGGCATACTCGCGTTCTCGAGCGGCACCACGTCGTCCAAACGGCCGTGGCACATCACCATCCCGCCGGAGTGCTGACCGAGATGGCGTGGCAGATCCTGGATCTCCTGCCATAGCCGGCCGAAGGTCTGGATCGTCGGATGATGAAAATCGAGGCCGACTTCGCGGAGGTTGCGTTCCAGCGTCTCCTTCGGATCCACCCACTCGAAATGATTCATCACCTTCGCCAGCTGATCGATCTGCGCGGTCTCGAGCGAGAGCGCCTTGCCAACCTCGCGCGCCGCACTGCGGCCGCGGTAGGTGATGACGTTGGCGGTCATCGCAATCCGTGGCCCGATCGGAGCGCCAGTGGATCCATCCGACTCGACACGATTGCCGTACTTCGCATAAAGATGCTGAATCGCCCGTTCGCGCCGGTCGCCGCTCGGCAGATCGAGATCGATGTCCGGCCATTCGCCGCGCTCTTCCGACAGAAAGCGCTCGAACAGCAGATCCATCCCGACCGGATCGACGGCGGTGATTCCCAGGCTGTAACAGACCGCGCTGTTTGCGGCCGACCCTCGGCCCTGGACCAGGATGTCCTGCTGGCGGCAGAAATTGACGATGTCCCAGACGATCAGGAAGTAGCCGGGGAGATCGAGCTTCTCGATCAGATCCAGCTCGCGCTCGACCTGGCGCCGCGCGCGATCGTCGTACGGGCGATAGCGTTCCCGCGCTCCCGCCTGCGTGATCTTCCGAAGGAACGACGCCATCGTCTCGCCTGGCGGCACCGGATAATCAGGAAACCGGTAACCGAGATCCGCCATCGTGTACTGAAGTCGATCCGCGAGATCGCGCGTCGCGGCAATCGCGCCCGGCATGTCGGCAAAGAGCCGGGCCATCGCGTCGGGGGACTTCAGATATCGCTCGGCGTTCCACGTCAAACGACGGCCGGCCCGCGCCAGCGTCGTTTTGTGACGGATACAGGTGAGCACGTCGTACAACGGACGGTTCGACGGCTCGGCAAAGCGCACACCATTGGTGGCAATCACCGGCACGTGAAACGCCGAGGCCAGATCGACCAGCGCCTGATTGTCGGCTTCTTCCTCCCGCAGCAGGTGGCGCTGCAGTTCGATGTACACGTTCCGAGCGCTGAACGTGCCGACGATGCGATCGACCAGTCCACCAACACCGAACCGGGGGCCGCTGAGCGCAGAGCGGCCAACCAGCGCCACCAGTCCATCGACCCGCCCATCCAGCTCGTCGAGCGTGAGCGCGCCCTCTCCCTTCGCGGCGCGAAGCTTCATGCGTGTGACGAGCCGGCAGAGGTTTCGATAGCCAGTTCGCGATTCAATCAGCACGGGCAGGCGGAAGACCGACGCCGCCGTCCCAATCGCCATCGTCAATTCGGCGCCGATGATGGCGGTGATGCCGGCGCGTTTCGCCGCGAGATGAAACCGCGGCGCGCCGTAGACACCGTCGCGATCGAGCAGCGCGAGCGCGGGATAACCGAGCGCAGCGGCGCGGTCGACGAGTGCCTCCGGAAGCGAAGCCCCATCGAGAAATGAAAACGCCGATGACGCGTGCAGCTCGACGTACATCTCGGATCAATCGAGGACGCCGTCGAGGAACCAGCGATCGGTGATCCGATCGTGAAACAGCCGGCAGACGGATCCATCGCTCAGCGCCGCATCCCATTCGTCACGGTCCCAGGCGGACGATCCCGCCTCCCACCATGCGCCAGACGTTCGCCACGGCCCCGCGGCGCGTTCAACATCACCGCCCGGCATGCCGCGGCGATCGATGGCCACTCGGATCGGACGGCCGCGCGCGACGGTGACACGAACAGCAATCGGAGGGCGGAAACGGCGGAGCACTAGCGTGCTGGGGGGGCCAAGGGTGCCAGGAGTGCCACGGGTGCCAGGAGTGCCACGGGTGCTAGGAGTGCCACGGGTGCCAGGTGTGCCTGGAGTGCCACGGGTGCCAGGTGTGCCTGGAGTGCCAAGGGTGCCGTGCGTGCCACGAGTGCCGTGCGTGCCACGCGTGCCGTGAGTGCCACGAGTGCCAACGGTGCGCGACTGTGAACTGGCAACTCGAAACTGAGAACTAAGAGCTGGAAGCTGGGAACTGGAAGCT
>JBPYFA010000466.1:0-22429 GCA_051986585.1 Vicinamibacterales bacterium | reverse complement strand
TCAGGCGTCCCCCTTCTCTCCCAACCACCGCTTGGCAATCGCAATGGCGAGCTGCCGCACCCGAAGGATGTAAGCCATGCGCTCAGTCACCCCGATTCCGCCGCTGGCGTCGAGGAGGTTGAACATGTGCGAACACTTCAAGCAATAGTCGAGCGCCGGCAACACGAGATCGCTCCGCAGCAGCACCTGCGCAAGCCCGTAGTACTTGTCGAAGAGATCACGATGGAGAGCGTGCAATTCCGCGGCGGGCATGTCGATCTGCCCGAACGCATACTTCGACTGCTCGACCTCGTCGCGATGCCGAACGTCGCGATACTTCACGCCAGGCGCCCACTCGACGTCGAACACGTCGTCGACGTCCTGGAGCGCCATCGCGAACCGTTCGATCCCGTAAGTCAGCTCGACCGAGATTGGTGATAAATCGACGCCGCCTGCCTGCTGGAAATAGGTGAACTGCGTGATCTCCTGGCCGTCGAAGAGCACCTGCCACCCGATGCCCCAGGCGCCAAGCGTCGGCGATTCCCAGTTGTCTTCTTCGAATCGTACGTCGTGGGCACGCAGATCGATGCCGCATGCCTCGAGGCTTTGCAGATACAGCTGCTGCACGTCGTCTGGGGCGGGCTTCAGGATCACCTGGAACTGCTGATGCTTGAACAGGCGATTGGGATTCTCACCGAAACGTCCATCCGCCGGTCGACGGGATGGTTGCACGTAGGCCACGTTCCAGTGCGCCGGCCCGAGGACGCGCAGAAAAGTCTCGGGATGCATCGTGCCGGCGCCCATTTCGATATCGAGCGGCTGCTGGAGCAGGCAACCCCTGGAGGCCCAGAATTCCGAGAGCTTGAAGATGAGTTGCTGAAGCGTGACCATTCGATTTACCGGGCGTGCCGCATTTCCCGCAGCACCCGGGCTGATTTCAATTCCTTTTCGAGATGAAGATTCAGAAGACGGCGGTGCACCGTTTCCAGCTCGCGCGACGCCCGCGGTTGAAGCGGCATCGCTTCCAGGCGATCGGGCCCGACACCGCCGGCCGCCTTGAGGAATTTCAGCGCTTCAATCCCCAGTGCCGTGCCGCCGCCCGGGGCACATGACGGGCAGACAAACACATCTTCTCGCGGCGGCATCACTGCCCCGCTTACCAGCGGCGACGCGCACGCGGGGCACGCCACGAGCGATGGATAGACGCCTTGCAGCCGCAACAGCCAATACTCGAAATACCGCGCAAGCGGATCCGCCATTCCGCCGGCAGCGATCGCATCGGTCATCGACGATCCCAGCCGGAACAGACGTTCATCGGCGTGCGCCTCGGGCGCCCACTCATCAATCAACTCGGCAAAGTATCCGACGTACCCGAGCGCGTCGCCATTCGATCCCGACAACGGCGATCGCATCGGCTCAACGTAATTGATGCGGACGAGATCCCGCTGTTCCCGTTCGTAGTACGCCACCCCAGCACGCGTCATCGGCTCGAGCGCACCAGTGAACCGCGACCGTACCCGCCGCGCGCCTTTCGCCACTCCTCGCTTCTTCCCCCGGTCGCGCGTCAGGAACACGACGATGCGATCCACTTCGCCCAGCTTGTAGGTACGCAGGATCAGCGCTTCGGACGTGTAAACGGGCATGCGTCTGGCCCTTCATTCTATCCCGTGTGCGCCTTCATCCTGAGGACCATCGTCGCCAGCCCGAGGAACGCGGCAAAGCCGCAGACGTCGGTAAAAGTGGTGATAAACACCGTGGACGCGAGCGCCGGATCCACTTTCAGCGCCTTCAATCCCAACGGAATCAAGGTGCCTGCCGCACCGGCGACGAACAGGTTGATCACCATCGCGAGGAAGAGCAGAATGCCGAGCGATGGTTGCCCCGCCATCGCCCAGGCCAGAAGTGCCGCAACGATGCCGGTTGCCGCCCCGTTGCCAACCCCCACCAGGATCTCCTTGAACAGCGCCTTGCGGGCGTTGGCCCAGGTGAGCTCGCCCAGCGCCAGCCCGCGCACGATCACCGTCAACGTTTGCGTCGCCGCGTTGCCGCCCATTCCCGGCACGATCGGCATGAAGACGGCCAGCGCAAGCCAGGCGGCGAGCGTGCCTTCGAATAGCTTGACCACGCCGGCGGCGATAAATGCGGTCACCAGATTGATGAGCAGCCACGGAAAGCGCTTGCGCAACGACTCCGAGGTTGGCGTAAATACGCGCTCGTCGCTCGAAACACCAGCGAGCCGGTAGATATCTTCAGTGGCTTCGTCCTTGATGACATCGATCACGTCGTCCACGGTGATGACGCCGACCAGCTTGTTTTCCTCGTCGACGACCGGAATGGCCAAGAGGTTGTACGAGGCGACGAGACGCGCCACTTCCTCCTGGTCCATGTCGGCACGGACACTGATGAGATCCGTCGTCATGATCCGCTTCAGCGGCGTCTCCGGGGCGACCAGCAGCAGACGCCGCAAGGAGACGACGCCGACGAGGTGGCGGCGTGCGTCGATCACGTAAAGATAAAAAACCACTTCAACGTCGCGCGATCCCTGGAGCGCCGTGATCGCTTCCGCCGCGGTCATGTCCTCTGCAAGGGCAAAGACCTTCGGATTCATGATGCGGCCGGCGGTCTGCTCGGCGTATTCGAGCAGGTCTCCGACGTCCCCGCCGGCCGGTCGCTTCTGCATCAACTCGAGGACGGCTGTCGACAGTTCCTCGGGCAAGTAGTCGATCAAAGCGGCCGCATCGTCTGATGGCAGTTCCTGCGTCAACTTGACGATCTCGTCGGCAGATCGCTCGCGCAGAAGTGCGGCTCCAGCCTCGGGACCCAACTCGCTCAGTGCTTCCATCGCGAGCTTGGTGTTTCGCTCGGCCAGAAGGGTGAACGCCGACCGCCGTTCCTTATCCGGCAGCTCGGAGAGGAGCTGCGCCAAATCCGCAGGATGCTGTTTCTGGAGCAGATTGACGAGATTGGCGGTCGCACCCATTCGCATGAGGCGTTTGACCGAATCGAGAACGACATCGAGCTTGCGCTGGGGCATAAGCGAGGTCCAACCCTATGAGCGAGAACCACTCAATCTATCAGGTTCTCGGTTGGGAGCGTACGAAAAAACAGCCACGATGACTCGATCGGTCATCGTGGCTGGAAATCGCGAGCCGTTCGTTGGTTCGTTAGTTCGTTAGTTCGTTAGTTCGTTGGTTCGGTGGTTCGGTGGTTCGGTGGTTCGTGGTTCGTTAGTTCGTGGTTCGTTGGGTCCTTAGTTCGGCCGTCTTCAAACACGCCGCCGCTAGCGCTCCAGCGGCTCTCGAATCCCCGATTCCTTCAACGTGTAATCGGGCGGCACGGTGAAGAGCGATCGATCGGGTTCGGCCCGAACGATGTTCTGCAGCCGGTATGTCGTCTCGCCGCTGCGCGGGTCGCTGTGCTTCGTCAGAACGAGCACCTGCAGATCCGGCGAGACCCATTGCTCGGCGACCACTTTGATCGGCTGCAGATTGCCGATCGCGCCGGCCGGGATCGTCGTCGTGGATCGCGTACCGTTCGCGCTCAGCCCCTCGACGGTTTGCTGGCCGAGGTCCTCGGTCACGACTCCTCCACCAGCCATCCCCTCGGTAAATGCCTTCGTGCCAGGCGCCCCAGGAAGGGGTGGCGGCGGGGGCGGTGGAGGAGGTGCATCTGTACCGGATCGCCTGGTTTCAATGGATCCCCGGGCCCTTGATTCAGCTTCGAGCTTCGCGGCGATGTCGGCTGGGGCACCGCCGCGGCCGCGAGCCACCATCGGAGTTCGAAGGAGCACCTGATCGCGATAAGCGCTACGCGTTGCCGGGTCCAATACGTAGCTCACGTGCGCAACGGGATCGACGATGGAGATGGTGATCACCGTGCCGGTATCATCCATCTCTTCGCGCCTCGTCCGTCCTTCACCGTCCCGATAGATGCGCGTCACCGACTTGCGGCTGATCCGGTTGCCGTCGGCGAGTAGCTGGGTCGATTCCGTGACGGCCTCAGCCGAGTACGGCGCGCCGGTTGTCGTCTTCGCCTCGACGGCAACACGAGTTCGATATTCGCCCGCTAGCTTCTGGACAAGAAGCTCCCTGGCCGCGGGATCCTGCGCGGGATCGACCGTGCCGCGCTGTGCCACGAGCGGCACCGACAAGCCTAAAACGGTAAACGCTATCCACAGCTTCTTCATTGCGTACTCCTTGCAGTGCTCGCAACGAGGCGGATCGCCCGTGCGAACCCGTCCTGTCCGATGAGAACGTCTGCTTCCACAGGTCCACTGGCCGAACCGGCCGAGATATCGATTCCATAGGTCGGCAGCGTCGCCACCGGTACTTCCATTCGCACAATCTCGCCGCTCTCGAACGGCGGGAGTCCGGCAGACCACGGCAATTCAACAAACCCGGAGGGCCTGACTACCTGTGCTGCCCGAGGTGAGTGCTTGGTGCGGCTCGGACGAAGGGTGTCCGGCAGCTTGCGGTGCGATGCTGGCGACGGGTCGGTCTTCTCAACCAGGACCGCCTGTGGTGGGCTCGCCCGATCGCTTCGCTGGTCCGCGAACGTTCGCTCCGCGGCGGGCCCCGGTCGAGTCATCTTCCACACAACCAGAGATCCCGCGATCAAGAGAATGGCGGCCGCAATTCGCGCCCATGATCTCGGAGACTTATTGGATCCTTCCCCTAAACGCGGAAGCCAATGATGTCGGTTCGATCCGGTCTCTGGTTGGATCGTGGCCTGCAATAGCTCGTCTTCGATTCGATGTGCACTGGCCGGATCCATCTTCGTCTCGCGAGCCAGCGCATTCATCGCTCGTCGATATTCATCGCTCATGCGAGGCACCCCGCGATCTTCTTGGCTGCCGCCAGCCGGTGATGAGTTCTGCTCGCGCGCATCTTGGCCTCGAGCAACGCACGCGCGCGATGCAGCCGCGAACGCACGGTGCCAACCGCGCATTCGAGTGCCGCGGCCGCATCCGCGTAGCTCAGATCCTGTAAGTCGCAGAGCACGACGACCTCGCGATAGCGGACCGGCAGACTCAGCACGGCACGACGAAGCGCATGGATGTCCTCGGCGATCGCGAGGTCGCCGATCGGATCGGTATGCAGAACGGGAGTCGATGCTGTCTTCTCCGGCTGCTCAGGTAATGGCACCATTCGCCGGTCGCGATCGAGCCGGCGCCGCGCGTGATTGCGGGCGATGCCACACAGCCACGCCACCACCGGGGCGTGGCCGGATTCGAATCGCCGGGCATCGCGCAGAACCGCCAGGAACACGTCCTGCGTCACATCCTCGGCAGCCGCCGTCGAGCCTGTCATCAGCATCGCGACCCGATACACGTCCGCTTGTCGGCGGCGGAACAACGTGCTCAATGCCGCCGCATCGCGACCAGCGATTCGAGCCACCAGCTGCTCGTCGCTCACGTCGTCAGGTAAAGGGTCCTGGCTCATGCGCTCATCAATTCGACGTGCACATCTACTATTCAGTTTGAAGCGGTGGAGAGTTCCACAGAGTCGCGCGCCGTATCGACGGCGCCGGAATCCGGGGTTCCGAAGGGATACGGGTGTTCCGCTTATCTGTTGGCTGATGAGAAGCTCACGACGTACTCATTTCCGGCCCGCAATGTCGCGCGTACGGCGCCATCGGGGCTGGATAGCATCGGCACTGATGCATTCCGAAGTGAAATGGCAGCAACTTGCTGTCCCTTTGGCGGGCGAATAACCTGTTCGCCATCGACATCCGGACGCAGCTTGACCTCTGTCGCCTTCACGCCATCCCACCGGATATCTACAGCAATGGCTCCCCGGGCGCGGAGGCCGGTCACCGATCCTGCGCGCCACGCCGTGGGCAGCGCTGGCAGAATTGCAATCTCTCCGGCATGTGATTGCAGCAGCATTTCCACGATGCCGGCGGTGCCGCCGAAGTTGCCGTCAATCTGGAATGGTGGATGGCTGTCGAGCATGTTCGGTTGCGTCGACTTGCCAATGAGCGCGACGAGATTATCGTGGGCTCGATCTCCTTCCTCGAGTCTCGCCCAGAAATTCACGATCCACGCACGGCTCCAGCCGGTACCGCCACCACCGGCGGCCAGACGCCGTTCGAGCGTCACCCGCGCCGCCCGAGCCAGCTCCGGCGTCCCTCGTGGCGTGATCTGGTTGCCGGGATGCAGCGCGAACAGATGAGAGATATGGCGATGGCCGGGCTCGCGCTCGTCATAGTCTTCGCGCCATTCCTGCAACTGTCCGAACTTTCCGATCTCGAGTGGCGGAAGTCTGCCGCGCGCAGCCGCGACGTGCGCCCGGAACTCGGAGTCGACGCCGAGGATCTCGCTCGCCTGAATGACCCGCCCAAAGAGCGCATCGGCGATTTCCGTATCCATATACGGCCCCATTGTCAGAGACGCAACGGTACCGTCCGGGAGCTTGTATTGGTTTTCGGGTGAAATCGATGGGCCAGTGACGAGCTTTCCGTCACGATCCGGCACCATGTAGTCGAGAAAGAACTCGGCGGCTTCCTTCAACACCGGGTAGGCGCGGGTCCGCAGGAACTCGCGGTCTCGGGTGAAGTCGTAGTGATCCCAGAAGTGCAGCGACAGCCAGGCACCACCCGATGGCCAGATACCCGATTTCACGCCGTCGATCGGACCGGCATGCCCCCATGCGTCCGTATTGTGATGAATGACGAAGCCACGTGCTCCGTACATCGTCTGCGCCACATGCCGACCGTCTTCCCGGGCCTTGTCGACCAGATCGAACAGCGGGCCGTGAAGCTCCGAGAGGTTGGTCGTCTCCGCCGGCCAGTAGTTCATCTCGGTATTGATGTTGATCGTGTACTTGCTGTCCCAGGACGGCGCGAGCGAGTCGTTCCAGATACCCTGCAGGTTGGCCGGCAGCGCACCCGGCCGGCTACTTGCAATAAGCAGATATCTGCCGAATTGAAAGTACTGCGCCTCGAGCGCCACATCCGTCGCTCCGCCCTTCACTCGCGCCAGACGTTCATCGGTCGGAAGATCCGGCGTGCTTCCCGCCAACTTCAACTGAACGCGTTTCGCGAACCGTTGATAGTCGGCGATGTGGCTGTCGCGCAGCTGTTGGTAACCGCGTGAGGAGATCGAGGCGAGTCGACCGCGCGCCGCGTTCGCCGGATCCGCCTCTCGCATCGTCGTCGCCGCGTCAATCAGGATCGTGGCCGCATCTGCATCACGCACCGTGACGGACGTCGCATCGGTCTCCATGTGCCCGCCCTCTGTTGCGACACGAGCGATCGCGGCGAAACGGACACCGGTCCTCGGCTCGTCCGCATGACGCGCAGATGCCGGCAAAGCCTGCCCCTCGAGCACGACCGAGCTTCCATCAGCGTGGGACGTCGCATCACGCTCCCGGGACATCGAGAGCGTGAATCCGATCGCACCACGGCGTTCGGCGGTCAGGCGCACAACGATCGCCTGGTCGACTGCGGTCGCAAACACTTCGCGCGTGAACTGCGTGCCGCCGGCGCGGAACCGTACCCGGGCAATCGCCTGATCGAGGTCGAGTTCTCGCCTGTAGTCGGAAGTCACGCCGTCAATTTGAAAGTGAATCCCGAGGTCCCCCAATGTTTGATACGGAGGCATTCGACGCGGGACCGAGATGATCGTCTTGTCGGCAATCGCCTCAGCCACGGCCGGTTTGCCCGCAAACAGCAGCCGCCGAATCTCTGGAAGCGACCCTGCCGCCTGCGGATTGACGCGATCGAGCTTCTGTCCGGCCCACACCGAGTCCTCATTGAGCTGCAGCCGCTCGTCGACGACGCCACCGAATACCATCGCGCCGAGTCGTCCATTGCCAACTGGCAGCGCCTCGTTCCAGTTCACCGCCGGAGAACGATACCAAAGCAGGTTCGCCTGCGAATCGGCTGGGGATTGCGTGAGCAGCGCCTGCGAGCCGAGAACAGCCACCGCGACGATCACGACGACGATCAGAAGCTTTCGCATCGGATCAGCGCTTTCGGTTCTTGGGTTTCGCGCGGCTAAAGCCGCGCGCTACGTGTGTCGCAGCACCCTTGGCACTCCCGGCACTCCCGGCACTCCTGGCACCCCTGGCAGCCCTGGCACTCGATCGAGGCACTCCTATCTCATCCAACAACCGATCGTCGTCTCGCCAATCGGGATTCACCTTCACGCGGAGATCGAGAAAGACCTTCGTGCCAAAGAAGGCTTCCAGGTCTCGACGGGCCTCAGTGCCGATCTTCTTGATCATCTCGCCGGCGCGGCCGATGACGATCGGTTTCTGCGACTCGGTCTCCACGAAAATCGTGCAGAACAGCCGCAGGATCCGTTCGCGTCCCTCCTCGTTGAACTCATCGACCACGACTGCGGTGGAAAACGGCAGCTCGTCTCTCGTGTGTTGGAGGACCTTTTCGCGGACCATCTCGGCGACGAGCACCCGCTCCGGCTGGTCGGTCAGATAGTCGTCCGGATACGCTGGCTCTCCTTCGGGCAATTGTTCGAGGAGCGCGCGCTCGAGGCGCTCGATGCCGTCGCCGGTCGTCGCCGAGACGGGCACAATCGCGGCAAAGTCATGCCACTGCCGCGCCTGGTCGATGAGCGGCAGCAGTCTCGATTTCGGGATCAGATCGATCTTGTTGAGCACCAGCACGACTGGTGTTGACGTGTCTTTCAACAGCCGTGATACGTATTCGTCGCCGTGGCCTGGTCTCGTCGACGCGTCAAATACCAGCGCGATGACGTCAACCTCGCGGAACGTGTCGACGGCGGCATCGACCATGCGGACGTTCAGTCGATGGAGCGGCCGGTGAATTCCCGGCGTATCGACAAATGCGATTTGTCCCTCGGGATAGTTCTTCACGCCGAGGATGCGAGTGCGTGTGGTCTGCGGCTTGTCTGAAACGATGGCGATCTTTTCGCCGATCAACCGGTTCAGCAGCGTCGATTTCCCGGCGTTCGGCCGCCCGACGAGCGACGCATAGCCTACCTTCGGCATGGCATTGGAGACACTGTAATTGCTGATTGTTGATTGCTGATTGTTGATTCTTGATTGCTGATTGCTGATTGCTGATTGCTGATTGTGGGTTCTTCTATGTTCATGATTTACCAATCAGCATTTACCAATTAGCAATCAGCAATTACATGTTTACACTCTTTACGCTTCCGGCTGCGCTTGCGGCGCCAGCCGCATCCGGACCTTGTGAATGCGGCGGCGCTCTGCTTCGAGCACCTCGACCTGCAATCCGTCGCTGTCGAAGGTCTCCCCGACCGAAGGGACGCGTCCTGCCCGGGTCAGAACATATCCGCCGACGGTTTCAAATCCTTCCGGCTCGATGTCGACGCCGAGCCGGTCGTGCACTTCGGCGATATTCACCTTGGCGCTGAACACGAACGATCCATCCCCCTCGTCGACGACCGGTTCCGTTTCCACGTCGTACTCGTCACGTATTTCGCCGACGATTTCTTCGAGCAGATCCTCAATCGTCACGAGACCGGCGGTCCCACCGTATTCGTCGACCACGATCGCAATCTGAACCTGCTGGCGCTGGAATTCGCGCAGCATCTCGGCGACGCGTTTCGTTTCCGGTACGAACGTTGCCGGCCGGATGAATCGGGTCAGCTCAGGAAGCAGCTGCGACTTCCCAGACTCGGGCGGGTCGAGGCGAATCAGATCCTTGATGAACACGAACCCGACGATGTTGTCGAGGTTGTCGGTGTAGACGGGAATGCGCGAGTACTCCTGTTCGCGGAAGAACGCACGCACTTCGTCGAAGGTTGCGTCCGCTTGAATCGCCACCATATCGGGCCGCGGCGTCATCACTTCGCGCACCAGCGTGTCGCCGAAGTCGACGATCGACTGCAGCAGTCGACGCTCGTCCCCTTCAATCAGCCCGGGCTCCGCTGGAGCCTCAGCGTGTGGAGGCGGCGCGTCGCCGCGCTCGTTCTCGACCGGAGGCGTGTTCCCATTGTTCGGTTCCCCGCGGTCGCGCCGCGGCACCGCGGCAATCAAGCGGACCAGGCTGCCGGTCAACGGATAGAGGAAGCGTGCGGCGACGTCGAACGGCGGCAGCAGCACTTCGAGCACGCGCTCCGGATTCCGACGCACGATCAGAAGCGGCAGCACGTGCTCGAACACGAGGATGAAAATCGCGACGAAGACCAGCAGCATCCCGATTGACTGAAAACCGGTTCGACCGGTCAGGATTGCTATGAACATCGTCGCCAGCGAGAAGATCAGGCCGAGGAGGAGACGCGCGGGAATGAACAGCTGCGTCGGATCTTCCAGGTAGAACCCCAGCCGATCGTCGCGGCCACCGCGTTCGACCATCAGCCGAAGCGACAGCCGCATCAACGCGGTGAACGCCGTCTCGATGGTGCCGACGTACACGGCCGCGGCCGCGAGCAGGAACAACAGCAGCGGAATCATGAGCGCTCGATGAGGCCGGCGCGAAGGCCGCCGCGCCGTCGCAACCGGGATTCGACTCGGGCCATGCGGCCGGCATCGTCCGGATCGTCGTGATCGTAGCCGAGCAGGTGCAGCAGCCCGTGCAGCGCGAGCACGCGCAGCTCGTCCTGATACGAGTGCCGGGCCTCACGCGCTTGTTTTCGGGCAGTACCGGTCGCGATCACGATGTCGCCGAGAAACCTTCGGGGCTGCCGCGATGCGCCATGCGGCATCCGGGGTCGAGGGTTCGCCGGCCCGGAGCCGGTCTCGTCGAAGACGGCCGGAAACGACAACACATCGGTCGGCGCGTTCATGCGTCGATAGTCGGAATTGAGCTTGCGGCTGTGGGAGTCGGTGACGAGCGCGACGGCGACGTCACCGCGAGCGGCGGCGGGTGCCACGTGCGCGAGCCAACGCGAGAGACCGCCATCGCGCAGCCGACGCCCGCGTCCGTCGGTGACCGTGACGTGGAGGTCGGGGCCGCGCCGGCCCCGGGCACGGGAGCGCCCGCCTCCTCTACTGTCGGGATCCACCGTACGCTTCGTACGCTTTGACGATCTGCTGCACGAGCGGATGCCGCACCACGTCCTTCTCATCGAAGTGAATGAACGCGATGCCCTCGACGCCGCCGACCACTTTCATCGCCTCCACGAGGCCGGACTGGCGCGCTGTTGGCAGATCGATCTGCGTGACGTCCCCGGTAATCACAGCCTTCGATCCGAACCCGAGCCTGGTCAGAAACATTTTCATCTGCTCGGACGTGGTGTTCTGCGCCTCGTCGAGGATCACGAATGCATCGTTCAGCGTGCGTCCGCGCATGAACGCGATCGGCGCCACTTCAATGGTGCCGCGCTCCAGCATTCGATCGGCTCGTTCGATTTCCATCATGTCGTAGAGCGCGTCGTACAACGGCCGCAGATACGGATTGACCTTTTCCTGAAGATCCCCTGGAAGAAACCCGAGCTTCTCGCCGGCTTCGACCGCCGGCCGCGCGAGAATGATCCGGCTGACGCGTTTGGACAGCAGAAACGACACCGCCTGGGCCATGGCCAGATACGTCTTTCCCGTTCCGGCAGGACCGATACCGAACACGATGTCACGCTGCTCGATCGCTTCGAGATAGCGCCGCTGATTGACGCTCTTCGCCATCACCTGGCGCTTCCCGGTGGCGCGAGGGGCGCCGCGAAGGAAATAGTCCGCCAGCTCGACGTGCTCGTCCTGTTCCACCAGCTGAGCCGCAGTACGCACGTCCCCCTTCCCCAGCCGGTAGCCGCCGCGAATCAATCCGGACAGCTGCTCGAGCACGTGCTCGGCACGCGACGCGTCAGCGGCTTCACCTTCGACGATCACCTCTCGGCCATTCGTGCGAATTCGCACATTGAACAGCGATTCCAGATGCTTCAGATTTTCGTCGTACGGGCCGTACAGGGACTCGGCTCCTTCGTCTGGAACCGAGATCTTGCGCATGACTGTGGCAGGCGGGATGGGGATCTCCTTCAAAACGCAGTGCTGCCTGCGATGGTATCACGTCGGCCGGCTGAGCTGTGCCGGCAGTGCCGGCAATGCTGAATGTCCAATGCTCAATGCTCAATTGACTGGAGGTCTGCATTGAACATTGAGCATTCCACTTTGAGCATTATTTCAACCGCAATTCCTTCAACTGCTTGTCACTGACCTCCGAGGGCGCACCCGCCATCAGATCGACCGCCTGAGCAGTTTTCGGAAATGCGATCACATCCCGGATCGACGGCTCGCCGCAGAGGATTGCGGCGATGCGGTCGAGACCGAGCGCGATGCCGCCGTGAGGAGGCGTGCCGTACTCGAGTGCATCGAGGAAGAACCCGAAGCGAAGCTTCGCCTCCTCGTCGGAGATACCGAGCAGCTTGAAGATCAGCCGCTGCAGCGACTGGTCGTGGATTCTGATGCTGCCGCCGCCGATTTCACTGCCGTTGAGCACGAGGTCGTAGGCACGCGCGCGCGCCTTGCCCTGCTCCGTTTCGAGGAGGTGACGGTCGCTCTCCAGTGGCGCCGTGAACGGATGGTGCATGAACTCGAATCGCTTCTCTTCCTCGATCCACTCGAACATCGGAAAATCGACCACCCACAGAAACGCAAACGCATCGGGATCAAGCAGACCTTGCTTTTTCGCGACGTTCAAGCGGAGCTGACCAAGCATGATCGACGCGGCTTCATGTGGCCCTGCCGCCATCAGCAGAAGATCCCCGGGACCCGCCTTCACCAGATCCAGCGCCCGCCGGATCGCCTCTTCGCCCGCGGCTTTCAATGCGGAGCTTTGCACGCCGCCCTCGGCCCGGCGTGCCCACACGAGGCCGCTCGACCCGAGCTGCTTCGCCTGCTCGACGACCTCGTCGAGTTCCCGGCGCGAGTACTTCGCCCCGCCCGGTACCGTAAAGCCGCGAACCTGGCCACCGGATCCGATGGCCGTGCGAAACAGCGAGAACTCTGATGTGGCGAAGGCCTGCGACAGATCACCGATTTCCATGCCACAGCGCAGGTCGGGCTTGTCGGATCCGTACTTCGCGATCGCGTCCGCGTACGGCAGCCGGAGAAACGGCCTCGGCGCGTCGCGGCCGATGAGCGCCATCAGCCGCTCCATCAACGGTTCGAGCGTCGCAAACACGAGGTCCTCGGTGGCAAACGAAATCTCGACATCGACTTGCGTGAATTCCGGCTGCCGGTCCGCCCGGAGGTCCTCATCGCGAAAACATTTGACGATCTGAAAGTAGCGATCGAGCCCGGAGATCATCAGGATTTGCTTGAAGATCTGCGGCGACTGCGGGAGCGCGTAGAACTCGCCGGGGTGTACGCGGCTCGGCACGAGGTAGTCGCGTGCCCCTTCCGGTGTCGACTTGGTGAGCATCGGCGTCTCAATCTCGAGGAATCCCTGCTCATCGAAGTACCGGCGGGTCGCCATCGTCGCGCGATGACGGATGATCATGTTCCGCTGCATGCGTGGCCGGCGGAGATCGATGTAGCGGTATTTGAGCCGCGCCTCCTCGCTCACCTCGACGTCGTCGGTAATCATGAACGGCGGTGTTTTTGCGTCGTTGAGCAGGCGGATCTCCCGTGCGAGCACTTCGATCTGGCCAGTCAGGATCTTGTTATTCACCGTTTCCGGCTCGCGATTTTCGACCAGACCGATCACGGCGACCACGAACTCGAGCCGCAGCCGTTTCGCTTCGGCCACCAGTGCTTCGTCCCGGACGATGACCTGCGTCACCCCGTACCGGTCGCGGAGGTCGATGAACACGAGCGATCCGAGATCGCGGACGCGATGCACCCAGCCGAGGAGTACCACGTCTTTGCCGACATCCTCGGCGCGCAGTGCGCCGCAGGTGTGCGTTCGAGCGAGCTTGCCGAGAGGTTCTATTTGCATACGTTGGCGCGCATCTTTCGTCTTCTTCCGCCTGAAGGCGGAAGCCACATCGTTGCTAATTAGGATCCCGTAGCTTCCGCCTTTAGGCGGAAGGACCTTCAGGCGGAAGCACCCCTGACTTTGCCGACCACGGCGGCGCGCGGAATAGATTCCTGCGCCCCGGTTTCGAGATTCTTTATCGTCACTTCTCCGCGCGCGAGCTCATCGCCTCCCAGAATCGCGGCGAATGGAATCTTGCGCGTCGACGCGTATTTCATCTGCTTTCCGAGTTTGTCGGGCTCGGGATATACCTCGACGCGAGCGCCGCTCTCCCGCAACTCGCCGGCGAGCTTCAGCGCTTCCGGGATGCTCGCCGCATCGAACAGCGTGAGCAGAACATCGGCTGACGCCTGTTCGATCGCAGGCGGAAACATCTGCCGTTCCGACATGACGACGAGGATGCGCTCCAATCCCAACGAAAATCCGCAGGCCGGCACATCCTCTCCGAGGAACATCCCGATGAGCCCGTCGTAGCGTCCTCCGCCACCGAGACTCCCCGCCAGATCGGGTACCGTGACCTCCATGATGGCCCCGGTGTAATACGACAGGCCGCGGGCCAGGCTGGGATCGAAGCGCAGGTAACCACTCGCGGAGGTCGAACCTGATAGTGCAAAGATTTGCGTCAGCTGCTCGATGCCGGTGCTGGCGTCCGGAATGGCGGCGACCAACTCCCCCGCGTGTTCAAGGGTCATCGCGCCGCCGAACGCTTCCATCGCCCGAGTGGCCGCGTCCGGCTCCAGACCTCGTGCGACCAGCTCGGCACGCACGCCGTCGGCGCCAATCTTGTCCAGCTTGTCGATGGCGACAAGTGCGGATCCGTGCAACTCGTCGGCAACGCCCGCTGACCGCAGCAGGCCTGATAACACCGCACGATGATTCAATCTGATCGTGAAGTCTCGAAATCCGAGCGCCACCAGCACGTCGCACACCGCCGCGCACAGTTCCGCTTCAACGGTCATCGATCGCGAACCGATCGCGTCGACGTCGCACTGGAAGAACTCGCGGAAACGGCCGCGCGCCGGTCGGTCGGCTCGCCAGACCGGCTGAATCTGGTAGCGCTTGAAGAACCTGGGCAGCTGACCGCGATACTCGGCGACCACGCGTGCGAGCGGCACCGTGAGATCGTAGCGAAGCGCAAGGTCCGTCTCGCCGGACGACTCGTGCTCTCCGCGGCGAAGCACTTTGAAGATCAGCTTGTTGCCTTCTTCGCCGTACTTGCCCATCAGAGTTTCGATATTTTCGAGCGCCGGCGTTTCGAGCGGCTCGAACCCGTACCGCTGATACACGGACGAGACGATATCGATGACGTACTCCCGGCGCCGTACGTCGGCCGGTAGAAAATCGCGCATCCCGCGCGCCGGCCGGGTCTGTTGCGATCCCATCAGCGGACGGATCCGGCGCCCGCGGCGTCCATATAGTCCAGTCGATACTCGACGTACCGCTCCGCGTAGACGCGAATCGAAGCGACGTCCTCGTCGCTCAATTGCCGGCGCACCTTGCCGGGAGTGCCCATGACCAGCGATCTGGGCGGCACCTGTGTACCTTCGGCCAGCAGCGTGCCGGCCGCAACGATGGAGTCTTCGCCGACCACGACGCCATTGAGCAGAATCGCTCCCATTCCAATCAGAATGCGATTCTGCAGCGTGCACCCATGAACAATCGCACCGTGGCCGATCGTCACGTCATCACCAATGGTTGTGGGATGGGTGCCGTTCATCACGTGCACGACGCCGCCGTCCTGCACATTCGAGCGCGCACCGATACGAATCCAGTGCACATCACCGCGCAACACGGCGTTCATCCAGATGCTGCTGGCGTCGCCGATTTCCACGTCGCCGATTACTTGTGCGCTGGTGTCTACGTACGCGGCCGGATGCACTCGCGGTGTGACGCCTTTGTAGGAGCGGAGCATCTCATAATGATACTTCGCGATTCGCAATTCGCTGTTCGCAATTCGCCATTCGCAGTTCGCTGTTCGCAGGTTTAACCGGCTTTCGCGAACCCCGAACTCCGAACCGCGAGCCACGAACCACGAACTGCGAACTGCGAATTGCGAATGGCGACCCGCGAACTACGAACTACGAACTACGAATTGCGAACAACGAATTGCGAACAGCGAATCGCGAACCGCGAGTGACTTACTTCTTCACCGTCGGATACGTGATCCCCAGCTGCTCGAGGTACGTCTTGTACTTCGTCGGATCGTAGTAATACTTCTTCATCTGCTCGCGATACTTGTCCATCGTCGACTTGTTCAGTTCGATGGCGGGCTTGTCGTCCGGACGAATCAGCGGCTCGTACTTCGTCTCCTTGGTCTGGACGGTGCGGAAATAGTCCCACGCCGCCTCCACGAGCGCTGGCTTCATCAGGAGATCGATCATCGTCATGGCCTGCACCTTGGCGCCGGCGGTGACGCCCTTGTGCGCGATCGGAGTGGCCATGGAAATCGCGTTCGCCCAATTGTGCCCGGGAAGGCCGGGAATGTTCGACGGATACCGCAGCGTAATGGTGGGGACATTCCACGAGATATCGCCGATGTCGTCGGACCCGCCACCCGTGTTCGTGGTCGCCGGTCCTTGCAGCGTCGGCTGCAGCTTGGTCGTCAATCCGGTTTCGCGCGAGCCGAGCTCCTTCTGCAGCGCGTGCGCAAGGGTCTGATCGTCATCGCTCCATTGCGGCAGTCCGACGCGGTTGATGTTGGCGTAGGCGGCTTCGGCGACCGCCTTGTTGAAATGCTGCGGCCACGCAGAGCCGAGCACACGCGTCGGCATCAGTTCCGTGCCGGTCATCAGGGCCGCACCCTTCGCCATCGCATCGCCGATGGCCCACAGCTCCTTGATCTTCTCGTAGGTAGTTTGGCGGAAGTAGTACCAGACGGACGCCGTGCGTGGGACGACGTTGGGCTGGTCGCCGCCATCGGTGATCACGTAGTGCGACCGTTGTTCGAGCGGCAGATGCTCGCGCCGGAAGTTCCAGCCGACGTCCATCAGTTCCACCGCATCGAGCGCACTGCGGCCGCGCCACGGCGCGCCGGCGGCATGAGCGGTCTCTCCGTGAAAGGTGTAGAGCACCGACACCAGGCCCGTCGCGTTGCCCCGGTCGCCCCACGAGACGCCCATGTCGTCCCCGACGTGCACGAACATGGCGACGTCGACGTCTTTGAAGAGCCCCGCGCGGATGAAGTAGGCCTTCGTTCCGACCAGCTCCTCGGCCGTACCAGACCAGATGCGAATCGTGCCGGGCAGTTTCTCCCGCTGCATGATCTTTTTCACCGCCAGCGCCGCGGTGATGTTCAGCGGTTCGCCCGAGTTGTGCCCTTCGCCATGGCCTGGCGCGCCTTCAATCAACGGATCGTGATACGCCACGCCCGGCTTCTGCGACGCCTGAGGGATTCCGTCGATATCCGATCCGAGCGCCAGCACTGGCTTGCCGGAACCCCACGTCGCCATGAACGCGGTCGGAATGCCGGCGATCCCTTCCTCGACACTGAACCCGTTCTTCTTGAGGATGTCGATGAGATAGCGGTTGGTTTCGAATTCCTGAAATCCAAGTTCACCGAAGCTGAAGACCGAGTCCACCATCTGCTGCGTGAAGACCTTCATCGAGTCGATATCGGCCGCGGCCGCGGTCTTGAGCTTGGCAATGCGTGGCTCGTCCGGGGGTGGCGTCGGCGGTGACTGCGGCTGGTCCGCGCGACCCTGCGCCAGCACGGACGCGGCCGCTCCCACCGCGAACACGATAGCGATCATTCTTGAGGCTCTGGCCGTTCCGCTCACGGTGACTCCTTCCGAACCGGCATTCGAAGCAGGGCTGCAGCCCTGCACGACCGGTGCGCAACGTTGCGATGCGTGGGAAGGATAACAAACGATGTCATACTTAGGCGATCTATGTCGCTCATCGATCGATTCGGTCGGCCGTTGCGGAGCCTGCGTATCTCGGTCACCGACCGGTGCAACCTGCGCTGCCAATACTGCATGCCGGAGCCCGAGTATGTGTGGTTGCCGCGGGAGAGCCTGCTTTCATTCGAGGAGACGGCGGCGATCGTCGACGCATTCACCCCGCTTGGGGTCGATCGCGTCAGGATTACCGGAGGCGAACCGCTGCTCCGCCGCGATTTACCTGTACTGATTGAGGCGCTGGCCGCGAAGCCGTCGATCGCGGACCTCGCGATGACCACCAACGGCGTCCTGTTATCGACCTATGCGCCGGCGCTTCGCAACGCCGGCCTTCATCGCATCACCGTCAGCCTCGATACACTCGATCGCGAGCGGTTCCGCATGCTGACTCGAAACGATGATCTTCATCGGGTGTTCGACGGCATCGCCGCGGCGGCGGCAAACGGGTTCGCGTCGCTTAAGCTCGACACTGTGGTGATGCGCGGCGTCAACGACGACGAGCTGGTTCCCTTGCTCGAGTACGCGAAGACCGTCGGCGCCGAACTGCGGTTCATCGAATACATGGACGTCGGCGGCGCAACGCGGTGGACCCCATCGTCTGTCGTCTCGAGACGCGAGATGCTCGAGCGGCTCACGTCTCACTACGGCGCCGTGCTACCGATCGAAGAGCAATCATCCGCGCCCGCGGATAGGTACCTGTTGCCCGACGGTCAAACGTTCGGGATCATCTCGTCAACGACCGAGCCGTTCTGTTCATCGTGCGATCGGAGCCGGCTCACGGCCGACGGCGTGTGGCTGCTGTGCCTGTACGCCTCCACCGGTACTGATCTTCGCCGGCCGCTCAGGGCCGGTGCGAGCCGTGACGATCTGCAGCGGTTGATTCAGGCCGTCTGGTCTGTCCGAGCTGACCGCGGCGCCGAAGAACGTCTCGGCATGGATCGCGAAACCACGCTGATTCCGGTACGCTCACTGAAAAAGGATGCCCACCTCGAGATGCACACGCGCGGGGGCTAATTCCACGACAGCCACGTGTCGAGCTGCGACGTACCACGACTTATCGTCGAAGGTGCGAAGAAACGAAGATTCGAAGACAACTTGCCATTGGTGCAAGCTGCGACCGGCGGGCGCGAAGCGCGGCCCGCCAGCTGGATCGCTGGTAACTCTCAGGCAATCAATCTTCGCTTCTTCCTTCGCTTCATCTGATCTTCGCCGTAGCCGTCAGCGCTCCAGTGTCCAACCAAGCCAGAAATTCAGAAGAGGCGTCACAAATCCGCCACCTCGAACGTTGTATAAGTGTGAGCGCGTCAGAGCTCGTGGCGACCTATTCCTCGACCCAGCCGATGTCGGAACCAGCCGTGCAGGCTCCGGCTTCGACCGTCGCCTCGCTGTTCGACCTTCACTCGAGCGGGCTGTATCGAATGGCGCTGGCCATGCTGCGGGAACCCGCGGCGGCCCAGGATGTCGTGCAGGACACCTTCGCGCGGCTCATGGTGCACCTGCAGGCGCACGGCTATCTGGCCAACGCACGCGGTTGGCTGTACACCGTTGCGGCGCATGCCTGCCGCGACCGGCAAAGACGGCTGCGACGA
Source organism: Vicinamibacterales bacterium (assembly GCA_051986585.1). GTDB lineage: Bacteria > Acidobacteriota > Vicinamibacteria > Vicinamibacterales > 2-12-FULL-66-21 > JALZOC01. The sequence goes on along the minus strand of JBPYFA010000466.1, from coordinate 3,108 downwards.
TGGCTCCCCTGGAACCGCGAAGACGACGCACGGCGCTCGGCTGAGACGCCCGATCGTTTCGACGACAAGCAGGCCGTCCTGCAGGCCATCCGCGCACTTCGATCGCGGGACCGGTTGCTCGTTGCACTTCGATCCCAGGGACTGTCCTATCAGGAAATCAGCGACGCGGCGGGTATCCGTCAGGCCTCGGTCGGACGCCTGTTGACACGTGCGCTGGATCGCCTTCAAAGGGAAATCGATCGCCGGAGATGAGACTTCCGGCTGGGGAGATCACATGGCACGTTGTCTAACCGACGAGCAATTGCAGACGATCGCCGACGGTGAAGCGCCGGCCGATTGGGCATCGCACGTCGATGAGTGTCCTCGATGCGCCGACCGGCTTTCCGCCCGCAAGCGACTCGTCGCCCGCGTGGTCGAAGCGGTCGCCACCAGCGAGATTCCGGCTGACGCGCGGAGCGCGATTCGGGCGCGACTGGCGCAGTCGAGCGTCGGCGGAGCCACAACATTACGCGCGGCACCGCGTCCACTGCGCTGGGCATGGGGCGTTCCGGTTGCCGCCATCGCGGCAATTCTGCTGGTTGTCTATGTCATTCCCAGTCTCGATCGGCAGACCACCGTCTCGGCGGCGGAGATCCTGGGGCGATCACGATCTGCGCTGGGCGCGCCGGTCTCGGGAATCGAGGTGCTGACCTACGACCTGAACCTGACCGGCGTGCTTGCCGATCTCGTGCCTGAAGAGCAGTCGGGACGATTCACCGTCCAGGAGCTCGTCGATCACGATCACGAAGGGCACTATCGCATCGTCAAGCTGACCGCAGATGGCCAGATTGTCGGTGGTGCGGCAGACGATCCGCTGCGCGGCACGCGCACGCGATACATGCGCGCGAACGGACGTGGCTACCTGTTGAGATTCGAGGGAGCCGAGCCCACCGCGTTCTCGGTGCCAGCCCTCAAGCGGACCGTGCTGCAGGCCCTGATCGGGTTCATGCAGGCCAGTACGACACAGACACTGCGCGAGGTGCAACGCGGCGCTGACGCCTGCTATCAAATCGACATTCCACCTGGTGCAATGGCCGGCGGCGCGTTGATCGCGCTCGACAGCGCTCGCGTGGTGGTCACGGTCGCCGATTCACGGCTCGTCGAGTTCTCCGCCAGCGGCCGGGTCGCGGATCGGCCGTTCATGGTTGAATTCGAACTGCTGACGCAAGACGTCCACCCGAGCGAGTCGGTACAGGACAGTGACTTCGAGATTGCGGCGCAACCTGGCGACGTGATTCTGCAGGGCAATGCCTCCCAGAATCCCGTCTGGGATGTCGTCACCCGGGCACTTGGTGCGATTCCTCCGGGCCCGGGCGGCACCGCCACCTCGCCGATCGAGCGGCCGAGACACTGACGTTGGCTGACGCGGTTCGCACCGAGTCGCTCACCAAATACTACGGCGCGGTGGTCGCGGTGGAAGCGCTCGACCTGACCGTCGCACCTGGTGAGATCTACGGCTTTCTTGGGCCGAACGGCGCCGGCAAGACCACGACGATTCGAATTCTTCTCGACCTGGTCAGAGCGACCAGCGGGCGAGCGCTGATCGAGGGGCTCGACTGCCGCGCAGCGAGTGTCGAGGTACGGCGTCGTATCGGTTATCTGCCGGCAGAAATGCCCCTCTATGGCGAGATGACGGGCGAGCGATGCCTCGATTTTCTGGCGGCGCTCGAGTCGCGGCCAGTCGACCTGTCGTACCGGCGAAAGCTCTTCGCCCGGTTCGATATCAGCGACATCGACCTCCGTCGGAAGCTCGATCAACTCTCGCACGGCATGAAGCGCAAATTCGGAATCATTCAGGCGCTGATGGGCCACCCGCCGCTGCTTATTCTCGATGAACCAACATCGGGGCTCGACCCGCTCATGATTGAGGCCTTCGCCGAGACCGTTCACGAACTGAAGATGGAGGGCCGGACGACGATCTTTCTGTCGTCGCACGTTCTCTCTGAGGTTGAACGACTGTGCGATCGAGTCGGGATCATCCGCCGGGGGCGGCTAGTGCGCCAGACGTCGATCGCTGACCTGCGGCGCGACACACCGCGGCGGCTGCGAGTGTTCTTCGAGGGAGTGGCACCGCCGCCACCTTCGTCGTTGACAGCGGCCGTCCGCTGCCACGATGCGCGGCATTGGGAGCTCGAGTGGCCAGGCCCGCTTGGCCGTGCGCTCGACGCGATGCAGGGGCTTCCGGTGTCGGACATCGAAATCGAACCGTTCAAACTCGAGGATTACGTGCTGCAGGTCTATTCGGGGCCGGACGGACCCGGCCATTGATGTTTACCGCTCTGCTCGGCCGATCGTTCGCGCGCCACCGCATGCTGGTCGTCGCGCTGGCCGCGCTGCTGTCCGCATTCCAGGTCCTCGACGTCGTCGTTGCCTACAATCTTCAAGCGAACGGGCTGTACGCCCAGTTCTCGGCGCTGGTGCCGGCGTTCATTCAGGAGGCGATGGGAGGCGTCCTCGTTGGATCGTTCACCGGCGCGATCGCCGTCGGCTTTGCACATCCACTGGTGATGCTGTCGCTGTCCTGCGTGGCGATTTACCTGGCCAGCGAGCCGGCGGGCGAGGTCGAGGATGGCCTCGTCGATCTCGTGGTCGCGCGTCCCGTTCCGCGATTTCTCGTCGTCGTGAGATCGGCGGTCGTCTATGTTATGGGTACCGCCGCCGTCACCGCGTCCATGTTTATCACCAGCCGCGTGGCCGTGCAGTGGATCTCGCCGGCAACCGCCGGCAGGCTCCCGGCAATGCGGCTGGCGTGGATCGCCGCCAATCTTCTTGCAATCGTCTGGTGCTTCGGCGCTGCGTCGCTCGCGGTGGCCTCACACGTGCGCGAGCGAATGCGCGCGGTCGGCGCGATTGCGGTGCTGGCGGTCTCTTGCTACCTGCTCCAGTTCGTGGCAGCCGCCTGGAAGCCGCTGCGACCGTTCGCACGCATCTCGCCGTTTCACTATTACCAACCGATGCAAACGCTGCTCGGCACCGTCACCCCGAGCCAGGATATCGCCGGACTGCTCACTGCGACGGCAGGACTGCTGGTGGTGAGCTACGTGCTGTATGCGAGACGCGACCTATAGG
>JBPYFA010000465.1:0-12454 GCA_051986585.1 Vicinamibacterales bacterium | reverse complement strand
AAGCTGGAAGCTGGAAGCGAAACTGATTCCTTCGTTAGTTGGGTGGGTCCTTGGCTCCTAGGATCGCGCCCCGATGGCGGAGTTGAGCCGAGAAGCTAGAAACTGGAAGCTGGCAACTGGCAACTGGCAACTGGTTCCTACATCTTGTATTTCCCCATGTCATCCGGGTCGAGGCTCTCCAGCCACTTCTGCAGCCGCTCGGAGTCCCCCTTCTCGGGGGCGAAATCCACCGTCTTCGCGTTGTCGATCACCGTGTCCTCGACGAAGATCGGCGCGCGCGCCCGGAGCGCCAGCGCAATCGCGTCGCTCGGACGCGCGTCAATAGCCATCGCTTCCCCATTCACGATCAGGTAAATCAGCGCGTAGAAGGTGTTGTCCTTCAGATCCGACACCACGATCTTCTGAATCTGCGCCTTCAAGTCGTGGATGACGTTGCGGAGCAGGTCGTGGGTCATCGGCCGCGGCGTCGTGACGTTCTCGATCTGCAGCGCAATCGCATTCGCCTCCGCCATGCCCACCCAGATCGGCAGCACCCGCTGCTCGGCCTTGTCGCGCAGGATGATGATCGGCATGTTCGTGATCGGATCGACCATCAGTCCCTTGATCGTCATCTCAATCTGCATGATCCGTGTCCTTCCGCGTTCGTACCGCGGCTTCAAACGTAGGCAGGCGCTCCGGCAGTGTCAAGCGCAACGGCTTCACCCCGTAGGCTGTTCGGGTTGGCCCCGGTAATCCGCACCGGAACGATCTGTCCCATCATGGTCTCGCCGCCGCTGAAGTTCACCACCGTGTTCCCGCTCGTCCGGCCCGAGAACTCCCACTCGCGGCGGCGGCTGCGAGCGTCGACGAGCACGTCGAACGTGCGACCGATCGCGGCCTCGAAAAGCTCCCCCTGAATCCGCTTCTGCAGCGACTGCAGCGCCACGATTCGGGCCGTCTTCTCATCCTCGGAGACGGTCTCGGGCAGCCGCTTCGACGCCAGCGTGTTCGGCCGTTCGGAGTACTTAAATGAGAACATGCTGTGATACCGCACGCGTTCGACCAGCGTCATCGTGTCGTTGAAGTCGGCGTCCGTTTCGCCAGGGAACCCGACGATCATATCGGTCGATAGCGCGAGATCCGGCATGGCCTCACGCAGCGCGGCAACCAGCTCCAGGTATTGGTCCCGAGTATGGCGGCGGCGCATGGCTGTCAGCATGCGGGTCGATCCCGATTGCACCGGCAGGTGAAGATGCCGGCACACCGCGGGCAGATCGCGCATGGCGGCGATCATCCGAGGTGTCACGTGGCGTGGATGCGGACTGGCGAAACGGAGCCGCTCGAGCCCGTGAATGGCGCTCAGACGTTCCAGCAGCGCCGCGAAATCGCACTGCGGATCGTCGGGCGCCTCGTAGTGGTTGACGATCTGACCGAGCAGCTGTATTTCTCTCGCGCCCGTGTCGACGGCATGTCTTGCCTCCGCCACGATGTCGGCAACCGGCCGCATCCGCTCGTGACCGCGCGTGTAAGGGACAACGCAGAACGCGCAGAACTCGTTGCAGCCCTCGATGATCGTCACGTACGCCTTGACCGGATCGCTCCGCCGTGCGATGCCCAGCGGAAACGACACATCGTCGACCGGATCCAAGGCGAGCGTCGTCGACGGTGACGCTGCGGCTGGACGTTCGAGCGCCTGATTGACGAGCATCGGCAGGCGTTTCAGATTCTGCGTACCCACAATCACATCGACCGCCTTAGATCGTCGCAGAATCTGCGATCCTTCCTGTTGCGCCACGCATCCCGCGACCGCAACAATCGGGCGGCTTCCCTGTTCGTCCGCGATGACGCGGATTTCGCCGAGGCGGGTAAACAGTTTTTCCTCGGCTCGCTCTCGGACGCTGCACGTGTTAATCACGATCACGTCCGCGTCGCGGTCGTCAGTCGTGGATTCGAACCCGGCCTGCTCGAGAAGGCCCGCCATACGCTCGGAGTCGTGGACGTTCATCTGACATCCGAACGTTTCTATAAGGTACTTACGCGACATTCAGGCCTTTCGCTTTCGCGTTTTATTCGCTTTCGCTTCGCCCGCCTCCGCGCTGGGGCCGGCTCTGCGCAATGCCAGCATCTCGCGGGCGCTCGCCATGACGGCAGCGGAAACCCCAGCGCCGCCGATCATGCGGGCGATCTCCTCTTCTCTTTTGACGCCGTCGACCCGCGTGACGGCGGTGGCGGTGCGGCCGTCACGAACGTTCTTCTCAATCACAAAATGCGTCGCGCCGTGCGCGGCGATCTGAGGCAGGTGGGTGATACACAGCACCTGATAGCTTTCGGCCAGGCGCTGGAGCCGGGCGCCGACCACATCCGCGACGGCGCCGCCGATGCCGGCGTCCACCTCGTCGAAGATCAGCGTCTTTCCCGGCGCATCGGTCGACGCGAGCGTCTTCAACGCCAGCATGACTCGGGAAAGTTCGCCGCCCGAGGCAATCCGTGCGAGCGGCCGGAGATCTTCGCCGGGATTGGGCGAAATGTAGAACTCCCCTTCTTCAACGCCGCGATCCGTCCACTGCAGCTCGGTCTCGGCGCGCACCAGCCTGACTTCGCACCGCGTGCGGGTCATGGCCAGTTCGGAAAGAGCGGTTTCGAGCGCCCGCGCGAACTCCTTGGCGGCAGCCTGCCTTTCGCTCGACAGAGCGTTCGCCGCTGTTGCGTAGGCGGTTTTGGCTGTCTCGAAATCACGATCCAGCACAGCCGCCCGTTCCGTGGTGTGCTCGAGGTCGTGGAGCTCGTGTCGAAGCGCTTCCCTCTTCTCGACGACGTCGTCCAACGTCGGACCGTGCTTCTTCTTCAGCCGCTCGATCTGCGCAAGGCGATCCTCGATGTCCTGTAACCGTGCTGGCGACGCATCGATCGATGAGGAGTACGAGCGGAGGAAGAACGCGAGGTCCTCGAGGTGAGACTTCACCGTGCTGCGGGCGTCGAGATATGGACCGAACCGCGGATCGAGCGCGGCCAGCTCTCCGACTCTTTTCCAGACGCTGCCTAGCGCCGGGAGCACCGCGGTGTCCCCTTCATACAGTCCGTCGTAGGCGTCACCACACAGCCGCTGTAGCTTGTCCGCGTTGGCGAGAACCAGACGCGTCGCCGAGAGTTCCTCATCCTCACCGATTTTCGGCGCGACGCGATCGATCTCGGCCAGCTGGAAGGACACGAATTCCGCCCGCGACGCTTTCTCCTTCTCACCCATGAGAAGCCGGTCCCGTTCGGATCGAATGCGCTGAAGCGCGGCGAAGTGTTGTGCGACGGCCGAGCGTTGGGCGCCGAGATCGGCGAACGCATCGAGCAGATCAAGATGTGTCGAGGGATCGAGCAGCAGCTGATGTTCGTGCTGTCCGTGGAGGTCGACCAGTCGCGCTCCGACGTCGCGAAGGACCGCACTCGTGGCGAGCGCCCCGTCAATCGACGCTCGGCTGCGACCCTGCGCCGACACCTCACGCCGGACGATGATTTCTTTTGCGTCTGCTGTTTCGAAGATGGCTTCGACGGTGGCGGTTTCTTCGCCGGTCCTGACGAGGTCCGCCGATGCGCGGCCGCCCACCAGTAGCCCAACCGCGCCGACCAGAATGGATTTTCCGGCGCCGGTTTCGCCGGTCAGCACGTTCAGGCCCGAATTGAACTCGAGCTCGAGCCGGTCGATAACGGCAAGGTTCCGGACTGAAAGGAAGCGCAGCATGAGACGCGAAGTACAATCTTATCAGATGTTTGACAGCTCATCTCTGGCGTGTTACGCTTCCAAAACTCCGCGCTGTCCCAGCGGCGCGACACCACGAACGTAGCGGAGGCCTGTTTGCGCACGCCCGGACACTACGCTCTAGCGCTGTACGCGCAGGGCGCCACGCCGGCAACTGGGACCGGCGAAGTCAACACTGACATCATTTACCTGGTCATGCACGCGAGCCTGGTTGCCCAGCTCGTGCTCGCGATGCTGTTGCTGTTCTCGGCGATCTCCTGGGGGATCATTCTTTACAAGTTCTGGCAGTTCGGACGTGCGTCGACCCAGTCGTCGTCGTTTCTCGCAGTGTTCAGAAAGAGCAGCAAGTTCTCGGAGGTGCAGGCCGTCTGCGGCACACTGCAGGCCACGCCGCTGGTGGGTTTGTTTCAGTCAGGCTATACGGAGCTGAATTCGCAGCTGCGAACGTCGGCGATTCCCGACGGGGTCAAGCCATCGCCAGTCGCCGGACGTCCAACCCTGAAGAGCCTCGACGCAGTCGATCGCGCACTGCTGCGCGCGGCGGCGGTTGAAATGACCAAGCTCGAACGGCGACTGACGTTCCTGGCGACCACCGCGAGCATCACGCCGTTCATCGGCTTGTTCGGAACCGTGTGGGGCATCATGAGCTCGTTCCAGCAGATCGGCGCGCAGGGCTCGTCAAGCCTCGGCGTCGTCGCGCCCGGCATCGCGGAAGCGCTGATCACGACGGCGGCGGGACTCTTTGCGGCGATTCCAGCGGTGTACTTCTACAACTACTTTACCAACCGCGTGAAGCATTTCGCCGCCGAGATGGACGATTTCTCGCTGGAGTTTTTGAATATTTCGGAGAGGAACTTTACGTAAATTCGCAATTCGCAATTCGCAATTCGCTGTTCGCAGTTCGCAGTTCGCGATTCACGGAATTCGACGATTCACCGATTAGCGATTCACGATTAGCGATTCGGGATCAGCGATTAGCGATTAGGGATTAGGGATTCATAGTTGCCAAAGGTTCACCAAACGTCAGGCTCGAGTGGGACACGCCGCGGGAGGAGCGCGCGGGTGTCGACGACGCTCGCCGAAATCAATGTGGTGCCGCTGGTCGACGTGATGCTGGTCTTGCTGATCATTTTCATGGTGACCGCACCGATGATGCAGCAGGGGCTTCAGGTCAATCTGCCGCAGGCGCGCCGCGCCACGCCGCTGCTCTCACAGCCCATCTACGTGACCGTGCCCGCCGACTTCAATCGCCGTCGAACCGTGCAGGTCGACAAGGATGACGTGAAGATTGAGTTCCTCGGCGAGCGGGTCCGCCAGGCGCTGCTCGCACGCGAGGACAAGTCGGTCTACATCCGCGCCGATGGCGTCGTCACCGTCCAGGACATGGCGACGGTGTGGGACAAGTTGAAGGAAGGCGGCGTGGAAAAGGTCGGCATGATGACCAGGCCGGTCAGTCGATAGCGCATGCACGAAGCTGTCAGCGACTTTCTCCTCGAGCGCTCGCGCGAAGCCGACGGCGTCGGCCGGATGGTGCTGTTCTCGTGTCTCGGCCACGCGATCCTTCTCGCGGCGCTGGTCGTGATGCCCGCGACCTGGCGGATGTCGCATACGAGCGACGTGACGCCGATGATGATCACGCTCAGCAGCGGCGGGGGTCCCGATACGGGCGGGATGACCCCGATTTCAGGAAAGCCTGTCCAGGAAGTTGCGGCCGAGACGAAGCCGACGCCGGTGGCTCCGCCGGCGGCAAAGCCGCCGGAGATGGTGGAACCGAAAGCGCCGACCGCTGCCAAGACACCACCGAAGACGACTGAGCGTCCGGTCGACAAGTCATCGACGCGCAAGCCGACGACCGGCCCGCAAGTGAAAGCCGGTGACGCGCGCGCCGAGACCGGCGGGGCGCCGATTCCGTTCGGCGGCTTGACGCGTCCGGCCGGCTCGAGTTCCGCCGGCGCCGCGGTGACGACCGATTACGCGAATTTCTGTTGTCCGGACTACCTGAATCAGATGGTCGATCTGATCAAGCGGAACTGGAACGAGAATCAGGGAGCGTCGGGCCAGGTGCAGGTGAAGTTCACGATCCGGCGCGACGGCACGGTCACCGACATCGGCGTCGAGAAGCCGAGCAATATCTCGCTCCTCGATCTCGAGTCGCAGCGGGCGCTCGCGAAAACGCGAACGTTGCCGCCGCTTCCCCGCGAGTTCAGCGAAAACACGCTGACCGTGCACCTGATCTTTGATTACCATCGTTGAAGACATCTATGCGAACACTCCTTACGAGCATGATTGTGGCGTCGATCGGGTTGGCCCTGATGGCGCAAGGACAACCGACTGGCGCCGCGCAGGAACCGCCCCGGCAATCCGATCAAATCGTCCTGAAGATCCAGGGTGCACCAGGGCTTCCGCCGAGGTACGCCGTACCCGACTTCATTGCGGTGACCAACGACGCCGAGACCGTCGCAGCGGCCAAGACGATCGGTCAGGTCCTCTGGGACGACCTCAACTTCGAGCGCGAGTTCTATCTGATCCCGCGAGACACGTATCACACCATTCCGCCGGCGACGTCGATCGATCAAGTGCCGCTCGATCAGTGGAAGCAACTCGGCGCCGACGGCCTGATCATCGGAACGGTCAGGAAGACTGGAACCGGCGTGGCGGTGCAGATTCGGCTGATCGACGTGGCGACGGGGCGAACCGCACTCGGCAAGGAATACAGCGGCTCATTGAAAAATCCGCGGCTCTACGCGCACACGGCATCCGATGAGATTCATCAGCAGCAGCGCGGACTGCGGGGCGTGGCGCGGACCCGCATCGCGTTTGCGTCGGACCGCGACGGCGAACGGATGAAAGGGCCGATCACCGATCGCGGGATCTCCAACATCTATATGTCCGATTACGACGGCGCGAATCAGCAGCGCGTCACCATCACGCGCAATCTCGACATCACGCCGGTGTGGTCGCCTGACGCGCAGTCGATCGCCTACACGTCCTATCGCACCGGCTTTCAGGACATCATCGTGTCCTATATCTACGAAGGGCGGTACTCGAACCCGACCGCCGGCACTTCGGAGAAGCAGAACTTTCTTCCCGCGTGGTCGCCCGACGGCACCCGGCTCGCGTTCACGTCGAACCGCGACGGCAACAGCGAGATCTATGTGATTAACCGCGACGGTTCAGGACTTCACCGGCTGACCAACCATCCCGCGATCGACGTCACGCCGACCTGGTCGCCGACCGGCAAGCAGATCGCGTTCACGTCCGATCGGACCGGCACGCCGCAGATCTGGGTCATGAACGACGACGGATCCGAGCCGCACAAGATTACCAACGAGCAGAAATGCGACCGCCCGACGTGGTCGATTTCACCGAACAACGAGATCGCCTACGCCTCGCAGACGGGCGCGGGCTTCGATATCAAGATCTACGACTTCGCGACCGGCACGAGCAAGACGATTACCGATGGCATCGGCAGCAACGAGAGCCCCGCGTTTTCACCCAACGGCCGGCACATTGCGTTTACGTCGACGCGTGCCGGGAAGGCGCAGATTTTCCTGATCGATCGGGACGGCAAGAACCTGCAGCAGATTACGAGAACCGGCATGAATCGCTATCCGAACTGGTCCCAATAACCGGTCGCCCGCGCGAAAGCGGAGCGCGATGGGACCGCGCGAACAGTGATTAGTGCCAAGAGGCACGGGAACAAGGAAAGGTAAAGGAAAAGGCAGAGACGATGACGCAGAGACGAACGGTTGTGGCCGTAGCGATGGTCGCATTGCTGATGGTGAGCGCGTGCGGGAAGAAGAAGCCGCCGGTTGCGAGGCCGCCCTCATCACCGCCCCCAGCTGGCTCGTCGAGCGGATCGAAGGTGCCCGGGCCCCCCGAGCCGGTGCGCGAGCCGGTGCCGGTGCCAGCTGAGCCAATTGCCTCCGACTCGCTGTCCTCGACCGACATCGACACGCTCAATAAGAATTCACCGTTTCAACCGGTATTCTTTGCCTACGACCAGGACAACATCGACACGGCGGGCCAGCAGGCCCTCAACAACAATGCCGAGCTGATGAAGAAGTACCCGACCTGGATCGTCACGATCGAGGGGCACGCCGACGAGCGTGGTACGGCAGAATACAATCTGGCGCTCGGCGAGCGCCGTGCCCTGGCGGCGCGCAATTATCTCGTCTCACTGGGGATCCCCGCCGATCGCCTCCGTACCGTCAGCTACGGCAAGGAATTTCCCTTCGAGACGGGCCACGACGAAAGCTCGTGGTCGAAGAACCGGCGGGCGCATTTTGTGGTGACGAGTAAATAAAATCGGTTTTAGGTTTTAGGTTTTCGGTTCTTCGTTCGTTTTGGGTTCTAGGTTTTTGGTTAGTTCTAAGTTCTCGGTTAGTTCTAAGTTCTCGGTTAGTTCTAGGTTTCGTTTAGTTCTGGGTTTTCGGCTTGGCTTGGTTCGCAATTCTTCGTTCCCGCTCGCGGCGGGTTCACGCGGTCAGAGGCTCGGATATGAGACATAGTGCATGGACCGTCGCCGTCGTTCTGGTGCTCGTTGGCGCAGCGCCCGCAGCGGCTGCCGACAAGGCGCATCAGCAGCTGATGGCAGAGATCCGGATGCTGCAGGAACAGCAGCAGCAGCTTCAGCAGATGATGGGCGCGCTCGCCGAAACGCTGAAGACGGTCACGAGCAAAATTGACGACCAGAACGCCGCCAACCGCAAGGCGTTTGCCGATCAAAAAGTCCAGATTGATAACGTTGCCGAAGGCGTGCGTGTCCTGCGGGAGAAGGCCGACGACACCAACGTGCGCCTGTCGACGGTTTCGCAAGAGCTGGAAGCAGTCCGCCAAGCCGTGTCAACGATGCCGGCCTCGGCTGCCATGCCGCAGCCGGGCCAGGAGCCGGCCGCGCCGGTGGGCGATCCAAACGCCGCCGCCGGCGGCGCAGCGGCCGCTCCGGTTCCGACGACCCCGCCCGGATCGGCACCACTGATCTCGCCGCAGCGCATGTACGACAACGCCTATAGCGACTACATGGCCGGCCAGTACGAGATCGCGATTCAGGGCTTCAACGCGTTCATCTCGAGCTTTCCGCGCTCCGACAAAGCAGACGATGCGCAGCTCAATATCGGGAACGCGCTCTATTCAGCTGGGAAGTACACCGAGGCCGCAGCGGCTTTCCAGAAAGTCATCTCGAACTACCCTCAGAGCGACAGCGTGGCGGTCGCCTACTACAAGCTCGGCCTCACCTACGAGGCACTGAAACAGGTCGCCGAAGCGCGCAAAGCGTTTGAAACCGTGACGCAGAAGTATCCGACCGCGTATGAGGCGATACTGGCGAAACAGCGGTTGGATGCGTTGAATCGGAAATAGGGAAATAGGAAGAAATAAGAGCGACGTCAGTTTTCCGTTTTGGGTTTTCAGTTGTAGGTTGTAGTTCTCGGTTTTCGGTTCTTGGCTTGTTCGATGTTCGCGGTTCGTTTGATGTTCGCGGCTTGTTCGATGTTCGTGGTTTGTTGATCAAGTCGAGGTTCGGAACCCCAAACTGAAAGCCAGAACTAAAAACCAAGAACTGACCCAGAACTAAAAACCACGAACAAACCAAGAACCAAAAACCGAGAACTACAACCCAAAACCGAAAACCAAAAACCGAAAACTGACAAGAATCACGCTTTAAAACGGAATATCATCATCCGTCAGTTCCGAGACCGGTTCGCCCATGTGCTCGTCTGACGGCGCCGATGCGCCGCGTGGTTGCTGGCGAGCGCCGCCGCCTCCGCCGCCGCCAAGCAGCACCACACGATCGCCGCGGATCTCGGTCGTGTAGCGCTTGTTCCCGTCTTTGTCGTCCCACTGGCGCGTTTGCAGCCGTCCCTCGACGTAAATCTGCTTTCCTTTGGTCAGATATTCGTTCAGGCTCTCAGCGGTCTTGCCCCACAACACCACCCGGTGCCACTCGGTTTTTTCCTGACGCTGGCCTGCCTTGTCGTTCCACATTTCCGTGGTCGCGAGGTTCAGCGTTGCCACCGGCGCCCCGCCCGGCGTGTAGCGCAGCTCGGCATCGCGTCCAAGATTTCCGACCAGAATGACTTTGTTCACACTGCCCATCGAAGCCTCAATTCACCAATTCACGAATCCACCGATTCGCCGATTCAAAAGTTCCGCCATTGTGTGACGCGCGTCTTTCCCGCGTCAATCGGCTCGTTGCGGTCAGCGGCTCGCGATTTCTGCCACCTCGATCGCCGACCGAGGTTGCACTATGTCGTACGTCCGTATCTGTCCTCGAGCCGAACGACGTCGTGCAGTTCGGGCGTTGACACTTCAAAGACATCGCAGTCGGTGATCGCCGTCATGCGATGGACCGTTTTCGGCGTGACGTGGACCGCTTCGCCGGGCTTCATCTCGCGCTGCACCAGCTCGTTCCCTTCCTTGATCTCGAACAGCAAACGGCCCGAGGCGAGATAGATCGTTTCGTCCTTTTGATTGTGGTACTGGAGGCTGAGCGCATGCCCCGCGTCGATGTGTATTACCTTGCCGACATATCGCTCGGTCTTCGCCCAGTGCAGCTCGTAGCCCCACGGTTTGTCGACGCGCGTCACTTGTTCCGGCACCTGATCTCCTTTGTTGAATCGTCGGCAGGGTTGAGCAGATCTGCCCGACAAGGCTGGGCGCGAAGGCGAAGCGGCGACATCACGACCGCGGCCCGACCTTGGTTCGAGCCGAGAGGAACTCCCCCAGCAGCCGTTCGACGTCGGTCGCCGTGCGCGCCCGAATGGCGCGAGCCGCCACGCTGGTGGCTTCCGACGCGTTCAATCCGCGCAGCGCCTGTTTTGCCAGCGGGATAGCCGTAGGCGCCATGCTGAATTCGGTCAACCCAAGGCCGACCAGCAGCGTGAGCACGACCGGGTCCGCCGCCATCTCTCCGCACACCGACACCGGAATGCCCTGCCGCCTCGCTGCCCGAGCGACGAGGCGAAGTGTTCTGACGATGGCGGGATGCAGCGGTTCGTACAGGTTCGAGACGCGCTCGTCGGTGCGATCGACCGCCAGGCAATACTGGATCAGATCGTTCGTGCCGATGCTGAAGAAGTCGGCGTGGTCTGCGAGCAGATCCGCGGTGACCGCCGCCGACGGCACCTCGATCATGACGCCAATGGGCACGGGTGGGACGGCAATCCCGCGGGCGCGAAGCGTTTCCGCCGCGCGGACGACCGCGGCCCTCGCCGCGCGTAATTCTTCGACTCCGGAGACGAACGGGAACATGATTCGGAGCGGGCCATGCGCGGCCGCACGGAGCAGCGCTCTGAGCTGCGCTTGAAACATGTCTTCCATCACCAGGCTGAGTCGAACGCCGCGCAGCCCGAGCGGAGCTCTGGCACCGTCGGCAGCAGGATGGGCCACTGGCAGCTGCGCTTCGCTGACGTCGAACGTGCGAATCGTCACCCGTCCCGGTGCCATGCTCTCGACCAACCGCGTGTACGCCGCAAACTGCGTTTCTTCTGTGAGCGCGGTGTGTCCTCCCCACGCGAGGAGGAATTCGGATCGGAACAACCCGATCCCTTCCGCCCCAGCCTCCCGCGCGCGCAGCGCATCGTCTGGAGACTCGATGTTGGCTTCGAGCCTGATCTGGATGCCGTCCTCAGTGACGGGCGGCAGCCTGCGGTACTCGTCGAGCGACTGCTCGTACTGTTCCCGGCGCTGCTGCCGTGTGCGCACGTGTTCGAGCGTGGCTGGATCGGGATCGACGAACACTTCGCCGCTGGCGCCGTCGACCGCCAACAGCGCGCCAGGGGCGACAACTGTGCTGGCGTTGCGGAGTCCGGCCACCGCGGGCACGTGGATCGAACGGGCCAGGATCGCAGTGTGATACGTCCAGCTTCCGCCGTCAGTGATGAAGGCGGCGAAGCGCTGCCAGTCCAGCTGTGCGACCACTGACGGCGTCAACTCGTCGGCGACCAGCACCAGCGGTCCTTCGAGGTCCTTGACGAACTCGAGCGGATCGCCGCTCGCGCGAAGGTTCATGCAGAGACGCCCGACGACGTCTCCGACGTCCCCTTTTCGCTCGCGCAGATATTCGTCTTCGGCTTGATCGAACAGGGCCGAGATTTCAGCCAACGCGCGTTCGAGCGCCGAGCCGGCGTTGAGCTGCTCGGTCCGGATGATGTCGGCCGCCCGTTCGATCAGCATCGCGTCGTCCAGCATCAGGAGCTGCGCGTCGAAGAGATAGGCGTGTTCTGCCCCGACCGAGGTCGCGATCCGTTCGCGAATCTGCTGCAGTTGCTCTCGCGAACGCTGCCGCGCGTCCGCCAGCGCTTCCAGCTCCCGGTCGACGCGGCCAGCCGGGATCCGGAACCGGAAATCGCGCGCTCCGCGCGTGACGACGAGCGCCTTGCCGATACCGATGCCGGGCGAAACGCCGAGTCCGCTCAAACGCATGGCGCTTCACCCAGGCCGCGCTCGATCAGCGCACACAGCGCCGCCACCGCAGCCTCCTCGTCCGGCCCCTCGGCGGTAATCATGATGTCGCTGCCTTGTGCGGCAGCAAGAAGCAGAAGTCCCATGATGCTTTTCCCGTCGACTTCCCGCCCGCCGCGTCCGACGCGGATCCGGCAGGCAAAACCGCTGGCCGCGTGCACGAATCGTGCGGCGGCCCGGGCATGGAGCCCGAGAGGATTCAGGATCGTGACCGTACAGCGGGTCACGTCTTTTCCCCCTTCAACAGATCCGAGGCGACCCAGA
>JBPYFA010000464.1:0-25082 GCA_051986585.1 Vicinamibacterales bacterium | reverse complement strand
AGCATTCAACCTTCAGCATTTACATGATCAACCCTTGGCTACGAACTTGTAGCCTACGCTTCTGACCGTCAGCAGGTGCCTGGGACGGCTGGGTTCCTCCTCGATGTGACGCCGCAGCCGGACGATGAAGTTGTCGATCGCGCGGGTATCGGTGTCCTCGCGCACCCCCCAGACTTCTTCGAGCATCGCCTTACGCGAGACCGCTTTGCCTTCGTGGCCGACGAGATACCGCAGCAGGTTCGCCTCCATCAACGTGAGCGGCAACGTGCGATCGCCGACGCGCAGCTCGAGCGCGTCGAAATCGATCGTCTTGCCGGCAAAGGTGTACTGATCCTGGGCGCGCCGCAGCCACATTGAACGCCGCAGCAAACCGCCGATGCGCGCGAGCAAAATCGCCAGTTCGGTCGGCTTCGGAAGGTAATCGTCGGCACCTGCCGCAAATCCCTTCAACACGTCCTCCGGCCGACCGCGCGCCGTCAGCATCAGGACTGGAATGAACTGGCGTTCTGCGCGCAGCTCCGACACCACGGCGAAGCCGTCTTTGCCTGGCAGCATCACGTCGAGCACCACCAGATCGAACCGTCGCTCGGCGCCTCGAATCCGATCGAGCGCCCCTTCGCCGGTCTCGACGACTTCCGCCTCGTAGCCCTCCGCTTCCAGATTGAAGCGAAGACCCTCGGCCAGATGCAGCTCGTCTTCGACAATCAGGACGCGCTGCACATCACACCCCTGGCGCTTTCGGCAGAAGAATCGTCAGCCGGCTTCCCTGGCCGGTGCCCGCGCTCTCGGCGAACGCCCGCCCGCCATGGTTGCGGGCGACCGAGCGGACGATGAACAGGCCGAGGCCGCTGCCCTTGGTTCGCACCGCACCGAGGGCAGGGGTGCGGTAGAACCGGCGGAAGATCCGCTTCAGCTCCGTCGATGCGATGCCGATGCCCCGATCCACCACGCGCAGCGCGACCCGATCGGGCGGCTGTTCCTCGATCTCGACCCGTACGTGGATGTCCGGCGTCGAGTACTTGACCGCGTTGTCGATCAGATTCCACACCGCTGCCTTGAGTTCCTCGATATTGCCGAGAACAATGGCGGGCCCGGACGACCGATTCTCGAACGCGAGTGAGCGGTCGTCGAGATGGAACCGCGTCCGCGCGAGATCGACACATTCGCGCGCCACGTCGTCCAGGCTGACGCGGTGGCGCGCCTCGCGGCGGAAGCGCGAGCGGGCGCTGCCCGCGCGGAGCACCTGCTCGATCGTGTGGAGCAGCCGATCGCTGTCCTCGAGCATGATGCGGTAGAACTCCTTGCGCTTGTCCGCATCGAGCTCTCGGCTCTGAAGCGTCTGAAGATACAGCCGGATCGAGGCCACCGGCGTCTTCAGCTCGTGTGTGACGGCGTTGAGAAAGGAGTCGTGCTGCTCGTTCCGCCGGATTTCCCGGACGAGAAAGATGGTGTTGAGCACCATGCCGGCGATGATCAGGCAGAAGAGAATGACGCCGAGAATCGCCAGCACCCCCATTCGCCAGTTCAGGACAATCCAGCTGACGTTGAGGGCGACGGCGATGGCGACGAGACAGATGCCGAAGACGGTGAAGAAGATCACCTGCCGCCGGCGGCCGCTGATCATGGGATGAGAATACTGTACCTGCTGAATGATGAATGTTGAATGCTGAACGAAAGAAAAAAGGCCGAACGCGACGCGTTCGGCCCCATTCAGCATTCAGCGTTTGGCGTTCAGCGTTTGCTAAGCCGCTTCCTCCAGCCGCCGCGCGATCTTGGCGATCTTCAGATCGCGGACGATGCCGATCGCGTTGAGAAACTTCAAGGTGATCCAGCTGATGTCGAACTCGTACCAGACGAGACCGTGGCGCGCCGACACCGGATGCGCATGATGGTTGTTGTGCCAGCCCTCGCCAAAGGTCAGCAGCGCGACCCACCAGCTGTTTCGCGAGTCGTCGCGGGTCTTGAACCGACGGCTGCCCCACATGTGGGTGGCGGAGTTCACGAGCCAGGTTGCGTGAAGTCCAAGGATCACGCGAAGAAAGACGCCCCACAGCACCATGGGCCAACCGCCAACCGCCAGCAGCACGAGGCCGAGAACGACGAGCGGCACGTAATGAAACGTGTTCAGCAGTCGGTAAAACGGGTCCGCTCCGAGATCCGGTGCGTACTTGCCCATGAGCTCAGTGTTGTTGTGATGCGTGTCGCCGAACAGAATCCATCCCATGTGCGCCCAGAACCCGCCATCTCGCGGAGTATGCGGGTCGCCATCGTGATCCGAATGCTGATGATGCACGCGGTGAGTCGCCACCCAGAAAATCGGACCGCCTTCGAGCGTCAGCGTGCCGCAGACGGCCAGGAAGTATTCGAACGCCTTCGATGTCTTGTAGCCGCGATGGGTGTGCAGTCGATGGTAGCCAAGACTGATGCCGAAGCCGACCGCGAACCAGTACAGCACCACCGCGACCAGCAGGTTGGTCCAACTGAAAAAGAAAAAAGCCGCCCCGGCCAGAATATGAAAGATCACCATGACCACCGCGGTGATCCAGTTCAAAGTTGAATGCGAATACTCCGGCCGTACCGATAACTGCTCTGTGCTCACGTCGACTCCTCGCGCCGTTTGGGAAACGACTTACGGTAGCAGGTTCGCGAGGAGTCGATTGTAAGACTTCTGTACTTGGCTAACTTGTTGGTCCGTGTGGAGTTAATCAGCCGTTCCGACGCTCGAATTCGGCCATGAACTGGACCAGCGCGTCGATGCCTTCTTCCGGGAACGCGTTGTAGATCGATGCGCGCAATCCGCCGACCGATCGATGTCCCTTCAAGCCGTCGAGACCCGCCGTCGTGGCGTCCTTGATAAATTTCTTCTCGAGCTCCTCGCTGGGAAGCCGGAACGTCACGTTCATCCGCGATCGGCTGTCGTTCTTGGCGTGACCACGGTAGAAGCCGGTGCGATCGATTTCCGCATACAGTTTGTCCGCCTTGCGGGCATTGCGCTTCTCCACCGCACTCAGGCCACCCTGTTTGCGCAGCCATGCCAGGACGAGCCGCATGATGTAAATCGCGAACACCGGCGGCGTGTTATACATCGATTTGTTTTCGACGTGGACGCCGTACTGCAGCATGGTCGGGAGCGACGACGGCGTTCGCTTGAGCATGTCCTCACGAATGATCACCAGCGTGACGCCGGCCGGTGCCAGATTCTTCTGCGCCCCGGCGTAGATCAGCGCGTACTTGGACACATCGATTGGCCTGCTGAAGATGTCCGAGGACGCATCGGTGACGAGCGGAACCGAGCCAACGTTCGGCACGTACTGGAATTCAGTGCCGAAGATAGTGTTGTTGGTCGTGTAATGCGCGTAGGCCGCATTCGGGTCGAGGGTCAATTCCTCCTGGCGCGGGATGCGCGCGAAGTTTTCGCCTTCGGTCGTCGCGGCGATTTTGACGCCGCCGACCCGTTTCGCCTCTTTGACGGCCTTTTGCGACCACGCGCCGGTGACGATGTAGTCGGCCGAGCCCTGGGCGGGCAACAGGTTCATCGGCACCATGGAAAACTGCAGGCTGGCGCCGCCCTGCAGAAACAGCACGTGGTATCCGTCGGGTATTCCGGCAAGCGCCCGGAAATCCGCTTCGCAGCCCTCGATGATCTCGTCGAACGGCTTCGACCGATGGCTGATCTCGAGGACCGACATGCCGACGCCGGGCAGCGAAACCAAATCGCGCTGCGCCTGTTCCAGCACCTCGACCGGCAGCACTGCGGGACCAGCAGAAAAATTGAAAATGCGAGTGGTAGTAGTCATGAATCGAACCTTTGCGCGTGGCTAAAGCTGGACGACCTGTAAATCGAGAATATCGGCATTCTCTGCCCTGATCCGGTCGCACAGCGAGGATGAAGGCGCACCATCCAGATTGATGCGGGCCACGGCGGCCTCAGCGCCTTCGAACACGATGTTTTCGGTTTCCTGCACGTTGAGATTGTCCTGCCTCAGATTGCTGAACACATGCGCGAGCACGCCTGGCCGATCGCGGTGCCGGACGACGAGCATGTGAGTGGCTGGCGTTCGTTTCGCCAGGTTGACGACGTTCGGCACTCTTCCGGTCTCCTTGAAGCTCCGGATGATGCGAACGGTCTCGGCGGCAATGGCTTCCTGCGCCTGTTCGGTCGAGGCGCCGATGTGGTGCGTCCCGTACACGGCCGGTAGCTGGACGAGATCGTCATGAAATTCCGCCACCGTTGACGCTGGCTCGTTAGCAAACACATCCAGGCCGACGCGAATCCCTTTCTCTCGCACGGCTGCCGCCAACGCCGGGTAGTCGACGACCTCGCCCCGCGCGGTGTTCACCAGAATCGCGCCAGGTTTCAGCTTTGCCAGAAGCCCAGCATTCACCAGCCCTTTCGTTTCGGGCGCGAGCGCGACGTGGACGCTGAGCACATCGGCGCGTTCGGCGACGTCGGCTGGCGTCGGCGCCAGATCGATTCGAACGGTCCGGAACGCCGGCTCGATTCCCAGCTCGCGGGCTTCCATCTCGTGCATCGGCCGAAGCGCCCCGTCGTATCGGCGGCTCCAGATGACGATGTTCATGCCGAAACCGGCGGCGCGTCGAACCACCTCCTGACCGATGCTGCCGAGGCCGAGCAGACCGAGCGTCCGTCCGTACAATCCTTGCGCTTTGGAAAACTCTTTCTTGTTCCATCGGCCGGCGCGCAGTTCGGCCACATTGTCGGGCACGCGTCTATCGAGCGACAGAATCAGCGCAAAGGCAAGCTCCGCCACCGCGATGGCATTCTTTCCCGGACAGTTGGAGACGTAAATCCCGCGTGCCGACGCGGCGGCGACGTCGATGGTGTTGTATCCAGCTCCAGCGCGGACGATGAGGGAGAGCTGTCCCGCATCGAGCACCTCTTGGGTGACCTTGGTGCCGCGAACGACGAGCACGTCGGCGTGCGTGGACCGCAAGGCGTCGACCAGCGACGCTTCTTTGAGATCCGGCTCGTAGAGTACGTCGCAGCCGGCACGCCGCAGGCCATCGATGCCGCTCTGCTCGAATTTGTCCGCGATCACCACTCTCACGCGATCACGTCCCTCAAATAAGGTGCACCAGCAACCCATCGCGAAGCTTGGGTTCGAACCAGGTCGACTTGGGCGGCATGATGCCGCCGCTATCAGAAATCGCCATCAGATCGTCGACCGTGACGGGATACATGGAGAAGGCCACCGCGGCAGCCCCGGAATCAACCGATTGCATCAGCGCCTCCGAACCACGGGCGCCGCCAATGAAATCGATTCGCTTGTCCGAGCGCACATCACCGATGTTGAGCAGGTCTTCGAGCACGCCGCGCTGAAGCCTCGAGACGTCGAGGCTGCTGCCGCGCGACTCGTCGGCCGGCGGCACACTGGCCAGATCGATCGCATACCAGCGTCCATCGAGATACATCGAGACTTCGCCCTGGCGCTCGGGGGTGGGAGCGCCATCGGTCACCCTGAACTGCGCTCTCAGTGCCCCGAGGAACTGGCGGGCGGTCCGCCCGCCGAGATCCTTGATCGTGCGGTTGTAGGGGAGAATCTGCACCTGGTTGTCGGGAAACGCGACGGCAATGAAGGTATCTACCCCTGCCTCGTCGCTGGTCCGGCCAGGATTGTTCGCCAACTCCTCACGCGCCCGCGCCGCGCTCGCCGCTCGATGGTGGCCGTCAGCAATGTAGAGCGCAGGAACCGTATGAAAGGCACTGACCAGGCCGCGCGTCTGATCCAGTCCTGCTCGCCAGATCGTGTGCCGCACGCCATCGGCCGCGGTGAAATCGTAGAGCGGCTCTCCGCTTCCGATCTGTCGCGCGAGCGTGTCGATTGCACGATCCGCCCGATAGGTCAGAAACACCACTCCGGTCTGCGCCCGCAGCTCAACGATGTGACGCGTGCGATCGTCTTCCTTGTCGCGACGCGTCCGCTCGTGCTTCTTGATGACGTCCGACTCGTACTCGTCGACCGAAAAACAGCCGGCGATCCCGGTCTGCTCGTGCGCCCCCATGCGGAGACGATACAGGTAGAGCGACGGCGTCTCGTCCACCAGAAGCGGCGCGCGATCGCGCAACGCCTCGAAGTTCGTTCTCGCCTTTTCGTATACCTGGCGTGAGTAAGGATCGGTGCCGGGTGGCAGATCGATCTCCGACCGCGTCACGTGCAGGAAACTGAGTAGGTTGCCGGCGGCGAGTTCCCGTGCCTCGTCGGTGGTTACGACATCGTAGGGGACCGACGAGACAGACGCAGCACTGCCCGGTGCCGGGCGCAAGGCCCGGAACGGATGAATCGAAGCCATCCGATCATTGTAATTCAGGAAATTGAGTGAACAGGATGTGTCGCCGACAGCGTCGTCGATCTTCCGCCTGAAGGCGGAAGCCACATGCGATGTTCAGCGCCCGTCAGCGCGAGCCGGGTCGGGTTTTGGCGCCGGACCGTCGGCGGAGAGAGTGGTCGAGAGCCGCTGCAATGTCGCATCGGCTGACGATCGAAAGTCCGCGAGCTGCGTGGGTGGAATGGGATCGCCCGGCGGCAGTTTCCGATGCTCGATCAGCGGGTTGACGAAGACGCCATTCTTCTTCAACCGGTAGTCGAGATGGGGACCAGTCGCAACGCCGGTCGCTCCTACACGGCCGATAATCGATCCCTGCTCGATGTGTGCTCCCGCGCGGACGCCGCTCGCAAACGCCGACAGGTGCAGGTAGTAGCTTTCAAAGCCGCTGGCGTGGCGCAGATGCACCATGTTCCCGCCACCACCACTCCATCCGGCCGAGATCACCGTGCCCGATGCGACCGCGACAACCGGCGCGCCCACTGGCGCCGCGTAGTCGATCCCGAGATGCTCCCGGTAGGTTCGAAACACCGGGTGCAACCGGTTGTACGAGAAGCCTGACGTGATCCGCGGCTCGAACTTCAGCGGCGATCGAAGAAAGAACCGCTTGAGCGAACGCCCACTCTCATCGTAGAACGCGGCCTTGCCGGTCGCCGGATCGATCCAACGCAGCGCGCGCAGATCGCGTCCGTCGGTCAGGAACCGCGCACCCAACACCGATCCGTAGCCGGAGAATTCTCCGTCGTGGCTCGTCTTCTCGACGAGAATGTCGAAGCTGTCGCCTGGCTGCAGATCGCTGACGAAGTCGATTTCACCGCTGAAAATATCCGCGACCATCATCGCCAGTTGTATCGTCTCGCCGGTCTCGGCCATCGCGGAAATCACCGACGGATGATCGGAGTCGATCCGCCCTCGAACCGCAACCACTTCCACCTGCTTGTCGTACGGCACCACTTCCGCATTCAGCGTCGTCGGCTCCGAATCGTCGCGTGGGCGGATTCGCAGAAATCGATCCGCATCGATCTGATATTCGAAGATGCGCAGCATGCCGTCGAGGGATCTGACGAGTCGATACGGCCGGTCGGAATGCAGCTGTCGCGGATTGAACACCGCCCTTGCCGCCTGGATTGCGGCAACGACAAAGGGTTCGGACAACGCCTGACTCCGCAGCAACCCGTCGAGCGTCGCCCGCGGCGGCACACGAGCCTCAATCGTGACGGTCTCTGGCCTGAGTTCGATATCGGGCGAATGTTTGGCTGGAGGCGGCGGCACCTCGCGAGCGCACGCGGTCACCATGACCGACCCCACGATCGAAAGCACGAGACCGCGCCACATGCAGAAGTGGGAGTGTAGCGTACAACTTACGATGGCGGGGTTCGCGATTCGTGGTTCGGGGTTCGCGATGCGTGGTTCGCGGTTCGGGATTCGCGATTCGATGATTCGTGATTCGCCGATTAGCGATTCGCGATTAGTGATTCGCGATTAGCGATTAGCGATTAGCGATTAAGGATTAGGGATTCGAGTCCGTCATTATCCAGACGCCCCACTTACCTTCCGAACGGCTGTGGTAGGCCACGCGACGGCCATCCGGCGCCCACGCGTATTCCTCGGCAGACGGATCAGCGAGAACCTTCTTCATCACACCAGACTTGAAATCGAGCAGCCACGTACCGGCGCGATAGACCTGGAACACCGCGCGCGAGCCGTCTGGCGATACCACCGGCGTTCGCACGAGCGATCCCTTGCGCGGCGAGGGATAAATACGCGACGCGCCGGTTCCCAGATTCAGCACAACCAGACGATCTTCATGGCTGTAAGCGATCCGGCGTCCATCTGGAAACCACGATCCGCCCCACGGCTGTCCGTACTGATACGACGTCAAGCGTCGCTCCTCGCCGGTTGCCAGGTTCATGACCCAGAGGTTCCACACTCGAGGTTGATCCGCTTCAGCGCGAACGAACGCGAGCGACTGCCCATCCGGCGACCAGCTCGGAATCGCGGCGAAACCTTTCCCAGTGACGCGCCGGACGTTGTGCCCGTTCGAGTCGGCGACATACACGCCGCGTTCGCCATCTCGATCCGAGTCGAAGGCAATGTGTTGGCCATCAGGAGACGGCCGCGCATGAAAATTGTGCGATCGCTCGTCGACAATGCTCGTGATTCGAAGCATCGATCCGTTGCCATCGGTATCGCCCGGCATCAGCGCGCCGCTCCTATCCGATTCAGCGTGATAGAAGATCGCGCTTCCCGCAGTAGCGAAAGTCGGTGAGTACGTCGCCTCCTCCGAAAGGCGCACCGGCTCGACAAAGCCGCCGTTCGGTTCGACGGAACTCGCCGACGGAGTCGACTCGACAGTCGAGGTTGTCGGGTTGGACTGGGCCGCAGGCGCGGGAGAAGGACGAGTGACCGACGGACTCACCGGGACGTCTGTTGATAGCGTGACCGGATGTCGATGGGTCGCGAGGAAATTACGCGCCGGCCCCACCACTCCCAGAGCAATCAACGCCGGAATGGCGATCGCTGCGGCAACCCAGCGGCGAGCGCGTAGACGCCGTTGCGTCTTGGCCTCGGTCCTCGCGACGAGGCTGATGACGTCAGCAGTCGGAGCGGCCGTCGACGGTTCGTCGCCGTCGTCGAGAAGTACGGCGTCGATGACCGCGAGATCCTTGGGAGCTTCTTCCCGCGTTTGTATCTCCGCTTCGAGAAGCGGCCAGGCGACGTCCAGCACGAGCTGCTCATCGAGGCCGGCCGTGCGCGCATAGCGCAGCAACAAGCGTCGCGCGACGGTCGGCGCCGGCCATCGCTGCAGGTAGCCCCACTCGAGCTCACACAAAAGAGACGAGGGTATGCCGGTTCGATCCGAAATATCGGCCAGCGTTAATCCAGTCGCCCGGCGGGCACGCCGGATATCGGAGATGGTGAGCGCCTCACCGTTAACCGGCGATGTACCCGTTGGGGCAAGCACGTCAGATCCAACGTCGACGCGGACCTGCGTCCGTTCGCGGACAAGGTCACGAATGCACTGCTCTCGATCCTCCACGCCGAATCGGCCGAGGTCGTCAGCAAACGCCTCCAGCGACGGATATTGCGGCAGATCGAGCGTTCGAAGCGCTCGCGCGATCACCAGGCGAAGCGCCCCGGGAACCCGGTCTCTCGACCGTGTATCAAAACTTGGCAGCAGGGTCGACAACAAGTGGGCAGCGTGACCAACCGTCCTGGCATCAGCCGCGACGGGCCCTTCGACCGTTACGCGACCATCACTCCAAAGCCGAATCACCTGGGGCGAAGGAACCCCAGGAATCGCCTCTTCGGTGATCAATCTGATGATTTCGCGGATAACGGTGACCGCCTCTGCGGATCGCAGAGGATCATCCCCCGCAAGTTCTGCGAGCGAAACGGTCGAGGTGCCTTCGGGCATCACTTGACCCCTTGCGACAACCGCGCCACCAATTCGAATCGACTGGCTCTGGACGAACAGACTTCCGAAGTCTAAGAAATTTGGTGATTTGATCAGACGGCGGAGAGGTATGGCAGAGTCACCGGCTTGCCGGGGTGTTCACAAAAATACACAGGCTGTAAAAGAGAACGCCGCCAGAAGGGACCCTGGCGGCGTTCTCTTTGTCGCTCTAGCGCTTGTCGACGGTTATTTGAATCACCTTTCGGAATTTGACCGGCACGCCGTTCACGGTGGCTGGCTTGTAGCGCCATTCGCGCGCCGCAGCAAGAAGCTGCGGGTCGTACATCGGATGAATGTTCATTCGAAGCACGAGATTGGTCACCCGCCCCTGTTCGTCAATGACCACCTCGAGCAGTCCGCGCTCGCGTGCCTGCGCCGCGATCGGCGTCGGAACCCTTGGAATATCCTGACGGAGCGCGACTGGCAACGTGACACCTGGTTCATCGGACGTCCAGATGTGCGGCTCTTTGGGCACGACGGGCGCTGCCGGCGCCGGGGTAGCCGCGGTCGGAGGCGGTTCGGCTTTCTTCGGCTCGGGCGGAGGGGCCGCCGCCGCCGACGCGAGATCGACGAATCCGCTCGCGAGCGTGCGGAGATCGGGTAAACGGCCGTTCATCTGCGGATCGTCCAGGAGCGCCAACAGGTTCCTGAACTGCATCTCGGCGAGCGAATAGTCCTTCCGGTCGTAGGCCGCTTTCGCCGCGGCGTAGCGCGTGGTTGCGATCTGCGGCAGCAGTCGCTGGCGAACTTCACTGAAGGCCTGCCGTACGCGAGGAGACGCATCGGCTTCGCCGGGCATGAACATCGGGTCGGCGTTCACGACTGCGGCAATCGCATTCTCCGCCTCCGCGCCTCGTCCGAGTGCCAGGAGGCACAGGGACCGATACTGCTCGATGGATTTCCGATCCGACGCGACCGCATCGGAAGGTAGCCCATTCAGCACCGCGAGCGCCTCGTCATAGCGCGCTGAGGCGTAAAGATCACGTGCAGCCGTTAACGGGTTCTCGCGACCGTCGCGCAGCTGCGCTGACGCTGGCGCCGCCAGCGCGACGACCACCGACACGGTAACGAGAATGCGGCTTTTCATGAACGCACCTTGCTCTCGACAGTAGTGTCCGGTCACACGCTTACTTCATGTCGACGCTGAGGCGTACCGGTGTGCCCAGCGCAACGGAAATTGCGTGATGTTTCTCGCCCAACTGCGGATGCTTGAACACCACCTCGTGCGGTCCGATCGAGACGGCCAGGTTGCCGATCGGCGTCTCGCCGACTCGTCGTCCATCAATCCAGACCTCTGCCCATGGAGCGGCGTTCAGGTTGACCACACCCATCGGCAATTCGAGCGCGACCGCCGCGACCTTCCCGGGCCCGACGATGACGACACGCGTCGATTTGTAGCCGAGGGCGTCATTCACGAAGTCGAGCTCATGCCGTCCCGCGGCGATCATCAACCGATCCGCGTCCGAGGTGCCGATCAGGCGGCCCTGCTCGCGAATTTCGGTCGTGAATGGCGCCTTCACCGAGACCCAACCGGAGACCGGCCCCGCCGACGACGCCGGGCCGATCGGCACCACCAGCGACGCGGTGCCGCCAGCCTGAACCGTGACGGTGTGTTTCGCGCTGGCGCCCTCGCTCTGCAGCTCGACCTTGTGATCGCCGGGCGTGAGATCGGAGATCGTCACGGGGGCCACACCGCGCTCGACCCCGTCGACGAGAACCTTGGCTCCCGCCGGATCCGACTGAACGGCGAGCTGCCCTGTCACCGGTGCCTCGGCGAATTCGAGATACTGCGATACCTCGGCGCCGGCGGTGACGTTCAAGGGGATGACGCGCGGCACGCCCTTGCCGCGTAGCTCGAGAATGTGCGATCCCGGCGCGACCGCGATGCGCGCGGGCGTCCGCCCCTTCGACACCCCGTCGACAAACACATCAACGCCGGCCGGATTGGATTGCACGTTGAGCGATCCCATCGCCGGTGGGGCCGCGGACTTGCCAAAGAGCTTCAACCCGAGCACACCGCCGCCGCCGAGAACTAGAACGATGGCGACGAGCGCGGCGATTTTTCCGTACGGACGTGAGTTGCCAGTCTGGCGCGGTGGCACGACCGGTGTCGCGGTGAACGGCGCATCCGGGTTGAACAACGGCTTCGGTGTGGGGGACCCAATCGGTTCTGCGACCGGCAATGGCTCGGGTCCGAGCAGCTCCGCCAGATCGTGCGTACCCGCCAATGGCGATTCTGGCTTCTTCGCTGCCGCGTCGATCGTCACGGGAGGAGGCATCTGGGGCGGCAGCGACACCGCGGCATCGAGGCGCGACTCGATTTCCTTCTCCACCGGCTTCGCTGGCTGGGTACTGACGGGATTGGCGGGCGGCGTCTCCGGTGCTTTCGACACCACTGGAACGACAGCGTCGGCCGCCTGCGCGATCGGCTCGGGCGTCGGATCCAGCAGCGACGCGATGTATCGTGACAGGAACGTTTCCAGCGCCACCGGCGCGGCGACGTACATCCCCTCGTCAGAGACGACCTCTTCGAGGGCCGTCATCGCTTCGGGCGCAGACGCGAACGAGCGTCGCACGTCGATCTGCAGCGCGCGCTCCAGCCATGCGCGCAGCGGTTGCGACAGAGGCTGCTCTTCGCCGAGGGCCGAACGTTCGCGTGCCTGGTTCAGCAACTCGGGAAGGCGGTGCGGATATTCGTCGACACTAAGCGGCCGGCCAAGAATCAGCGCCAGCGAAACCAGCCCCATGCCGGTGACATCCGCGCGATGATCGAAGCGTGGCAAACCCGCACTCGGCGGCATCGCGACGCGGAATTCCTGCCACAGGCGATCGCGTCCGTACTGCAGTTGCTCGATCGCCGCTCCGAGCACATGTTCGACGATGACGAGGCGGGCGTTGGGCGTGACGATGAGGCGCTCGGGGGCGATCAATCCATGTGCGACGTCTCGCGCGTTCTCGTGCAGCACTGCCACCGCTGGCACCAGCTGACGAATGAGGCACAGCGCGGCGTTGATGTCGAGCTGCAGCCGCTTCTCCTGAGCGACACGCAAGATGTCCGAGAGACGCGTGCCCTCGAGATGATCCGAGACAATCGCCAGTGCCGATGTCGGCGCCATCGCGCGATCGACGCGCCGGACGCGAACGTAGTACGCGTGACGGAAGTTGGCAAGGCGGGCCGTGCGCTCGCGTAGCGCGAACTCGAACGAGGGGACGGCGGTCAGCGCGGGTCGCAGCCGCAGAATCTGCAGCAGCTCGCCGGTGGCGCCGTCAGCGGCGACGACGCGTTCACCAAGACCGTCGGAAAAGAGTGGAGCTTCCGGGCGATCATTCGTCGCAAGACTGGACATAACAGTCTTGACCAGTGCAACCGCAAGACCAACCAGCCAATTTTGAAAAATGCTCGCAACTCTCTGAATCGCCAGCACTCCAGGGCGCTCGAAGCACAGCGAACCGGAGTCGTTCATTTACAAGGCTGTCAGCGGTTCGCGAAAACTGTAAGTGAAAGAGGAGATAATCCTCGTCATATTCGATGCCAGGTCGCGCCTTTCGGATCTTTCTCGCGTTTCTGGCACTCGCCGTCTTCTGGACCTGGCCGCTTGCCGGCCACCTTTCCTCACGTATCCCGCACGATCCAGGCGACCCGGTGTTGAACGCGTGGCTCCTCTGGTGGAACGCGCACGCGGTGCCGTTCACGAGCCGGTGGTGGAATCCGCCAATCTTTTTTCCGATGCGAGGCGCGCTCGCGCTTTCGGAACATCTCGCCGGCATCGGCATCATCGTGGCGCCAGTACAGCTCCTGCACGCAAATGCACTGGCCGCTTACAACATTGCGCTCATTCTGTCGTTTGCGTTATCGGGCTGCTTCACCTTCCTGCTCGTGCACCACCTGCTTCGATCGACGCCCGGCGCCGTACGCGATCTTGGCGCCCTGTCGGCAGGCCTCGCGTATGGTTTCGGGCCGTATCGCGCCGGCCAGCTCGCGCATCTCCAAGTGTTGACCTCACAGTGGATGCCATTGGCGCTGTTGGCAATGCACGGGTATCTGGATGACGGGCGGCGCCGCTGGCTGACGTTGTTTGCGGTCGCCTGGCTCCTTCAGGCGCTCTCGAACGGGTATTACCTGCTGTTCTTCCCGGTCCTGATCGGGTGCTGGTTGCTGTGGTTCATCGATTGGCGACGCCGGCCATCACGCGGCGCGGCGATTGCGGCAACGTGGGCCGGCTCGTCACTCCTGCTCGTACCCACGCTCTTCGAGTACGCCAACGTGCAACATCGGCTCGGCCTCGTTCGCACCGCCGGAGAAATGGCCCTCTTCAGCGCCAGACCGGAATCATTTCTACAGGCCTCGGGGATGCTGGCTTTCTGGCGAACCAGACCAACGTTGACGACCGAGGAGTTCCTGTTTCCTGGACTGACCACGATTGTGGTGACGGCCGCGGCGGTTGTCGCCACGATCCTCTCGAAACAGCCCTCTGCGCGTTCCACCTCGGTGCGGTCACCGGCGCAATCAGCCTTCATTTTTTACGTCATGGCGGCACTACTGATGTGGGCGCTCGCGCTGGGTCCCGGTTCGCCGGGTTCATCGCGTGCGTGGCTCCATCCCTATACGTTTCTTACCTGCTTGCCTGGCTTTGAAGGGCTTCGGGTGCCGGCGCGTTTCGCAATGTTGGCCACGCTCTGCATTTCGATCGCGTGTGGACTCGGACTCGCAATCGTCGCACCGAAAGGGCGGAAGGCGCTGGGTGCGACCGCAGCATGTGTCGTAGTCGGCCTGCTGGCCGATGGCTGGCTGCACAGCATGCCGCTGGCAACACCACCCGGACGAGTCAATCTTCCTGACGTTCCACAGGCTGCGGTGCTCGAACTGCCAGCAGGCGAAGGCTCCGTCGACGTGGCCGCCATGTATCGGCAAACCCAGCACGGCCGGCCGCTGGTTAATGGATACAGCGGGCACACGCCACCGCATTACGTACTGCTCTCGCTGGCCCTTCGCCGAGGCGATCCGAGCGCGATTATGGAACTCGCTCGCGGGCGGCCACTCTTGATTTCAGTCAACCAGTCGTTCGATGCCGGCGGCACGATGGAGCGACTTGTTCGCGGACTGCCAGGCATCGAGTCGCACGGCGCTTCGAGCAGCGGCACACTCTACGTGCTGCCGGCGCTCCCGACTGCCCGCGTCGCACCGATCGGCGATCCGTGGCCGTCAACAGCTCGTGAAAGCGGCCGCGACAGCACCGAGCTCGATCTCGGGGCACCACGCATCGTGCGAACGATTGGGTTCCCGGTCAGATGGCATTTCGGAGAGCTCGATCCGCGAATCGCGATTCAAGGATCGACTGACGGTATCGCCTGGTCGTCGTTGTGGGAAGACTGGACCGGCGGACCGGCTCTGGCCGCAGCATTGGAGGATCCGCTGGAAGTGCCGGTTCGCATCACAATACCGGACGTGAAGGTTCGTTATCTTCGAATACGTCCGACCGGTTCCTGGATGCGCCGCGAGCTGCGCGCGTATGGACCAAAATAGTCGAGGATGTGCGGCTCCTTCAGATTTCGAGGATTCGTGACGAGCGACGGGAGGAACCACGAGAGCTCGCGAGCCGAACCATTCGCGCACGTCGTGCGGGCGAGGCTGATCCGATATGATCACCGCTGCCAGCTCCTCGCGGCAGCAAACCTCGTCTAACCACTCCATATGCGTTCACTCCGACTGCTGAGTCTGATTCTCGTGCTCCATACGAGCGGTCTGGCGCTCCTTGCTCAGGAACACCGCGCGGCGATTCGAGGCGAAGTGCTCGATCCCGCATTGAAGGGGCTTCCGAACGTCGAGATCCGGGTCTCGCGCGAGGATACGGGGGAGTCACGGACGGTCAAGACTGACGACGCTGGACGTTTCAGCGTCCCCGAACTGCCACCGGCTGTATATCGAGTAAACGTGGAACAGGCCGGTTACGGACCGTACGTCGTGCGGACCGAGCTCACCATGAATCAAGAGGTGTGGCTTCGGATTCCGCTTCAGCTCGGCACCGTGATTCAAGCCGTCGACGTCAACGCGCCGTTCATTCCGGTCGATCCGGATACGCCTGCGCTCCATACTTTCATCGATGAGCGAGCGATCACCGAGCTGCCGCTCGACGGCCGCAACTTTCTCGAGCTGGCGCTGTTGGCGCCAGGCACCGTACCGCCGCCGCAAGGCTCTGCCAGTTCGGCGCGGGGGGATTTCGCCCTCGCGATTAACGGCGCGCGCGAGGACTTCAACGGGTTTCTGCTCGACGGCGTCTATAACATCGATCCGAAGTTGAGCACGCCTGGCGTGCGCCCGCCGGCCGACGGCATTCGACAGTTCCAGGTATTCACATCCAGTTATGACGCCTCGTTCGGCCGTAACGGCGGTGGACAAATCAACATCATCACCAAATCGGGTGCGAACCGCTTCTCGGGATCGGCGTACGAGTTCTTCCGCAATCAGACGTTCACGGCGCGGAATCACTTTGCGCCGCACGACGTCGATGCGCCGGACTACAACCGCCATCAGTTCGGCGGATCGGTCGGTGGCCCGCTGGTTCAGAACCACACGTTCTTTTTTGCCGATTACGAGCACACCTACTTGCGGGAAGGAATCACCAAGATCACCAACGTGCCGACGCTGGCCGAGCGCAACGGCGATTTCTCACAGTCGGCGTTCGCACGACCGGTCAATTTCCTGACCGGTCAGCCGTTCCCGGGCGATGTCATACCGGCGTTCTTTCAGAGTCCAATCGGCCACGCGATTGCGGGGCTATATCCGCTTCCGAACCGAAACACGCCATTTGCAAATTACGTGTCCTCGCCGACCTCGCAAGACGATATCGATCAGGCGGACGCGCGCGTCGATCACTCGTTTGGCAATGGTTCCACATTGACGACGCGCTACAGCCTGAGCGACCGCCGCTTGATCGAACCGTTCGCCGGTCCAGGATTTCCGCTGATTCCAGGATTTGGCACGAACGTGCCGCGACGCGGACAGAACCTCGCCGCGACCTACACGCACATGCCGGCGCCGCGCATCGTCAATGATGTGCGATTCGGGTACAGCCGCGTGTCGATCGGCGTGTTCGCGGAGAACACAAAGGTCGACAACGCGTCGGTCGGGCTCGAGCCGTTTGGCAGCAACCCTCGCGACGCTGGACTGAGTGTGATCTCGATTGCCGGCTATTCGCCGCTCGGCCACGAATACACGACTCCACAGGAGAGCACCTCAGACTCGTTCCAGATCTCGGACACCGCCACGACCTCGCGCGGGCATCATCTCCTGAAGGCAGGGGCAGAATGGTTCGGCGTCAGGCAATCGGCGTATCGCGACGTGCAGTCGCGCGGGTTTCTCACGTTCGTCAGCCAAGGCTACACAGGCAACGCGCTTGCAGATGTCCTGCTCGGGTTACCAGTTCTGACTGGCGGGGCACGGCTCGACAACCCGCAACAGTTGCGGGCGCACAGTTGGAGCCTGTTCACGCAGGACGACTGGCGCCCACGACCTTCGATGACGATCTCCGCGGGGCTACGCTACGACTACATCGCTCCGCCAGTCGATGCGGATAACCGCGCCACTCTTTACGATTCTCAGTCCGGCCAGCTCGTTCAAGTCGGCACCGGCAACATTCCGCGCGGAGGATATTCGCCCGATCGAAACAACTTTGCCCCGCGCGCCGGCTTTGCCTACGCCCTCGGCAAAGAAGCCATGAACGTCGTCCGCGGCGGCTACGGCATCTACTACAACCAGGGAGCACTGGCGACTTCGGAAGGGTTGTATTTCAATCCTCCGTACTTCAACCTCAGTGTGTTTTTCCCTGGCGCCGGCGTTCCACTCACGCTCGCCGATCCGTTTCCTGCATCTTTCCCGGTTTACATTCCGCAGTCCGCCACCGCGTATCAGGCAGACCTCAAGACACCGTGGATGGAACAATGGAACGTGAACCTGCAGCACCTGATTGGACGAACTCGATCGCTCGAGGTCGCCTACGTCGGATCGCGCGGACACGACCTCATCTCCGCTCGCGACATGAACCAGCCCCAAGCCAGCCCGGTTGTGCCAAACCTCCGGCCCAACCCTGCCTTCGCCGATATCACGCTGATCGAATCGCGTGCCTCCTCGCTCTACAACGCCTTGCAAGTGCGGTATCAGGAGCGGCCGTCGAGCGGCGCGTGGATGCTGCTGTCGTACACACTCGGCAAGTCGACCGACGATGCGTCGGGATTTTTCACCAGCGCGGGCGATCCGAACTTCCCGCAGAACAGCCTCGATCCAGGTGCTGAACGTGGGCCGTCGTCGTTCGACGTTCGCCACCGGTTCACCGCAGCGTTGACCCAGCCGCTGCCCTTCGAGCCCGATCAGTTCCTCGGGAATCTCGGGATCATCAGCAAGATATTCCGAAACACTGACGGTGAGGTGGTCGCCACGGCGCAAAGTGGCCGTCCGTTCACGGTCATGCTGTTACCCGATATCGACAACAGCAACACAGGCCGGTCGAATCTTGGTTTCGGATTCAACGATCGGCCAAACGTCAATGGCACCGCGTCGCTCTCGCACGGCACCGAACAGCGATGGTTCAACACGAGCGCATTCTCGTTGCCTCCATTCGGCACCTTTGGCAACAGTGGCCGGAACACGCTCCGAGGGCCTGGCTACGGGAACCTCAACCTCGCGCTGGTCAAACACATTCGATACGGCCAGCGTGGTTCGCTGGACTTGCGGGCCGAGGGGTTCAACGTCATCAATCGGATCAACTACGATCTGCCGGATTCTTTCTTTGGCTCACCTACCTTCGGCCAGATTCTTTCCGCCGGCAGCCCGCGGCGATTTCAGTTCGGAATTCGGACGACCTTCTAGATCGTGGATCGCTAATCCTGAATCAGTGAATTCGGGCGCAATGTGCGGCGATTCAGCGGTTCAGCGATTCACGATCAGTGATCCTGGATTCACCCGTCACCTGGTTGCCTCGTACAATCGCAGGAGCCGCACCGACCACTGTGGCGCATCGGCGACGGCGGCGGTCTGCGTGATCCGGACGAACTTGGCGCTGACCGGCGCAAATGCAATGACGGTCGTGCCCGGAGAACCTTGTCCTTCCGCAACCGGTTGGCCCCACGTGGTTCCGTCGGTGGAAACCTGAACCCGATACGCACGCGGAAAGGTGGCGGCCGGGGTGCCGCCCTGCCCAGCTCCGATGTTGGACGACGCGAAGCGGATCTCCGTCAACAGGACGGGTGATGGCAATTCGACTTGCAGCCACATGCCTGCCTGCTGCGGAACCCCTGTCGTCCATCCGAGAAACGTCAGCGCCCCACCGGCGTTGCCGGCGTAGTTGTATCCGCCCTCGGCATTGGCCTGCGGTGTTGGGTGGCCCTCGTGGCTGGCGGTAACTTTCCACGCGTCCGACGGTACCAGCAGACGCGGCAATGAGGCCTCGAGTTCGGGAACCGTCCAGGCCGTCTTACGATCGGCGGTCGCGCTGCGAATCCGTGCGACATCCTGCGGCGTCGCAAACGTTCCCGAGTTTCCGAAGCTGTTCCGCACGTACGACACTACGTCCGCTATCCATTGATCTTTGTTCGAACCCATCGCGACCATCACCTGCGGATAGCTCTTGCCATCGACCGGCCCGCTCAGGCCGTGCATGACGGCCTTGATCGCATATTCGGCATGACCGCTGACGCGCGGCGAACCGGCAAGTGAAGGCGCCAGGGTCGCACCAGCGGCGGCGCCAGGGGTCGGCGTGCCGCGGCCGTCGGAACCGTGGCATGCGTAACACACCTCCGAGTAGATCGCGCCGCCGCGATCGAGGCTGTTCTGCTGTTCCGTGCTGAGCGTGAGGCCTCCACGACCGCCACGGCCAAGGCTCGCGTTGAGAATCCTGTCCGCAACAAAGTGAACACCGCGCGCCGGATTCTTCTCCATCGCCGCTTTGATGCTGGCCGGCGCGTCAGCAATCTTCAGAACGTTCATCGTCAGCATCGCCTGAATCACGACGTCAGGATCGGCATCGTTTGCCAGCCGACGGTAGTCCGCCTCGAACGATCGGTCGCCGTTCTTGAAGAGCGTCTCGCTGGCGCGGAGCCCCTGAATGCGCATCCGCGGCTCGTCATCCGCAAGTGCTTCGCGGGTGAGTTGGGCTGACAGCGATCCAAGTCCCTCGAGCGTCCACAAGGCGTGGAACCGAGCCAGCAGATTCTTCGACGTTCGAACCATGGTTTGCAGCGCCGGCACCACCGATCGGTCCTGCTTCAAGATCAAGAGCTGTTGCGCCGTGTCGCGCCACCAGCCATTGGGATGCGACAAGTGCGTCACCAGTTGCGCCGATGTTTCGCTCAGCATGCGAGGGCGCGTGGTGTCGCGTGCGATGCCGTCATATGTCAGCCGCCAGATCCGCCCGTGACCGGTGATCTTGTCGAGTTGGTACTGCTTGATCTTTTCGCGCAGGTAGGTGCCTTGCTTGGCCCACTCGGCCCCTTCGATCATTCCGCGGTACATGTCGGCGACATAGAGCGTGCCGTCCGGCCCGGTCGTCACATCGGTCGGACGGAACAACGGATCGAGCGATCGAATGAACTCCGATCGCGGATACACGTTGCGAAGCTGGGTCAGTCCTTCTGTCTTCACGGGCCGGAGCCGCCGAACGATTCGCGCTACGACTTCGCCATGAAGGTAGTCGCCGATCAGGTCGTGCGGGAGTCGATCGCCGCGATACACCTCATTGCCGGCCGCAGCTGTTGCATAGATGAGCGAGCCGTCAGGCAGCCGCGTCCCGGGGATGCCGGCCTGAATATCGCCGATCAGGATCGGGGCACCCCAGACGATGTTGAGATCCGGCTCGAGTTGATCGGGCGTCGCGAAGTTCCCATAGTGAATCGGGAACTGAAAATATCCCGGGACCCCGCTGGCGCCGCCCTGGAACCACACCTTTCCGTCGTCGTCTTGCGTGATGCCCCACTGTGAGCTGTTGGGGCCTGTCGGTTCGCGCAGCAGCCCACCGGGCGTCCAGCGCAAACGAAACGCATTGACCGTGCTGTACAACCAGTTGTCCATCCCCCAGAAGAGGCTGGATTGCTGGGATTCCATGTTTCCCGCGCGCCCGAAGTTGGTCGCAAACAGCTCTTTCCGATCCGCCTGGCCATCGCCGTCGGTATCGGTGTATTTCCATACCTCGTCGGCGTTGGTCTCCATCGTCAAAATGCTATTGGGGCCGAATGGTAAGACGAAGCGAGGAAAGACGAGCTTGTCGACAAATACCGAGTGATGTTCGTAGGTGCCATCGTTATCGCGATCCTCATGCATTGAAATGCGACCGATGGGAGGGATCAGATCGATCCCTTCCGGCGTCTGATAGTAGCCACGTAACTCGACGACGAACATGCGGCCGTTTCCATCGAACGCAATCTGTGCTGGATCCTCGATAACTGGTTCGGACAGCACCGGGGTGAGGCGATAGCCAGGTGGAAGCCAGAACCGCTTGGCTTGTTCTTCAGGCGCGACCGGAAGGACCGGCGGCTTGGGTGACAGATCGGCGTTGGCGTTGGCTGGATCGCTCGCGTCGGGCGCAGCGCCTGGCCCGCGGCCACCTCCTGGCGTTTGAATGGCGCCCCGGCCCGCATTTTGGGCCGCCGCCACGAGTGATAGAAGGCCGCAGATGGCGACGAGGAAAATCCAGGTCAACGTCGATCGGGATGTGAAACGAGCAGCCATAATCAGTGTCCTCTTGCCGCGGCGAGCATGATACTGCCGGAGTGCGGATAGCAGGATAGAGAGCCGGACAAGGGCCGCGGCCGAAGCCACGGCCTCCATGTGCGTCCGTGTGCTTTAATCCCACCATGGCGAAAAAGAAAAAGGCCGTCCGCCGAAAGAAGACGACGCCGAAATCGGTCGGCCTGGCTCCTGAAGAGACAGGATCGGTTTCGGATCGGCGGATCGCAGAATTGACCGCTCAGGTCGGTTCCGATGGCGGCGTCGTTTTGGCCGCCTACCGCGAACCGATTGGTGGCACGCCCGTGCTGCTCGCTGCTCTCCCGATCGATCGCGTCGAACCAACCCCATTCCAGCGCGATCCGTCACAGCCCCACGTCAAGAGACTGATGAACGTGATTGAGACGCTCGGCCGGTTCCTCGACCCGATCATCGCGATTCGCGAGGACGATGGCTACTGGACGCCGAACGGCAACCACCGCCTGCAGGCGCTCCGCAAGATTGGCGCGCGCACAGTGGTCGCGTTGCTCCTGCCCGATCCGGAGGTGGCGTTCAAGATTCTCGCGCTGAACACCGAAAAGGCGCACAACCTGAAGGAAAAGTCGCTGGAGACGATCCGGATGGAACGCGCGCTTTCTGACCGTTCAGGCAACCGGCTCGAGCGCGAGTTTGCCTTCGAGTTCGACCAGCCGGCGTTTCTCACGCTTGGCGCAGCGTACGACAAGCGCCCGCGTCTGAGCGGCGGCGCCTATCAATCCGTGCTTCGACGAATCGAAGACTTTCTGGACGAGCCTGTGAAGAAGGCGCTGGCCGAACGCGAGCGGCGGGCGGCCAAGCTGCTGGCGATTGACGACGAAGTCGGACGAATCGTGCAGAAGCTCAAATCGCGCGGGTTTACCAGTCCTTACCTGCGACCATTCGTCGTCGCGCGCATCAACCCGATCAGGTTTTCCACCTCCACCGAGTTCGATGTGGACGATGTGCTCGACCGGATGCAACGGGCGGCGACAAAGTTCAACGTCGAAAAGATCAAGCAAGAGGACATCGTCCGGGCCGGCGGGGCAGCGGATGAAGAGGAATGATCAATGTTGACGACGCATGCCCGTTCGCAAGAGAAGAGGCGCGCGTGCGGCACGCCTCCAGCGGTCATTATTTTCCCAGCCACTTCGACCAGTAGAAGGTCATCGGCAGCTTGCCGGTGTTCGTAATTCCATGCATCACGTTACCGGCGCAGTACATCATCGCGCCAGGACCGACCTGCGTGACCTTGCCGTCGCACACGATCTCGCCGGTGCCCGACGCCACGATCATGAACTCCTCTTCAGGATGCTGATGCGGCGGATGGGGGGTGGAACCAGGATCCAGCACGCACATGCCGGCACACATGCCGCTCAGCTCGTCGGTCGGACCGTTATAGTGCGTAAATACTCGACAGCCATCGACGGGGGCTGACGATTCCAGCATGTCGAGACCGATCACCCCGTCGGGCAGTTTCGCCGCGGTGGTCGAGGCACTCACGACGTTCGCATTTGATTCAGCCATAGCGACTGATCCTCCAGCATCGGCGCCGTCTCGGTCAAGTGAATCAGGATTCGTTTGATTTGCGCGAACGGCGCGTACCAGATGCGCGCGCGACCGTCTTCCGGCGTGGCCACTCGCCGTCGTGCGGTCCCCAGCTTTTCGGCGCATCGTCTGGATCGAGCGCTTCCTGCACCGGGCGAAGGTCGTCGGGGACGTGCTGAAGGTTGACGCGAATTCGCGTCCAAGTCGCAAACCGCCCCCGCATCGCGTCCACGAGCACATCCGCAGGCTCGAGGTGGGCGGCGGCTTTGGGGTGACGCTCGCGCCATCGTTCGAGACCCGCAAGCGCGTCTTCTTTCTTGATCGCACGACCGACCTCGATCAGCGGATGCTTCGAGGTCCGTTTCCGTGATGGCTGCACGCGCGCCGGTTCACCTGCTTGTTTCTTGTATTGCGGCGGCCACGGCGCGTCGCCCAGTCCGTCTCGTTCGTGGCGTGCGGAGAGGTCCAGCAGCCGTTCGAGCGAACAGGGATGCTGGTCGATGTCGGCGTGGCGATCGCCGATCCGTGCGAACCGCTCTGGCATTGTCGCCAGCGTGAAGTCTTCGGGATTGCACTCGCCGACCTCGTCCCAGGTCAGCGGTGCCGACACGCGAGCGTCGGGTTTCGGCCGCACCGAGTAGGCGCTCGCAATCGTGCGATCTTTCGCGTTCTGGTTGTAATCGAGAAAGACCCCATGGCGCTCTTCTTTCCACCACTTGCTCGTCGCACGCGTCGGCGCCCGCCGCTCGACCTCGCGCGCAAACGCCAACGCCGCGCGACGCACTTCGCTAAATGTCCAACGCCGCTCGATGCGGACATAGACGTGAATACCGCGCGACCCCGAGGTCTTGGGCCAGCCGACGAGATCGAAATCGGCCAGCGCCGCCTGCACGACTTTGGCAACCTCCCGAACCTGCGACCATGGGATACCGGGTACCGGGTCGAGATCCACGCGCAGCTCGTCGGGGTGGTCGAGATCGTCAGCGCGAACGGGGTGAGGGTGCAGTTCGAGACACGCGAGGTTTGCCATCCACGCGAGCGAAGCCACGTCGCGCGGCACGACTTCCTCAGCCGTTCGGCCTGACGGAAAACTGAGTGAGACGACCTCGATCCAGGAGGGTCGCGATTGTGGCGCGCGCTTCTGATAGAAGTACTCGCCAGCGATGCCGTTCGGATAGCGGACGAGCACCGTCGGCCGGCCGCCAGCACCGCGCAAGGCGCCGCCCGCAACCGACAGGTAATAGCGCACCAGATCGAGCTTGGTGTAGCCGGCCTGCGGAAAAAGAACCTTGTGAGGGTTGCTGATCGAGACTTCCTTGCCAGCTACCGTCACCAGTTCTCGATCAGCTTTGGCGGCCATCCTCCTCTTTCCCTTTTATTGCGTTCCCGCTGGATTTCCCTCGATGTCATAGAACGCAATCGGCGCGATGTTGGTGGCCTTGAGCGGTCCCTCGATGACGGAACGATCGCCAACGATCACAATCGCCAGATTGTCGACCGTCACGTACTGCTTCGCCACGCGCAGCACGTCGTCTTTGGTGATCGCCGCGATCTGTTTCGCGTACTGCTGGTAATAGTCGTCGGGCAAATTCTGCGTCCACAGCGTGGTAATCGCGGAATTGATGCTGCTGACCGATGCGAACGTTCCAGGCAGCCGTTGAACGAGCGCATCCTTCGCGGTAGTGAGCTCTTCGTCTGTAATCGGGCGACTGCCGATGATGCCGCGCAGCTCTTTCATGAACTCAACCAGGGCGACGTCGCTCTTCGCCGTCACGATGTCGCCGCCGGCGCGGAACGCACCGGGTCCCTTGCCGTAAGCAAAGTTCGAGCTGACGCCGTAGCTGTAGCCTTTCTCTTCACGGATGTTCGCATTGAGGCGCGACTGGAACATGCCGCCGAGAATCGTATTCATCACCTGAATCGCGTAGTAGTCGGGTGTGCTTCGCGGCGGCCCCGGACGGCCGATGGCGAACGTGGATTGCGCCGCACCTGGTTTGTCGACGA
>JBPYFA010000463.1:0-24347 GCA_051986585.1 Vicinamibacterales bacterium | reverse complement strand
TTGTTCATTTTCCGGTAGCAGACAATTGCTGGTCCCCGTATCCTGACCCCATGATGTTGATGCCCACCCCCGCCGAGATGTATCGCGCGCTCGTTGAACGCGATCGTTCTTTCGAAGGTCTGTTTTTTGCCTGCGTGCGGACGACCGGCATCTTCTGCCGGCCGACGTGCAGCGCGCGCAAGCCAAAGCCGGAAAACGTCGAGTACGCTTCGACCATCCAGGAGGCGCTGCACCGGGGCTATCGTCCGTGCCGCATCTGCGACCCGCTGTCATCGTCCGCCTCCGCGCCGAATTGGCTGGCGCCACTGGTCGACGAGATGCTCCGGAATCCGGACATTCGGCTGCGCGACGACGACCTGCGGCAGCGCGGCCTCGATCCGATTCAAGTCCGGCGTACGTTCAAGCGCAGCTTTGGGATGACGTTCCAGGCCTACCAGCGTGCGTGCCGACTGGGCACCGCGATGCGGGCGCTGCACGATGGGGTTTCTACGCTTGAAGCGGGTCTCGACGCGGGTTTCGAGTCAGACAGCGGATTTCGCGACGCGTTTGCGCGCGTATTTGGCGAGACACCTGGCGATTCCCGCGATACACCACTGCTGACAGCTGGCTGGATCGAAACGCCGCTCGGACCGATGCTGGCGATCGCCGGGGACCGCGGTCTCGAGCTGCTCGAGTTCGTCGATCGCCGTGCGCTCGAGACCGAGTTGCGTGAACTGCGGCGGACCCTTGGCAGTGCGATTGTTCCCGGTGATCACGCAATCCTCCAACAGACACGCAAGGAGCTGTCGGAGTACTTTGGAGGGACGCGTCGCCAATTCACGATGCCGCTGAACCAGCGAGGATCCGAGTTTCAGCTCAACGCCTGGCGCGCACTGTGTGGAATTCCATACGGAGAAACTCGCAGCTACTCAGACATGGCACGCAAGGTCGGCTCTCCGGCGGCGGTGCGAGCCATCGGCCGCGTGAACGGCCAGAACCGGATCGCCATCATCGTTCCCTGTCACCGAGTGATCCGATCCGACGGAACGCTCTGCGGCTACGGCGGGGGCCGATGGCGCAAGCAGTGGCTGCTAGAGCATGAACGCGAAAATGCTGAATGACGAATTCTGAATGCTGAATTGGCCGAGCGCGTGTGCGCTCGGCCTTGCCCTTTTCAGCCAGCCTTCAGCATTGAACAATTCCCGCATCCCCCCTGAATGCTATAATTTGCTGAGATTTCTTCATTCAGCATTCATCAGTCATCATTCAGCATTTGCCTAATCCAGTCTTAATGGATCAGCGTTTCATCCGTAACTTCTCCGTCATTGCCCATATCGACCACGGCAAGTCCACGCTGGCGGACCGTTTTCTCGAGCTCACCGGCG
Organism: Vicinamibacterales bacterium; assembly: GCA_051986585.1. GTDB lineage: Bacteria > Acidobacteriota > Vicinamibacteria > Vicinamibacterales > 2-12-FULL-66-21 > JALZOC01. The sequence continues at coordinate 22,983 of JBPYFA010000463.1, read as the reverse complement.
CGCTGCAGCCACGCGAGATGGAAGCGCAGGTTCTCGACTCGATGGACCTCGAGCGCGAGCGCGGGATCACGATCAAGGCGCACGCGGTCCGGCTGACCTACCGGGCAGAGGACGGGAATGAGTACGTGCTGAACCTGATCGACACGCCGGGCCACGTCGACTTTTCGTATGAGGTGACGCGCTCCCTGGCTGCGTGTGAGGGTGCGCTGCTGCTGGTCGATGCGTCCCAGGGGGTCGAGGCGCAGACGCTCGCGAATGCTTACCTGGCCGCCGACAACGGGTTGGAGATCATACCGGTCATCAACAAGATTGATTTGCCCGGTGCACAGCCTGACGAAGCGAAGCGGCAGATCGAGGAGATCGTCGGGCTCGATGCCAGCGGGGCGATTCTCGCGAGCGCCAAGGAAGGCACAGGGGTCCATGAAATTCTCGAAGCGATCGTCAAGCGACTGCCGCCGCCGAAGGGCGATCCCGCGGCACCGCTCAAGGCGCTGATCTTCGACTCGTGGTACGACCCCTACCGCGGGGTGATCATTCTCACGCGCGTCATTGACGGCGCGATCCGCGCGGGGATGAAGATCCGGCTGATGGCCCAGGGCCAGGAATATCTGGTCGACCAGGTCGGCGTGTTTTCCCCCAAACCCGTCGCCGCCGACGAGCTCGGGGTCGGCGAGGCCGGATTCATCTTTGCCGGCATCAAAACCGTCAGCGACGCGAAGATTGGGGACACGATTACCGACGCGAGCCGGCCGACGAGCGAACCGTTTCCTGGATTCAAGGAAAGCAAGCCGATGGTCTTTGCCGGGCTGTACCCCGTCGAAGGCAGCGAATATCCTGAACTGAGGGATGCACTCGAGAAGCTGCGGCTGAACGACGCATCGTTCTTCTTCGAACCCGAGACGTCTGCGGCCCTGGGCTTCGGATTCCGGTGTGGCTTCCTTGGTCTTCTCCATATGGAGATCGTCCAGGAGCGGCTCGAACGCGAGTTCGACATGGACCTGGTCACGACCGCGCCGGGCGTGCTCTATCGGGTGACCACGACCGATGGCGCGGTGCAGGAAATCGACAGCCCGTCCAAGCTGCCCGACACCGGGCGCATCGAGAAGATTGAAGAACCGATCATTACCGCGATGATCCTGACGCCGTCCGAACACGTCGGCGGCATTCTGCAGCTGTGTCAGGAAAAGCGCGGCGTGCAGAAGTCGATCGAATATCTCGCGGCCGATCGCGTGCTCATCACCTACGAGTTGCCGTTCAACGAGGTCGTTCTCGATTTCTACGACCGCCTGAAGACCCTGTCGCGTGGATATGCGTCGCTCGACTACCATGTCACGGGATTCCAGGAAGCCCCGCTGGTGAAGCTCGACATCCTGGTGAATGAGGAGCCGGTCGATGCCCTGTCGACGATCGTGCATCGGGACATGGCGTATCAGCGTGGACGCGCGCTGGCGTCGAAGATGCGCGAGCTGATTCCGCGCCAGATGTTCGAGGTCGCCATCCAGGCGGCCATCGGCAGCCGGATCATCGCCAGAGAGTCGGTCAAGGCGCTCCGCAAGAACGTGCTCGCGAAGTGCTACGGCGGCGACATCACCCGGAAACGAAAGCTGCTCGAAAAGCAGAAGGAAGGCAAGAAACGGATGAAGCGCGTCGGGCGGGTCGAGATCCCGCAAGAGGCGTTTCTCGCCGTTCTCAAGGTCGGAACGGAGACATAGCTGGTATGGCCGCGACGTTTCACAAATCGATGCTCCGCGAATACGCCGAATCGATCGTCATTGCCGTGATCCTGGCGCTCTTCGTGCGCACCTGGGTCGTGCAGGCGTTCAAGATTCCGACTGGCTCGATGGAGAACAACTTGCTGATCGGCGATCACCTGCTGGTCAACAAGTTCGTGTTCAGCCCCACCGCCACGTCGATCGAGCGCGCGCTGTTGCCGGTGCGCGACATCCGCCGTGGCGATGTGATCGTTTTCAAATATCCCGACGAGCCGGATCGCGATTTCATCAAGCGGGTAATCGGCCTGCCTGGCGAAACGGTCGAACTGAAAGCGAAGAAGGTGTATATAGATGGTCACCCTTTGGATGAGCCATACGTCCACTTCCTGGAACCGGCATCCGATTCTCAGGAAGTGACGTCGTTCGACGTGCGCGAGCGATACGGGCCGGTCCGCGTTCCCGAGGGGCACTACTTCGTGATGGGTGATAATCGGGACAACTCGCAGGACAGCCGATACTGGGGGTTTCTGACGCGCGACTACGTCAAGGGACGCGCCCTGATGATCTACTGGTCGTATGAATCAGGGCGGGAGGACTATCTCGACGAAGGCGCGGGAGCGAGCATCAGACGAATGATATCGGTGGTAACGCACTTCTTTACCAAGACCCGGTGGGAGCGGTTGTTTCACCAGATTCATTGACGCGCCGACGGAGGCCGAGTGGTCCGGAAGCTTGTCAAGCTCGCGATTTTTCTCCTTCTCGCGAATGCCGTTTACCGGATCGCCCCCGTCACTCTCCATTACGTCCAGTTCAAGGATGCGCTGCAGGAGCTCGCGCTGTTTTCGCAGAAGGCGACCGACGCCGAACTGACCGATCGGGTCATGGCGCTGGCAGACGAACACAACGTCCCGCTGGATCGTGACTACATCACGATCCAACGCCCGAATGGCCAATTGATCATCGACGTGTCCTACGTCGAGTCGCTGAAACTGCTGCCAGGCTACAGCTACGATCACCAGTTCGACCTCGAGGCGAAGGCCTTCGACGCGCGCTAGCTGCCCCCGTCCAGCAGCCGAATGGCCGCCGCCTGTGCCTGCTCCGCGCTTGCCGCGAGCTCCTCGGCCGCGGCCGTCGTCGCTGCGACGTACTCCGAGTCCTTCATGCTGGCGAGATTGATCTGAACATTGAGCCTGGCGCCGCGCAGCCCCGCCGCCAGCAGCTCCAAGCCGACGCGAACGTCGCTCGACGCGTTCACGTTGCCAAACTGAGCGACGATGGCAGCAACGTGAATCCCTTCGGCGCACATCCGCATCACGTCGAGCGGCGCTTCGGTCGCTTCACGTAGTGCCTCCTGGATCCTGCTGCTTCGCACTGTCCTTTCTTCGTCCGTCCCTTTCGGCAACCTGAACGCACCGACGACAAGTTCGTAGGCGTCGCTGTCGCGATCCAACAGGACCGCGAGACGGTCGCTGAGTGATGCGCAATGGGCGGCTGCTTCGATCAGCCGTCCGGCATCTTCAGCCGTCTGTGCGCGCGGTTTGGGCAGACCGGCGACCATCGCGAGCAGCGCCGCACCAACCGCGCCGCTCAGTGCAGACGCCGACCCCCCGCCGGGTGTCGGATCCGGCGAGCGGAAGAACCGAAGCAGGTCGACGAATCGTTGCTCGGACAATCGCATAGGTCACCGGCCCTCGGGAAGCGCGCCCGAGACACATCGGCCCCGCTTGATGACCGCTGCAATCGAAGGCGCGCCGACACGGATCAGATTGACCGCATCGCCGTTCACCAATACCGCATCCGTCTGCTTGCCAGGCTCGAGACTGCCGATTGTGTCCGAACGGTCCAGCGACCACGCGGCATTGATGGTCGCAGCGACGAGCGCCTCCTCGAATGTCATGTTCATGGCAAAGCATGCGAGCGCCATGGCGAATGGCATCGACGGAGAGAAGCCGCCCCCCGGATTGACGTCCGTTGCCAGGGCGACCGGAACGCCGGCGGCAATCAGCTCACGAGCGGGAGCGAACCGTCCAAGTTTCAGATAAAAGGCGGCGATCGGAAGAAGACACGCCGTCACACCCGCGTTCGACATGGCGTCGATGCCATCGTGAGGAACAAATATCAGATGGTCCGCCGATCGCGCCCTCACGCGGGCCGCGACGACAGAACCGCCGCTTGGACCCAACTCGTCGGCGTGAATCCGAGAGGGCAATCCCGCGGCCTGGCCGGCTTCAAGGATGCGCAGGGACTCCGACGGCGTGAACACGCCGGTTTCGCAGAATACGTCGCACCAGGCGGCGAGCTTCTCCCGCGCGACCGCCGGAATCATCTCGTCGACGAGCAGATCGATGTACGCGTCACGCCGGTTACGGAAATCGAGCGGCACTTCGTGTGCTCCGAGAAATGTCGAGACGATGTCGATCGCGTGGTTGTGATTCAGTTCAGCGATCGAGCGCAGAATCTTCAGTTCGGACTCCAGGCTCAAGCCATATCCGCTCTTGATCTCACATGTGGTCGTGCCGCATGCGAGCATTTCATCGAGGCGCGCGCGTGTTCCGTCAACCAGTTCGGTCTGACTCGCCGCCCGGGTGGCAGCCACCGTGGAAACGATTCCGCCTCCTGCCGCCGCGATTTCCGCATAGGAGGTGCCGGCGAGGCGCTGTCGCAGTTCTTCGCGCCGGTCGCCGGCGAATGCGGCGTGCGTGTGAGGGTCGACGAACCCGGGCACAATCGACAGGCCCGTGGCGTCGACGCGTCGGGCTTCTGGCGCAGCGGTGATTGACCGTTCGAGATCCGCTGTCGGGCCGGCAAAGAGGATCTGTCCGGAGGACGAAGCGAGCGCCCCGTCGGCAATCGCGGTTGCGCCTGCTTGTTCGGCGCCGCGCCTCGGGGCCGGTCCGGCACACGTAATCAGCTGTCGCGCGTGGCGGATGACGAGATCGGCGGCAATCACGCGCTGAGTATAGCGTTCAGCCGCGTTTCAAACTCCGATTGAGTCAGCCCTGAAATCGTGACCCGTTTCTGTCGTGACGCGTGGCCCGAATTGATGGTGACGTCGCGTCGCGGACGGCCGAATACGTCTGCGAGAAATTCAATCAGCGCCTGGTTGGCAGCGTCATCAACCGGAGCTGCCGCGACCCGCACTGCCAAGGCGTTGTCGCGGATTCCAGCGATCGCGCTTCTCCCGGCACGTGGGCTGACGCGAACCGCGAAGCTCAGACCCGACGGAGTGTGGGAGAGAGGAAGGCGCAAGAAACTCTGAAAATGTTGAAGGTTGAATGGTGAATGCTGAATGAATGCTGATTGCTGAATGCTGAGCGAATGCTGAATGCTGAATGGATACTGATTGGTGAATGCGGAACTGATGAGGGTTCGAGCATTCAACACTCAGCATTCAACATTCAGCATTTGTAATGAGCGTGCCGAGCATTCAACACTCAGCATTCAAAATTCAGCATTTTAGCGGTTCCTACCCTCGTTCGTCGGCGACGCGTGGCGCTTGTTCGGCGGACCATTGCGGCGCCGCCGCCGCGGGCTCGGCCGTGCGCGGACGATGGAGCAGCACGCGCTCCTCGGGCTTGTCCTGCTCGCGGATGAACTCGAGCGCCCTGTACAGCGACTGAATCGACGACTCGAGCGACCCCTCGACGTCTCGTCGCCGCAGGCGCAATTCGTTGATGTCGCGCTCGATTTCCTCGAGCCTCGCGCTCGCCTTCTGCAGCAGCAGATCAGCACGCCCTTGCGCCTCGCGCACGATCATCTTGCCTTCGTTCTCGGCAGCCGCTTTGACCTCGTCAGCCAGCCGCTGCGCGGTCAGCAGTGTGTTGCGCAGGTTCGCTTCACGCTCGCGATGTTCGGACAGCAGGGCTTCCATCCGGAGCAGGTCCTGCCGCAGTCGATCGATCTCCCGAAGCGCGTGCTCGTAATCGTCCGCCGCTTCGGTGAGGAATGCGACAACCTCGGTTCGATCGAAGCCGCGGAGCGCCGTGCGGAACCGCTGCTGGCGCAAATCGAGCGGAGCGATTCGCATGACGCGTTCCGCAGGAAGCGATCCGGTCTGCGCGGCGGAAGTGGAGGATGGGGTCGGAGGCTGGCCTGGTTGACGATCGAACATGGTGGTCTCCAATGTAGATCCGTAGGGTACGCTAAACCGGCGTCGTGTACGTGCGCTTACCGAAAATGGCAGTGCCGACGCGAACCATAGTAGCGCCTTCTTCAATCGCGGCTTCGAAATCGTGGCTCATGCCCATCGAGAGCTGGCCGAGCATTGCCGCCGGCACGCCTGCCGACAGCCACTGGTCGCGAAGGTCCCGCAGACGCACGAACCAGGGCCGCGTCTGTTCCTGATCCTCGTTCCATGGCGGGATGAGCATCAGGCCGATCATCCGCGCAGCGCTCAATTGCTGAGCCGCGTCCAGGATTCGCCGGGCCTCGTCAGCCGCCGCTCCAAACTTCGTTTCCTCGCCGGCCAGGTCGACTTGTATCAGCAGTTCCGGAGCAGCGCCGGCCTCCGCCGCGGCGGCGTCGAGTTTCCGAAGCAAGTCGACGGAATCAACCGAATGGATGCAGTGGAAGCCGGTTGCCGCCTTCTTTGCCTTGTTGGACTGCAGGTGACCAATGAGATGCCACCTGATCGAGATGTCGGCTGTTGCTGCGATTTTCTGCAGGCCTTCCTGGACCTTGTTTTCGCCGAACTCGTGCTGACCGGCCGACCAGGCGGCGCGGACGTGGTCGGCGCTGAACGTCTTCGAGACGGCGATCAGGCGGATGGTTTGAGGATCCCGGTCGACGCGGCGGGCGGCCGCGTCGACCCGGGCTTGGACTGACTGAAGGTTGGCGACGATAGTGGCGTCCACGTCGGGCGCCGCGGCTACTTGACGTATGCCTTGAGCATTTCGAAATTCGATTTGGCCTTCTCGGCATTCGGCCCGTTTGGCGCGATCTTCGTGTAGGTCTCGAATTCTTTCGCCGCCTCGGGCAGCTTGCCGAGGTTCAAGTAGACCTGGCCCAACATGAAATGCGCTTCGGCGTGGTTCGGATTGGCCGCGACCGCCGCCGCGAACTGCTCCTGCGCCTTCGCGAATTCGTTCGCGTTCCAGGAAATGACGCCGGCGTTATACATCGCGTCCGCACCACCTCCGCCCCCGGCTGCCGTGGCTCGCTTCATCGCCTCGGCGCTCATCGCTTTCGCTTCGTCGAATTTCTTCTGATCGTTGTAGATCGTGGCGAGGCCGTTGTAGGCGTCGGCCATGTTGGGATTGAGCTCGATCGCCTTCTTGTAGGCCGCTTCCGCCGCAGCGTAGTCCTTCTTGGCGCCGGCCGACGCGCCGATGCCGACATAGCATTCGGCGCAATTCGGGACGTCCTTGATCACTTCGTTGAACTTGGCAATCGCCTCGTCGTACTTGCCGGCGTTGCTCAAGTTTGCTGCTTCGGCGTAAGCCGCCTTAATCCCAGCGACTTTGGCCTCGGCCTTCGCGCGGTCTTCCTTCGACATGTTCTCGGTCGAGGCGCCGCCGCCCTTGGTCAGTGTGAGGTTGACCTCGGTCGTGTCCAGGCTGATTCGGCTCGTCTTCGACGCCGACAGGCCTTCCTTTTCAGCCGAAATCTTGTATTGCCCCGGCTGAAGGCCGATCTGCAGGAATTCGCCGTTCTTCTTGGTCTTCACCTCGAACTTGGTGTTGTTGTCGATCTGCTGAATCGTGACCTTTGCTCCCTCCACCGGTTTGTTGTCGGCGTCGGTGACCTTACCCCTCACTGTTCCGGTCTGAGCGACCGCCGGCAGTGCGAAAGCCGCGAGTCCGATCACCATCGCGCAGATGGCAAGTGGACGGCTGACGATGTGTGTACCCGCCATGTCGAAATCCTCCGTCAGTACTGATACGAAAACGGCGTAAACCGAATGGAATCCGATGTGTAGTTTATCACCCGGTTCCAGTTTCCAGTTGCCGGTTGCCGGTTTGCAGTTGGCAACCGCAGGAAAGCGGCGCTGATGCGGATCCAGGCCTCCCAACCGGCGAAACTGGAGACTGGTGACTGGAAACTGGCGACTCGTATTTACGGCTCAGTTAGTTGTCAAAGAAGCGTTCTATGTCGCCAAGCTCCGAGGTAACGGGAGCCGGCGGGAGCGAGTTCAGAAACCGGCGCCCATAGGCCATTGACCGTAGCCGCGGATCGAGGACGGCCAGCACCCCTCGATCCTGCCGGTGACGGATCAGCCGTCCGAGGCCTTGCTGCAGCGCGAGGATAGCCAGCGGAATCTGGTATTCGCCGAAGGCCGAACCGCCGGCGGCGTTGATCGCTTCGATGCGGGCAGACGTGATCGGGTCGCCAGGAGACGCAAACGGCAGCTTGTCGATGATCACGCAACTCAGGGCTTCGCCCACCACGTCAACGCCCTGCCAGAAACTGGATGTCGCGAGCAGGACCGCGTTCGGGGTCGCCTTGAACTCGCGGAGGAGGGCGGAACGCGGTGCCGTCCCTTGCACGAGTATCGGATACTCGATCTCCGCGGACGCGCGGGCCTGCACCTCACGCAGGTTGGCGTAACTGGTGAACAGGACGAATGCGCGTCCCTGTGTCCGTTTGACGATCTCGACCACCTCCCGGGCGACGGAGGCGGCAAACTCCCGCGAACGCGGATCGGGCATGCGCCTGGGGAGATACAGGATCGCCTGTTGCGAATAGTCGAACTCGGATGGCAGGCGGATCTCTCGCGCTTTGCGTATTCCCAACCGCGCTCGGACGTAATCAAACGATCCATCGACGGTGAGCGTCGCCGACGTCAACACGGTCCCGGTCATTCGATCGATCAACAGATCGCGAACGATTGCCGACACGTCAATCGGCGAGGCGCGCAGGAACACGCCGCGGCCGCGGATCTCGAGGTAGTAGACGAATCCGCTGTCGTCGGCGCGAAGCACGAAGTCGAGATCCTTGCGGAGATCTGCGGCGCGCGTTCCCAGCGCCAGAACGTCTGGCGGAGCATCGCGCGCGAGCGCGATCTCGGCCTCGAGCGCTTCGAGTGCGCGCACGAGCGAGAGTCCCTCGTCGGCGACCCGGTTCAGTTGCGGAGCGCCGATGCGAACCCGGTTGTCGCCGCCGACCGCACCTGGCGCATCGAACCGGATCAATTGCACGGCCGAAAAGAATGCGCGCGCATGGTCCCTGACCCGATCCGCGCGGTCCTTGAGATCGTCAGCCGCGTTGCCATCGGCGATCAGTTTCGCCGCCAGCGCTCGATCGACGTCGCGCGCGAGATCGTCGAGGCGATAGTTGCTGACGGCGATGCCGAAGTACTGCGTCGCGACGTCCTCCAGCTGATGCGCCTCGTCGACGACGGCGTAGTGGCACGTCGGGATCACTTCGCCGAATTCGCTCTGGCGCACCGCCGCATCGGCGCACAGCAGGTGATGATTGACGACCACCAGATCGGACTCGGCGGCGCGCTGCCGCATCTGGGTGACGAAGCAATCCTGGTAACGAGGACACTCCGTGCCAATGCAGTTTTCACCGGTTGCCGCGATGTCCTTCCAGAATGGCAGGTCTTCCGGAAGATCTTCGAGCTCGGCCCGATCTCCGGTCTTCGTCTCCGATTTCCACTCGTCGATCAGCCGGACATGAATCGACTCATCTCGAGTGAACCCGAGCGACTGCGCGGTGCCCCCTTCCTTGAACGACTCGAATCGATGCAGGCAGAGATAGTTGCCGCGGCCTTTCATGTAGGCGGCTGTAAACGGGATGCCGAGCGACTCGCGAAGGACGGGCAGGTCTTTATAGAAGATCTGCTCTTGCAGGTTCTTCGTTCCTGTCGAGATCAGGACCCGACGGCGGCTCAGAATCGCGGGGACGAGATAGGCCAGCGTCTTCCCGGTGCCGGTGCCGGCCTCGGCGAGCAGGACGCCGCCGTTCGCGAACACGTCCGCGGCGCGGTCCGCCATCTCGAGCTGTCCGCGCCGGGCCTCGAAACCCGCGAGCGCCAGCGCGATTCGTCCGCCCGGCGCGAACGTTTCCGCAACCGCGGCGCGCAGTTGCGGCGCGCCGGATGAAGGGCCTATTGCTCCGGATACAGCGGGAACTTCCGGCACAGACCCTCGACCTCCGTGCGTATCGATCCCAGCACTCCGTCATCTTCCGGCGACCTGAGGGCACGCGCGATGTACTCGGCGATCAGATCCATCTCCGGTTCGCGCATGCCCCGGCTCGTGATTGCGGGGGTGCCCACGCGGATGCCGCTCGCCACCATGGGCGGGTTCTTGTCAAAGGGAATCGCGTTCTTGTTGACGGTGATCCCGGCCTTTCCGAGCGCCGCTTCCGCGAGCTTGCCCGTGAGGCCCTTCGAGAACACGTCGACCAGCATCAGGTGATTGTCGGTGCCGCCGCTGACGAGACGGAATCCAGCGCTCGACAGTCCGCGTGCCAGCCGCTGCGCGTTGGCGACGATCTGTCGTTGATACTCGACGAAGGCGGGTTCCATCGCTTCCTTGAAGCACACGGCTTTGGCCGCAATGATGTGCATCAGCGGCCCACCCTGCACGCCGGGAAACAGCGCCCGATCCAGATCCTTGGCATGCTGGGCTCGGCAGAGCACCATGCCGCCGCGAGGTCCGCGCAGCGTTTTGTGCGTCGTGGTGGTCACGAAATCAGCATGCGGGACTGGACTCGGGTGGATTTTCGCCGCGACCAGTCCCGCGATGTGAGCCATGTCGACGACGACCGGCGACCCGACGTCACGCGCGATGCGGCCGATTCGCTCGAAGTCGAAGACGCGCGGGTAGGCGCTCGCGCCGACCATGATCATCTTCGGTGTGTGCTCGTGCGCGAGCCGCTCGAACTCCTCGTAGTCGATGCGTTCATCGTCTTGTCGGACCCCATACGGCACAATCGTGTAGAGCTTGCCCGAGAAGTTCAGCGGGTGCCCGTGCGTCAGGTGGCCGCCATGCGCAAGGTTCATCCCGAGGACGGTCTCGCCTGGTTTGAGCAGCGTGAAGTACACGGACATGTTGGCCTGAGCGCCAGAGTGCGGCTGCACGTTCGCATGCTCGGCTCCGAACAGTTCCTTCGCGCGCGCGATCGCCAGCGACTCGGCGACATCGACGAACTCGCACCCGCCGTAATACCGCTTGCCCGGATAGCCCTCTGCGTACTTGTTCGTCAGCACGGAGCCCGCCGCGTCGAGCACGGCCTGGCTGACGAAATTCTCTGACGCAATCAGCTCGAGGCCGGTATTTTGTCGGTGCCGTTCGTGTTGAATCGCCGAAGCAATCTCCGGATCGGTGTCGGCCAGTGAGCGCCAGCGGATCGGTGTCTCGAGTTTGGTGGTCATGGTGTCCTTGTCAGATCAGCGTCAGGTCAGCGCGGCAAGGAGAATTGTGCGTGCTCACGACGCCCCGGCGCGTTCGGATCGCTCGATGTCTGCGATTTTCTCGATGCGCCGCTGATGCCGCCCGCCGGCGAACGCCGTCGCCAGCCAAATCGTGACGATTTCATCGGCCAGCGTCTTTGCCACGATGCGCGCGCCGATGGCGAGCACATTGGCGTCGTTGTGCTCGCGCGACAGCCGGGCCGTGTACAGATCGTTGCACAGCGCCGCCCGTACTCCGGGAACCTTATTGGCGGCCATCTGCTCGCCCTGCCCGCTTCCGCCGATCACGATCCCCCGCTCGACCCGTCCCTCGATGACCTGTCGAGCCACATCGGCGCAGATCGGCGGATAGTCCACCGTCGCTTCGCTGTGAGTTCCGCGGTCGTCCACGGTGTGTCCGAGCCGCTCGAGCGTGCCAATCAAGTGCTGCTTCATCGCGAAACCCGCGTGATCGGCGCCGATGGCGATGCGCATATGATGCGATTATACAGGGACGATCGGAGGGCACGGGTGCCAAGGGTGCCATTGAGTGCCGGGGGTGCCACGAGTGCCAGGGGTGCCAAGGGTGTCACGAGTGCTATGAGTGCCATGAGTGCGGTCACCGTTTCACACCGTGGCGAGGAACGCGTTCGCTCCGGGCATCCGTGGATTTACAAGTCCGACGTCGCAAAAACTGAGGCGCGCGGCGGCGACGTGGTACGCATTGTCAACACACGCGGCCGTGCCCTTGGATTCGCGCTCTACAGCGATCAATCTGAAATCTCGCTCCGCCTGGTGGCGCACGAAGCGGAAGCCGTGGATTCCAGCTTCTGGCGCGCCCGATTGTTGCAGGCAATTCAATTCCGGAAGACGCTCGACATTGACGCGACCGCGTATCGTCTGGTCCACGGTGAAGCAGATCTCCTGCCATCGCTCGTCGTCGATCGCTACGGCGATTACCTGGTGCTACAGGCGCTGTCGCAAGGTGTCGACCGGCTGATTCCCGAATTGACGGCGCTGCTCGTCGACCTCGTCCAGCCGTCCGGGATCCTGGCCCGCAACGATCCGCGAGTTCGTCTGCTCGAAGGACTCGAGCGGCGCGTTGAAGTGCTGTACGGAACGGTCCCCCAGCAGATAGAGGTGCATGAGGCGCGCGTGAGCTACGTCGTCGATCCCTACAAGGGGCAGAAGACGGGACTCTTTCTCGATCAGCGCGAGAATCGCGTCGCCGCTGCGCGCTACGCACGAGGGCGGCTGCTCGATGCGTTCAGCTACAACGGCGGGTTCGCGCTGGCGCTGGCACCACGCTGTGACGAGGTGATCGCGGTCGATATCTCGGAGGAGGCGGTCGGCCGCATCCGCGCAAACGCCGAAAGAAACGGTGCGCACAATGTGCAGGCGCGGGCAATGAACGTATTCGACGAGCTGCGGGAACTCGAGCGGCGTGGCGAGCAGTTCGAGACCATCGTGCTCGATCCGCCCGCGTTCGCCAAGAACAAGGCGTCGGTGCGGAAGGCAATCGCCGGCTACAAGGAAATCAACCTGCGAGCGTTGAAGCTCCTCTCACCGGGTGGGTTTCTCATCACCTGCAGCTGTTCGTATAACGTGAGCGAAGCAGACTTCGCCGATCTGCTGGCATCGGCAGCCGTCGACGCGCGCGCCGAGATTTCGGTCGTCGAAAAACGCATGCAGGGACGGGATCATCCCGTGCTGATTACCGTACCCGAAACCTTTTACCTGAAATGTTTCATCCTCCGGAAGCTGGGCTGAATTCACCGACCACCAATTCACCAACCCCTAATCACCAATTCGCCGATTCACCAATTGGAATGCCTGTTGCCCTGATCGTCGGCAATGGGGTTTTGGGGACCGGCTACGCTCGTCCTGTTCTTGGCTCAACAACAGGCAGGTTCGGCGCCTGTCGGGATTGAAATGCGCAACGTACACCTCCGTGTCGCAGCCGACGTTGCCCTGGAAGTGAAATGGTTGAAGGGGAGCCTCCGAAGCACATCCGCGCGCCCTCCGGTGTTCGATGACCAGCACTCGTACACGATGGAGGTGGACGATGGCGAGATGGCCATCGACGCGCAGAGCCTCACGTCGCTGGTGAATCGTGCGTTCGATTACAAAGGGTCGGCGCTCTCGAACCTGCGCATTGCATTCGAGGATGGGCACCTGGTTCAGCGCGGCACGTTGAAAAAAGGGATCAGCGTTCCATTCTCGATCGTGGCGTCGGTCGGGGTGACGTCCGATGGGCTGTTGTCGGTGCATCCAATGAGAATCAAGACCGCCGGCGTGCCCTCGACCAAGCTGATGGCGCTCTTTGGCGTCGACCTCGCAGACGTGCTGAAAGGCCGACCCGAGCGAGGCATCACCTTTCGGGACAACGACCTGTTCCTCGAGGCCGCGCGCATGCTGCCCGCTCCCGACACGAAGGGTCGCCTGACGAACGCATTTGTCCGAGGCAATACCCTGGTGCAGGTATTCGGAAAAGGCGGCGGAGCCGCGGCGCGATCGACGGGCAATTACATCTGGTTTCGCGGCGGCGCCATACGCTTCGGAAGGCTGACGATGACGGATGCCGATTTGAAACTCATCGATATGGATCCACGCGATCCGTTCGACTTCTATTCCGCCCGATATAACGAGCAGCTGGTCGCCGGATATTCGAAGAACACCCCCGACCATGCCTTGCGGACCTACATGCCGGATTACGCAGACCTGCCGCGGCGCCGCTGACGAGCACGCGCCAGGCTTTGCGGTCGGGCATCACTGCGGGTGTTATAGTCATTCAGAAGGACCCTCATGACTACACGCGCGCCGCTTCCGCCGCTCCAACCTTCGGACTTCACCTCGGCATTCCCGAATTCGACGAAGGTGTACGTCGAGGAGGGCGGCGTTCGCGTCCCCATGCGCGAGATCGCGTTGACCAACGGCGATGCGATTCGCGTCTACGACACGAGCGGTCCGCAGGGATGTGATGTTCGACAAGGTCTCCCGAAGCTGCGCGCGCCCTGGATCGGAGCTCGCCGCGAGCCGTCGATGGTGACGCAGCTGCAATGTGCGCGTGCCGGCGTCGTCACCGAGGAGATGCGGTTTGTTGGCATCCGCGAAGGGTTCGATCCGGAGTTCGTTCGAGCGGAAGTCGCCCGCGGCCGCGCCATTATTCCTGCCAACATCCGTCATCCCGAGCTCGAGCCGATGATTATCGGCCGTCACTTCGGCGTGAAGATCAACGCCAACATCGGCAACTCCGCGGTCTCTTCGTCAATCGACGAGGAGGTGGAGAAGCTCCGATGGGCGACACTTTGGGGTGCGGATACGGTGATGGATCTCTCGACCGGCCGCGACATTCATCAGACCCGCGAGTGGATCTTGCGAAACTCCGCATGCCGATTGGGACCGTCCCGATCTATCAGGCGCTCGAGAAGGTCGGCGGACGCCCGGAAGATCTGACTTGGGAGGTCTATCGCGACACGCTCATCGAGCAGGCCGAGCAGGGCGTCGATTATTTCACCGTCCACGCCGGCGTCCTGCTTCGCTACATTCCCATGACCGCGCGTCGCGTCACGGGCATCGTCTCGCGTGGTGGGTCGATTCTCGCCAAATGGTGTCTGGCGCATCACCAGGAAAACTTCACCTACACGCACTTCCGCGAGATCTGCGAGATTATGCGGACCTACGATGTCTCGTTCTCACTCGGCGACGGTCTGCGGCCTGGCTCGATTGCCGATGCCAACGACGAGGCGCAGTTTGCGGAGCTCAAGACGCAGGGCGAGTTGACGCGGATCGCGTGGGAGTACGGCGTGCAGGTGATGAATGAGGGCCCCGGGCATGTCCCGATGCATCTGATCAAAGAAAACATGGAGAAGCAGCTGGAATGGTGTGACGAAGCGCCGTTCTACACGCTGGGCCCGTTGACCACCGACATCGCGCCGGGATACGACCACATCACATCGGCAATCGGCGCGGCGCAGATCGGCTGGTACGGCACGGCGATGTTGTGCTACGTCACGCCGAAGGAGCACCTCGGCCTGCCCGATCGAAACGACGTCAAGGCTGGAGTGATTGCCTACAAGATCGCCGCGCACGCGGCCGATCTCGCCAAGGGGCACCCACGAGCCCAGGCGTGGGACGATGCGTTGTCACAGGCGCGGTTCGAGTTCCGCTGGGAGGATCAATTCAATCTGTCGCTCGATCCGGTGACCGCACGCGCCTATCACGATGCCACGCTGCCTGCCGAAGGCGCCAAGCTCGCGCACTTCTGCTCGATGTGCGGTCCAAAGTTCTGCTCGATGGAGTTGACGCAGCAGGTCCGCGACCTGGCCGAAGCAACGAAAGGAATGGAAAGCAAGTCGCGCGAATTCCGCGAAAAGGGCGGAGCGCTGTACCTCAAACAGGAATGACGGAGCGGGGAAGCCCTGGCTCTAACTCGCTTCTGCCGCTCTCGACCCTGCCGACCACTCCACCACCACCGCCAGATCGCGCCCGAATGCGCTGTCCTGGTGGGCATCGACCATCGCCAGCACCTGCGCGTCGAGTAACGCCGCCGCGGCCGGCGATTCGAACTGGGCGCGGTTGTTGTAGATGCTGCGGGCGTAATCCAGATTGGCGAGCATTCGCCGTCTCAGCTCTTCGCCTTCCTTGCCGGCTTCGACGTCGGAGTGATACATCTGCTCGATTTCCGTGAGCAGCGATCCCGCGTATGCGCGCAGTTCCGCCATCGTCTTCAACTCAGTGGTCAGACGCATGAGCAGCGCCACCGTGTGGTGACGGAGCGCTTCGGCGAACTTGACGTTGACATCGTCCGAGTTGCGAGACTCCTGTCGCGGCTCGGCGAAGTCGTCCGCATATACGAGCGCGATCGTCTCGGTGTCGACGACGATTGGCATGGCGAGGCCGAACGTCGGTGAGCCGCCAAAGGGCAAGCCGCTCGCGTCGAGCGCGTGGCCGCTCAGACGTTCGGTTGTTCCCGAGGTCACCGCTCGCGTCAACAGCGAGTCCATGGCCAGCGGAATCACCACCTTGCCGATGTCGTTGGTCAGATCGAACCCGATCTGATGCGCCCCCTCGAGCCGGTTTCCTTTCACGCGGAACATGGCGACCCGCGGGAACTCGGCGGCGAGCTGCTCGCTCAGCGTCGCCAGCACATCGCTGATGGTTGTCGCGGTCGACAGGGCGTCGAACGCACCAATCAAGCCGTCCAGCATGCTCGAATCCAGCATCACGCTGCTTCCCGATACCATCTCCGGCTCGACGTCGTGGGTCGATCGCGGACGCGCCTCGAGCTCGCGGATCGTGGCGAGGTGCTGCTCCTGTTCGCGTTCGAGTGCCTGCACGCGGGCGGCGCTGGTCTTGAACAGCGTGGTGACCGCGCTCAGTTTGGCTTCGGCCGCCTGCGCCTGGCTATTGGCGGCCGTCGCTGCCACTTCAGCCTTGCGTTTCTCTGCGACCGCCGCTTCGAGATCCGCGGCCGCCTTCTTGGCCTGGTTGCGAGCGGAATCGATCTGCGAGCGGAAGGTTTGCAGCTCTGTTTCAGCCGTCGCTCGCGCAGCCGCTTCCTTGTCGCGAGCCGCCGCGGCATCTACCCTGGCCGACTCGGCTTTCTTCAGCGCCGCGCTCACGTCGGCGAGCTGTTTCTGGGCCGCCTGCGCCTGCTTCTGCTCGGTTTGCAGTTCGCCGCGGACCGTCTCCAGCTGCGCGCGTGCGTCCTTCAATGAGATGGCGAGCGCCTCCTTCTCGCCGATCACGTCGGCAAGTTCAGCGCGCAAGGCGTCGGCAATCTTGCGTGCCTCGGCCGAGAGCTGCTTCAGGCGCGTGTCCGCTTCGGCGGCGGCCGCCTTCGAGATTTTCTTGACGAGTTCGTCGACGTCGCGCTCGACGTCGGGTGTAGCCGCGATTCCCTGCTCGAGGGCTTTCGTTGCCGTCTCGAGGGCGGCGCGTAACGCGTCGACCCGTTTCAGGGATGCCTGCGACGCGGTCCCGAGGACCTTCGTCAGCAGCGCAGACGTTTCTTTAGCCGCGAGGGCGTTGAATTCCATGAAAGGGCGCTCCAGTTCTGCAAGGTGAAAGCCGGACCGCCGGCATGGGATTCACGGGAATTTTCGTGCAGATTGAGAAAGAGGCGCTTACAACGCGAGCGGCGAAAACACGATTCTGTAACCGCCGTCGGTTGCCTGGCGCCTTATTTGGGGTTCCCGGGAGGATTCGGAACGATCTGAATGATAGTTTTGAATCGGGCCGGCACTCCTCCGGGTTTGGGATTGATGTAGCCGGCCGATCCTGCCCACGTGTAGTCCTTCACCGTCACGCTCGGCGTGAACGCCATGGTCTCTTCTTTGTACCGGCCGATGTCGAACATGTGGACCGGCGGTTCCTCGAAGATCAGCTCGCCTTTCTGCTTGAGCGTCGTGCGGTAATACGCCACGATCTGGTTGAAATCTGCTTCCGTTCCGTACAAGTAGTAGCGTTGACCGCGGCCGGCGTCGTACGACGTGATGAACTGGGCACCCGGATAGATCGGGACGCCGAGATCGCCGGGAGCGCCCTTTTCGCCTTCGGCAGCGTTAGGTGTCGACGGCGCCGGCGTGCTCGGCGACGGAGACGGCGATGAGGGCGCGGGTCGCGAGGGTTGCTGCGACGGGCGTGGAAACGGCGACGGCCCCTGTGCCGACACCATTGACCCGGCGAGCATGATCGCGCCGAGCAGGACCCGGACTGTCGCGCTGCTCATCACCCTATTAAGCCATAGAAATGTACTGAAGGACACAGATAGAGTGGGGTCGTGAGCGAGCGCCATCACGACCTGCTTGGCTTTTGTGAGTCGCAACAGGCATGGGCACGAGCCACGCTCGAAACTCTCGTCCGCCTCGAGTCGCCGAGCGACGACAAGGCCGCTGTCGATCGATGCGGCGCCGAGATCGCGCAACAACTCACCGACCTCGGGTTGGACGTCACTCGATTCCCGCAAACCACGAGTGGCGATCACATCCGCGCGCTGTGCCGTCCCGCGCGCGTGACGCGGCACGATCCCGTCTTGCTGCTTGGACATTTCGACACCGTGTGGCCCGTGGGCACGCTCGATCGCATGCCGTTTCGAGAGCAGGATGGCCGGCTTCACGGGCCAGGTACGTTCGATATGAAGGCCGGCATCGTCGTAGCGATGCTCGCGGTCCGCGCGCTGCGACAGGTGCGCGGCGCCGTGCCAGATCTCCTGATGCTTTGGACCGGGGACGAGGAAGTGGGGAGCCGCACGTCGCGGTCTCTCATCGAAGAGACGGCGCGCGCATCGAGCGCGGTTCTCGTCCTCGAGCCATCGCTGCCGGGCGGTTTCGTCAAGACCAGCCGGAAAGGGGTTGGCGAATTCGAGATCACGGTGCATGGCGTTTCGGCGCACGCCGGGCTCGATCCCGGCAAGGGTGCGAGCGCCATCCATGAGCTCGCGCGCATCATCGTGGCGCTCGAGGCGCTTCAGGATCTCGATCGCGGCATCTCGGTGAATGTCGGCGTCGTCACCGGCGGCTCACGACCGAACGTGGTTGCCGATCGCGCGACCGCCCGCATCGACGTCCGAGTGCCGACGATGGAGGAGGCGGCACGGGTGGCAGCCGCGATCCGGATGCTGCAGCCCTCGCGCTCGACCATACGGCTGGAAATCAGTGGCGGCATCGAACGTCCACCGCTCGAACGTTCGGCCGCGGTCGTTCGTCTCTACCAAGAGGCCCGACGTGTTGCTGCTGCGCTCGGCCGCGATCTTGAGGAGGGGGCGGCTGGTGGTGGTTCGGACGGGAATTTTACCGCCGCCCTGGGTGTTCCAACCTTAGATGGTCTCGGCCCTGAGGGGGATGGTGCGCACGCGGCGCACGAACACGTTCGAGTGGCCGATCTGACCTGGCGCGGCGCTTTTCTCGCCGCATTCCTGGAGGCTGTATCTGGATTTGGCGGCCACACCGCCGGTTCAACGGTAAAATAGAGCTATGGCAAACGGCATCAAGACAGCATTGCTTCTCGGGTTGATGAGCGCGGTGCTGCTCGCGCTCGGCGAATGGCTCGGCGGTGCCAACGGGCTCGTGATCGCGTTCGTCTTCGCCGCGATCATGAACTTCGGATCGTACTGGTTCTCGGACAAGATTGTCCTGCGCATGTACCGCGCGCAGCAGGTGGGTCCCGATCATCGACTGTACAAGATTGTCGAGCGGCTCACGCAGCGCGCAGGCCTGCCCATGCCAAAGGTGTACATCATTCCGGAGGCATCGCCGAACGCGTTTGCAACCGGACGCAATCCATCCCACGCCGCAGTGGCCGCCACCGAGGGCATTCTCCAGGTTCTCAGCGAGCACGAGCTGGAGGGGGTGATCGCGCACGAGCTGGCGCACGTCAAGCATCGTGACATTCTCATCAGCTCGGTGGCCGCGACGATGGCCGCGGCGATCATGATGGTCGCCCGAATGGCGCACTTCGCTGCGCTCTTCGGCGGCTACGGCGGACGCGGAGACGGTCGCGATCGAGGCAATAACCCGATCGCGCTGCTCGCGATGGTGATACTGGCGCCGCTGGCGGCGATGTTGATTCAGATGGCGATTTCGCGATCCCGTGAATTCGCGGCTGACGCTGGTGGTGCGAGCATCGCAGGGAATCCGTACGGGTTGGCCGACGCGCTACGGAAAATTGAAGCGATCTCCAAGCGCGTCCCGCTCGACGCCAACCCGGCGACGGCGCACATGTTCATCGTCAAACCGTTTTCGGGCGGCGGCCTGACGTCGCTCTTCAGCAGCCATCCGCCAACCGAAGCGCGTATCCGTGCGCTTCTCGGCGGAGTCGGATAAAGCGACAGTAAGGGCAACCTTCTTCACTGGTGGGTGACGCTCGCCCTCGAATCCGCGACGATTCGGGGGCGTGGTGGTCGTGCCTCGTTCCTGCAGCACCACTTCTTCTCTCTAATCAATCGATTAGGGCCGTCTCGGCCGTCCTCTCTGGTGGCCTTGCTTTTGCTGTTCATACAGGCAGCGAGTCAACCGGTTCAAGCCGGAGCGACGACTCGTCCTGGGAGGCGGCCGTGGAGGATTTCGATATTCCGCAGAACAAGATGGCCGAGTCGGCCGAACGCGTGGTCGATCGCGCGCTCGATGAAGCGCGGCGGCGCGATCACGCACTGCTCACTAACGAGCACGTCTGCCTGGCCTTCGCCCAGGTCGAGTGGGACATGTTCGGCGAGGTGATGCGCGATCTGGAGCTGAACCCGCACGAGATCCTGCAGGCGATTGAGGAACACCTTCGATTGCTGCCAAACGTGCCTGGCCGGGATCTTCGCGTCGCGCCCTCAACCAAGCTGCTATTCAAGCTCGCGTTGCTTCATGCCAGCCGCTCCGGACGCCACACCATCGAAGCAACTGATCTTTTCTCCGCGATCTTCGAAGAGACACAGGGCATCCCGGTCTCGATCATCCGCCGTCACGGCATTGAGCCCGAAGCGCTGGTGACGCGGCTTGCGACCCGGATGCGCGATCACGAGATGCACGAGGAGCGGCTCAAGAAGCGATTCGAGCTGCCGCCATTCCTGAAGCACTTTGCGACCAACCTCAATCAGCTGGCGCGCCAGGACAAGGTGCCGCCGGTGTTCGGCCGCGAACGCGAGATGGATCAGGTGTTCGAGGTGCTGTGCCACCGCGAGCGGGCCAACTCGGTGCTCCTGCTTGGTGAACCGGGCGTCGGCAAGACGGCGATCGCGGAGGGGCTCGCGCGACGGATCGAGTTCGAGCCGGACCGCGTACCCGTCAGGCTCCGTGATTGCCAGATCGTCAATCTTCAGATGAACACGATGGTCGCTGGCACGATGCTCCGCGGTATGTTCGAGGATCGGATTCAGAACGTCATCCGCGAAATCAAGGAGCGTCCGAATCTCATCCTGTTCATCGACGAGGTGCACACGATGATCGGCGCCGGGTCGGCGCTTGGCGCACCGTCGGATGCCGCCAACGTGTTCAAATCCGTGCTCGCGAGAGGCGAAGTCCGGATCATTGGTGCCACCACACTGAGCGAATACAAAGAGTTCATGCAGGAGGACGAGGCGCTCGCGCGGCGATTCCGGACGGTGCACGTCGCCGAACCGTCGATCGAGGAAACTCGGACCATCCTCTACAGCCTGCGCCCGAGACTCGAGCGCAATTACTCAGTGCGTATCCAGGACGCGGCGATCGAAACGGCACTCGAGATGTCGCCGCGATACATGCGCCATCTCCAACTCCCGGACAAAGTGATCGGCTGGCTCGACACGGCGGCGGTGAAGGCGGAGATTGCGCGGCGGTGGGAAGTCACCTCGAATGACGTCGTCAACGTCATCTCAAAGGTGGCGCAGATTCCAGAAGACATGGTGTTCCGAGAAGTGTCCGATCGCTTCCGCGACATGGAAACACGCCTCGGCGGGCGAGTCGTCGGCCAGCGTCAGGCGATCGACGCGGTCGCGAAGCGGCTGGTTCTCAATAAGGGACCGCTCAAGGATGGTTTCGACCGTCCTGACGGCGTGTTGCTGTTCCTGGGGCCAACCGGTGTCGGCAAGACCGAGCTGGCCAAGTCGGTCGCTGAATTTCTGTTCGGCGATGAGAAGAAGATGATCCGTGTGGATATGTCCGAGTATCAGGACGGCGCCGTTGCAGTCGACAAGTTGATTGGCATGCCGCGCGGCATCGTCGGGTCGGAGCGAGGTGGCGTGCTGACGAACCAGTTGAAGGACAACCCGTACTCGGTCGTGCTGCTCGATGAAGTCGAGAAGGCCAGTCCGTCGATGCTGAATGTCTTCCTGCAGGCGTTCGACGAAGGGTGGATTACCGACGGCCGCGGCCGCCGCGTTTATCTGAGCGACGCGATTGTGATCATGACGTCGAACATCGGGTCCGAGTGCTTCAGAAAACTGAGCAGTCCGCTCGGCTTCTTTTCGAAGCAGGTTGCCGTCGAGCAGGTGCAGGGTGAGATCTCGCGCGAGCTCGAACGGCGCTTCTCACCGGAGTTCCGCAATCGAATCGACGAAGTCGTGATTTTCCGTCCGTTGACGAAGGACGAAGTCCGTGCGATTGCGTTGCAGCAGATTGGCCGTATCGAGCGTTCTCTCGCCAAGAGCGGTCGCACCCTCAAGGTGACGGCCGAGGCGCTGGAGCAGCTCGTGACCGACGGTTACAGTCTCGCCTATGGTGCGCGGTTCCTGAAGCGGGTCATCGAGGCAAAAATCAAACTGCCGATCAGTCAGCGCTGGACCGAAGGGGAAGCGTTCACCGCCGACGTACGGGACGGTCAAATCGAAGTCGATGTCGCCAGCGCGAACGGCTCCTACTCGGTGCTGGCGGCGACGGCTTGATCCTCAGGCCTATCACGTGTCCCATGGCAGGGCCGCTTGTTCGAGAGCGGCCCTTGCTTCGTACGGCACTTCCGATTCGGACGGGACGCTCTCTTCGCTGCGAGATCGCCGTCGCCGCAGATCGTAACGCTGCTGCAAGGCGTCGATCATCCCCCTGACGGCTGTCGCGTACTCGCGCTTCGCGTACGCGCCAGGATACAAGCGGCTGTACGAGTGCACGAGACGGGGGAATTCCCGCTGCAGAAATCCCATGAAGTGATCCTTGGTGCCTTCCTTCAAGTACATGAGGTTGGCGCCCATGAACGCCGCACCGTGTTCAGCGATCGCCTTGATCGTCGCCTCGAGTTTTGAGGCCTGCGTCGTGAAGCCGGGAACGACGGGCGCCATCAGCACACCGGCATTAACACCAGCTTCACAGAGCTGCCTGACGGCCCGAAGCCGCTGAAGCGGTGGCGCCGTGCCGGGTTCGAGAACGCGCCAGGCCTCTTCGTCGACCGTCGGCACGCTCATGTACACGGTGCAGCCGGCGCGGCGCCCGAGCTCGGCGAGGCGTTCCGCATCGCGGCCGACCATCGGTCCCTTGG
>JBPYFA010000462.1:0-13856 GCA_051986585.1 Vicinamibacterales bacterium | reverse complement strand
TCTCAATCACGTGAGCGAATGGAAACTGCTTCATCCAGAGCGGCGCGCGAAAGAATTCGAGCCGGCTCGTGACAGAGCACTGTTCGTCATCGGCCCGGAGGGCGACGAGTTTCCAACCGTCGGTCCGCATCAGCAGCCCGTGAATCGGTGGGTTCCCGCGGATGTTGCCAAGCTCGGTGTCGAATGGAAACCGACGGCCGTTGGCATAGAACGCCTGCTCATCGAGGCGGTTCGCCCACGGTGCGAGAAAAGGGATGCCGCCGCGGCCTTGCCCTCGCGCCTTGAAGTCTTCCAACGAGTCGTACGGCCGCCAGAGGATGTCGACGCCATTCACCCGCATCTCGAACGCGTTGTTTCCGAACGACGGACAGACCGCGACAGTTGTATTCGACGCCGTGTCCTCGAGTCGAACGACATCCCCGGTTTGGAATGCGCGATAGCGACGGTCGGTCGCCACTTCGCGTGGCACCCTGTTCTCCACGTCCAAGTGAAACTCCGGCTCGATTACTGCGTCACCGGCATCAGACGCGCGATCATGCCCGGAGTCGACTGCGACAGGAATTGGCCGGGAAGCTGGAGCGTGACGTAGAGATAACCGTCCGGTCCGATGATGACGTCGTGAACTCTGCCCAACTGACTGAACACGGCTTCCTGATGCGTCACCTGGTTTCCGCTGACCTCCAGCCGCCGCAACTGCTGGCCGGCGAGTGCACTGATGAATAGATCATTCTTCCAGTTCGGATATCGGGTGCCGGTGTAGAACACCATCCCGCTTGGCGCGATTGTGGGCGTGTAGTAAACGATGGGTTGCTCCATGCCTTCGTGCGTCTTTTCGGGAACCCGAGGATCGTTCCCCATCGTGATCACACCCCAGCCGTAGTTGTGCCCTGGCTCGATGATGTTGATTTCATCGCCACCTTGAGGGCCATGCTCCGATGCCCATAGCTTGCCGGTCACCGGGTCCCACGCCAGTCCTTGCGGGTTGCGGTGCCCGTAACTCCAAATCGTCGGCACGGCGCCTGCCTTGCCCACGAACGGATTGTCCTTCGGCACCGACCCATCGTCGTTGACGCGGTGAATCTTGCCGAGCGGCGTCGACAGATCCTGTGCGGCCGGCGGATTGTTCTTCTCGCCGAGCGTGTAGAAGAGGTGATTCTGCTTGTCGAAGATGAACCGCGATCCGTAGTGCGCGTTGCTGGAGCTGTAGAACTCGGGCTTGGCGCGGAAGATCACCTGCTCGTCGGTCCACTCGTTGTTCTTGCTGATCTTGCCGCGCACGACGACCGTCATGGTCGGCGGATCGGGAGGACCACCGCGCCCGCGGCCCCCTTGCGCACCCGGCGGCGGTGGTGGTGGTTCGGCACCGGGCGGCGGAGGCGGCGGTGCAACATAGCCGGGAAGAATCTCGGAGTACGAAAGATAGATCCACCCGTTCTTCTCGTACTGCGGATGCACCTCGACGTCAAAGAGACCGCCGTCCTGCTTCTCCCAGACCTTCGGCGTGCCTTTCACCGCGTCGGGCAGCAGCTTGCCTTTTTCGATGATGCGCAGGCGGCCGGGACGTTCGGTGACGAGCAGACGGCCATCCGGCAGAAACGCCATCGCCCACGGCGTCTCGATATCGCGGGCGATGACTTCGATCTTGAACGTCTGCTTCTCCGACTTGATCACTTGGCCGTCAGGGTCAGGCGGCGGTGTCGGAGCCGGTTTCGCTGTTGGCGCTTGCGCAGCGCCGGCTGCGCCGCCCTGCACTGGAGGCCCGACCGGTGCGTTCGTGACCGGGTTCTGCAACGTTCCTGCGGGTGACGGGCCGAACGCATGAACCGTCAGCACGCTCGCTGAGACAACCGCAGTCGCGGCAATGACCTTGATTCGCGATGACATCGTGCCTCCAAAAGGTGGCGTCGGATCAGCAGTAACTTCAGCCATTGTAATTATTTACTAAGGATTTCGTGTCAGTCGAACCGGGCCCCGACGTAGTTCTCCGCAAGGCTCGTCATCGCGGCGGTCGAACTCGTCAGGTAATCGAGCTCGGCGAGCTGACGTCGGTAGTCAAACGGATTGTCGCTTTCCTTGTGAAGCATCGACGTCATCCACCATGAAAAACGCTGCGCTCGCCACGTGCGCGTCAAACCGCGATCGGAATACTCATCAAGTCGACGGCTGTCGTGACGCGTGAGGAAATCATCGAGGGCGTCGGCGAGCCGCTTGACGTCCGCCATCGCGAGGTTGAGCCCCTTGGCACCGGTGGGCGGCACGATGTGCGCCGCGTCGCCGGCGAGAAACAAGCGCCCGTATCGCATCGGTTCGAGCACAAAGCTGCGCATCGGGGCGACGCTCTTTTGCAGAATAGGACCGACGTTCGGTTCCCACCCATCAGACGTCCGCAGCCTGATCATCAACTCAGACCAGATTCGATCGTCACTCCAGTCGTTCAAATCTTCATCCGGCGCGCACTGAAGGTAGAGGCGCGTGACCGTCGTTGATCGCATGCTGAAGAGCGCGAATCCGCGCTCGCTCAAGCTGTACATGATCTCGTCGCAGGCCGGCGGCGCGTCGGCCAGGATCCCCAACCACGCAAACGGATACTCCCGCTCGTACATCGTCACCCGCGAGGAAGGAATGCTCGGCCGGCAGACGCCGTGAAATCCGTCGCATCCCGCGATGACGTCGCATTCCACCTCGTGAGCGGTCCCGTCATGCACGAATCGCATTCGGGGCCGCGACGTCTCCAGTTCGTGGACGCTCACATCCGACGCATCGAAGAATAGCGACCGCCCGGTTTCGCGTCGGGCTGCGATCAGGTCCTTGACGACCTCGTTCTGGCCGTAGATCGTGATCGCCCGGCCGCCGGTCAGGCCAGCCAAATCAATCCGATGTCGGCTGCCGCCGAACCGAAGGTAAATGCCTTCGTGGCGCATGCCCTCGGTGCGCAGGCGATCACCGACGCCGACGGCCTGCATCAGATCAACGGTGCCCTGCTCCAGGACCCCCGCGCGCACACGCTCGACGACGTGCTCCTGGCTACGATCTTCGACGATGACCGAGTCGATTCCCGCCAGATGGAGAAGGTGCCCGAGCATCAGGCCGGATGGACCCGCGCCGACGATGCCGACCTGCGCACGAATGATAGACATGTAGTGGGCAGCGGCGACCGCCGATCACGAGAGCGGCACCCCCTGCCCTTACACTTTACTGAAACAGCAGCGGCGCCACGTCGTGAAGATGGTGCCTCCACACAACCCACTCGTGCCGTCCCTCGCCGACGACGAACGTGTGCTTGATTCCTTTTGCCGTCAACGTCTCGTCGAGCGCCTTCGCGCTTGCGCCGACGAGGTTGTCGTCCTTGCCAACCCCCATCCACAAGAGCTTGATCTGCTTGTTGGTCGCGGCCGGATCCTTGAAGAAGTTCGGATACGTCTCATCGGCTTTCGTCGCCCCGGCACTCATGATTACCAGTGCGCGGAACAGCTCGGGATGCGAAAAGCCAATCGCCACGGTTTGACCGCCGCCCATCGACAGGCCCCCAAGCGCACGATTGTCGGCTCCCGGCAACGTCCGGTAGGTCTTTTCCACGAACGGAATGACGTCTTCGATCAGATCCTTGCCGAACACACCGCCGCCGGCTCCGCCGCCGGGCCCACCTGCCTGCGGCGGTGCGGCGGCCGGCTCAGGGCCAAGACCGACACCCTGGCGCGCATAGCCAAGCGGATTGACGAGAATCATCGGCTTGGCCTTTCCCTCGGCGATCAGGTTGTCCATGATGTAGTTCGCGCGGCCCGTCAGCATCCAGCTGGAGTCGATGTTGCCCGCGCCATGGAGCAAATAGAACACGGGATAGCGAGTGTTACCGCGGTCGTAACCCGGAGGCGTGTAAATCCATAACGTCCGCGGAGCGCCTATCGCTTTGGAGTTGTAGGTCTCGACGCGAATCGTCCCGTGCGGCACCGGCTTCGCATCGTCGAACTCCAGGCCGTCTCCCGGCACCTCGACGAGGTTGGCCGGAGGGAACGCGCCGAATCCGAGTTTGACGGAAGGATTGGCGGGATCCATGGCGATGATGCCATCGACGTTGAACTGGTAGTTGTAGACGTCGTGCGGGAGCGGACCGATCGTGACGGTCCAGACCCCGTCGTCACCCTTGGTCATCGGATGCGGCTTACCGTCGATTTCGCCGACGACGCTGACTTCTTTCGCGTTCGGCGCCCGGAAGCGAAGCGTGAAGGTTTTGTCGGGATTCACCTGCGGCGACGCGAGCGCGCCGCGTCCGCCGCCCCGGCCGGCCGGCGGGGCACCTTGCGCAGGCGGCGCTGAGGGCGGCTGGCCTGTGGGCGCCTGGCCTGCCACGGCCAAGGTAAAGGCACCGAAAATCACAGCGCCGCTCATGAATTGTCGAAACATTGAGGTCTCCCCGTCTGGACGCTGGGGCAGTCGTCCCCGGCGCGCTGTAATCGATTGCAACAGATCACGAGGGAATACGACGGGGTCGTCGAACCGTTACATTTCTCGGTTTCCAACGACCCCTGAGCGTGTCGAAGGGTCGCTCGCGCGCTCGCGTCGCTGGTTCGCTACGACTTTCCGGTTGGTGTGCAGCTCATCGTTACAAGCGGCAGATCAGCAGCTCGCGCTCGTAAATCATCTCCGGCGGCAGGTTGTCGTGAAGTTCGATGAACAGCTCCTCGTGCTGAATCACTTCGCGCCGCCACAGCTTCGCGTCGACAGCCTGGAGCTCCTCGAATCGCTCCTTGGGCAAGTCGAGGCCGCGCCAGTCGAAGTCCTCGTAGCGAGGCATCCAACCAATCGGCGTTTCCTTGGCGAGCACGCGGCCGCGGACGCGATCGACGATCCATTTCAGGATGCGCATGTTCTCGCGGTAACCGGGCCAGAGGAATCGCCCGTTCGCGTCCTTGCGAAACCAGTTCACCTGGAAAATCTTCGGCGTTTCGCTGAGCGACCGCTGCATCTTGATCCAGTGCCGGAAGTAGTCGCCCATGTGATAGCCACAGAACGGCAGCATCGCCATCGGATCGCGGCGCAGCGTTCCGACGCTGCCGGTCGCCGCCGCCGTCGTCTCGGACCCCATCGTGGCACCAATGTAGACGCCTGAGGTCCAGTTGAACGACTGATACACCAGCGGTAACGTGTGGGCCCGACGACCGCCAAAAATGATCGCGCTGATTGGAACGCCCTCCGGGGACTCCCAGTCGGAGTCGATGATCGGGCACTGCCTCGCCGGCGCGGTAAACCGGGCATTTGGATGTGCAGCGGGCTTTCCGGTCGCGCGTCCGATTTCCGGCGTCCATCGCTCGCCGCGCCAATCCAGGCATTCCGCCGGCGGCTGATCGGTCATCCCTTCCCACCACACACCGCCGTCGGGTGTGAGCGCGACGTTGGTGAAAATGGTGTTGCGCGCGATCATCGCCATCGCGTTGGGATTGGTCTTGTTCGAGGTCCCCGGCGCCACGCCGAACACGCCCGATTCGGGATTGATTGCGTGCAGAAGCCCGTGTGCGTCCGGCTTGATCCAGGCGATATCGTCGCCGACCATCGTCACTTTCCAGTCGCTCATCGCGGCTGGCGGGATCAGCATCGCGAGATTGGTCTTGCCGCACGCGCTCGGAAATGCCGCCGACACATACGTCTTTTCCCCGTGCGGATCTTCGACGCCGAGAATCAACATGTGCTCGGCCATCCACCCTTCATCGCGCGCGATGTTTGACGCAATCCTGAGCCCGAAGCATTTCTTCCCGAGCAGCGCGTTACCGCCGTAGCCTGAGCCGAACGACCAGATCTCGCGGTTCTCCGGAAAGTGCACGATGTACTTTTCAGGATTGCAGGGCCACGGGACGTCGGCTTGACCTGGTGCGAGCGGCGCACCGACGCTATGCATGCAAGGCACGACGCGCTGCACGTTTCGGTCGATGATGCGCAGCGCCGGCAGCCCGATGCGCGCCATCGTGCGCATGCTGGCGACGACGTAAGGAGAATCGGTGAGCTGGACGGCAATGCGCGACATCGGCGAATCAATCGCGCCCATGCTGAACGCCAGGACATACATCGTCCGGCCGGCCATCGCGCCGGCAAACAGTTGGCGCAGTCGCGCACGCATCTCGAACGGATTCACCCAGTTGTTGGTCGGACCGGCATCGTCTTTCGACAGCGAGCAGACGAACGTTCGGGATTCGACCCGGGCCACGTCGTTTGGATCGGAACGCGCGTAGAAGCACCCGGGCCAGAGATCCTGGTTCAACCGGGTCAGGGTGCCGTTCTTCACCATCTCGTCGCAGATCAGGTCGTATTCCTCTTGCGATCCGTCGACCCAGTGGATGTTCTGCGGTCGCGCCAGGTCAGCCATCTTCCTGACCCAGCGAAGCAGGTGCTGGTTGGTTGAGAGGGGTGCCGACACGTCGCGAGATAAGATCTTCACGTCTGAATTGTATCTCCGCTTCGAGGTTCGCGGGCGCCGTGCGCAGGAGGTTACGGAGGGAACGGAGTTCACAACGAAGAAACGAAGGGAACGGAGACGAACGGAGCGATGGCTTCAGTCCGGTCGGGCCGACTGTGTCTTCTGGGACTGGAGCCCGGCCAGGCTGAAGCCATCCCTTCGTTCGCCTTCGTTTCTTCGTTCCTCCGTTCTGAACTCCGTTCCCTTCGTAGCCTCCCTTCGCTTTGTGCCCGTAGTATGCTCCTCCTCTAGAGATGTCTGTGTTTTGCGCTCTGCGCGACGCGATCGCGGATGCCATTCACGACGGCGACACGGTGGCCATGGAGGGATTCACACACCTCATTCCATTTGCCGCCGCGCATGAGGTCATCCGACAGGGGCGTAAAGATCTGACGCTCGTGAGGATGACGCCGGATCTGATCTACGACCAGCTCATTGGCGCTGGTTGCGCTCAAAAGCTTGTGTTCTCGTGGGGTGGAAATCCTGGCGTCGGTTCACTCCACCGGCTACGGGACGCGATCGAGCATGGTTGGCCGCGGCCGCTCGCCATCGAGGAATACAGCCACTCGGCGCTCGCGAACGCATACGACGCCGGTGCGGCACGGCTGCCATTTGCGATGTTCCGCGGATCGCCGGGCGATCTCGCCCGAGTGAATGCGAACTACCGGAGCGTCACGTGCCCGTTCACCGGTGAAACGCTCACCGCCGTTCCAGCGATGCGCGCCGATGTGGCCGTGATTCACGCGCAGCGTGCCGATCGAAACGGTAACGTGCTGATCGAAGGGATCGTCGGCGTCCAGAAGGAGGCCGTGCTCGGGGCATCGCGCTCGATCGTCACCGTCGAAGAAATCGTCGAGTCATTCGGCGACACGCCGCCCAATGCGTGCATTCTTCCCCGATGGTCCGTCGGCGCCATCGCCACGGTGCCTGGCGGCGCGTTTCCGTCGTACGCCTACGGCTACTACGCGCGCAATAACGCGTTCTACCTCGGATGGGACGCCATCGCGCGCGATCGCACGAGTTTCCGTGCCTGGATCGATGAGCACGTGATGCAAGCGGGACCGGAGGCATTCGCGAGGCGCATCTCGAGGGTCGCCTGACGTGAGCTACACGCCGGATGAGTTGCTGACCGTGGCCGCCGCGCGGTGCGTGGGGAACGACGATGTG
The DNA here is from genome assembly GCA_051986585.1 of Vicinamibacterales bacterium. Classification (GTDB taxonomy): domain Bacteria; phylum Acidobacteriota; class Vicinamibacteria; order Vicinamibacterales; family 2-12-FULL-66-21; genus JALZOC01. The sequence goes on along the minus strand of JBPYFA010000462.1, from coordinate 6,244 downwards.
TGCTTCGTGGGAATCGGCTTGCCTTCCGCTGCGTGCAACCTGGCCCGTTTGACACATGCACCGGACATCACGCTGATTTACGAATCCGGCACGATTGGCGCGCGACCGTCGGTGCTCCCGCTCTCAATTGGTGACGGCGAGCTTTGCGCCACCGCGCTGACGACCGTGTCGGTGCCCGAGTTCTTTCGCTACTGGCTGCCGAGCGGACGCATCACCGTTGGGTTCCTCGGCGCGGCGCAGATCGATCGGTTCGCCAACATTAATACGACCGTGGTCGGCGACTATCACGCACCGAAGGTGCGGCTGCCCGGCGCCGGCGGTGCACCGGAAATGGCGGCGCGGTGTCAGCGCATCTTCATCGTGATGCCGCAGTCGAAGCGAGCGTTCGTCGACCGCCTCGACTTTCTCACCACGATTGGACATGGCGACGGGCGCAATCGGCGTGCGCGTCTCGGCATGACGCCGATCGGTCCGGCCAGGGTGATTACCGATTTGTGTGTGATGGAACCCGATCCGCAGACGCGAGAGCTGACCGTAACCAGCCTCCACCCCGGGATCGCCCCCGAACAAGTGGTCGCGGCCACAGGATGGCCGATTCGGTTCGCCGGTACAGTTGCCGAGACTGCGGCACCCACCGACGAAGAACTGCGAGTGCTGCGGCAACTCCGCCTCGATACTGAAAACGCGCATCAAGCCAAGGAGCCCGCGTGATATTCCGTCGTCCGCCTTCGGGCACGAATCCGCCGAACGACTCGCCCGGATATCGAAGCACAACCCTGCGACACCCGAAAGAGCCGCTGATCTTGATTCCGCACACATTGTCGGAATTGACCGGTCCCGTCTATCCCTACGGACGGATCGATACCAGCGACAGCGACCTGACGCGTCAGCACGATAGCGAACCGCTAGGAGAACGGATCATCGTCCAGGGGCGAGTGCTGGATGAGGATGGGCGACCGATTCCCAACACACTCGTGGAAGTCTGGCAGGCGAATGCCGCGGGCCGGTATGCGCATCGCGTCGACGATCACCCGGCACCGCTTGATCCAAATTTCTCCGGCGCCGGCCGGACGCTGACCGATGCTGACGGCCGCTATCGGTTCGTAACCGTCAAGCCGGGCGCCTACCCGTGGCTGAATCACCCAAACGCCTGGCGTCCCGCCCACATTCATTTCTCGCTCTTCGGCACCAGCTTTCTCAGCCGACTCATCACGCAGATGTATTTTCCAGGCGATCCGTTGATGCCGTTTGATCCCATCCTCAATTCGATTCCCGACGAGCGCGCCCGGCAGCGGCTCGTTGCCAGTTTCGACTGGAACGTCACCGAACCGGAATGGGCGCTTGGCTACACGTTCGACATCGTGCTGCGCGGCTCGAACGCCACGCCGATGGAGACTTGAGTGGGCGGCCTGACTCCCTTCCAAACGCTCGGACCGTTCTTCGATTTCGGTCTGGTGATACGCGACGGCGAGATCGTCTGCCAGTCTGCGGCGACGGGACGCCATATCGCTATCGAAGGCACGATTCGCGACGGCGCTGGAGACCCGTTGCAGGATGCACTGATCGAGATCTGGCAGGCGAATGCCGCCGGCAAGTACCGCCATCCCGACGATTCACAGGACCGTCCGATCGATCCCGCTTTCGACGGTTTCGGCCGCGTGGCAACGGACGCGAACGGACGGTTCGCGTTCAGGACCATCGTTCCCGGGCGAGTGCCGGGTCCGGGCGGCACTCTGCAGGCCCCGCATCTTGCGATCGGTGTGCTCGCGCGGGGAGTACTTACCCGACTCGTCACACGGATGTATTTCGACGATGAGCCGTCGAACAGCGACGACCCCATTCTTGCGTTGGTTCCCGCCGAACGCCGGCCCACACTGATCGCCAGACGCACGGCCGAGGATCGCTATCGCTTCGACGTCATCCTGCAAGGGAGCGGCGAAACCGTGTTCTTCGATGTCTGACGTCAGCGCGCATTTCTCGCTACGCGGGCGACTGCAGGCGATGCTCGACGTCGAGGCGGCGCTCGCCGAGGCGGAAGCATCGGCAGGCGTCATTCCGCGCGACGCAGCCGGCGCCGTCAAGACAGCGTGCAACGTTGACCTGTTCGATGCGGCCAGCCTCGAAGCCGAATCGGTACGAGCCGGGAATCTCGCGATCCCGCTCGTGCGTGAGCTCACCGCGCGCGTTGCCGGCAGCCATCCCGAGATGGCGCGCTATGTTCATTGGGGCGCGACCAGCCAGGACATCATCGATACCGGACTCGTCCTGCAGCTACGGGGATCGGTGCCGGCGATTGTTCACGATCTGCGGCGCGCCGCCGATGCGTCGGCGCGCCATGCGGCACAGCATGTCGCGACCACGATGCCAGGCCGTACCTGGCTGCAGCAGGCCACACCGATCACGTTCGGCCTCAAAGCGGCTGGATGGTGCGACGCGCTCGACCGCACGTCCACTCTGGTCCAGCAATCACTCGATGCCGCGTCGTGCCTCCAGTTCGGCGGAGCCTCAGGGACGCTCGCGGCGCTCGGCGATCAAGGTCCCGATATCGCCACCCGGTTTGGAAAGATACTCGGGCTCGCAGTACCGGCGATCCCATGGCATACGCATCGCGACCGCCTGGCGTCGCTCGCCTGTGCGCTCGGCGTCGCAACCGGCACGATGGGCAAGATCGGCCGCGATCTCGCGCTGCTCGCGCAGACGGAAATCGGCGAGGCGCACGAGCCAGCTGCGGAGGCAGGCAGGTCCTCGACGATGCCGCACAAGCGCAATCCCGTGCGCGCCGCGATTGTTGTCGCCGCCGCGATGCGCGTGCCGGGGCTCGTCAGCACCATGCTCGCGTGCATGCTCCAGGAGCACGAGCGGGGCCTGGGCGGCTGGCAGGCTGAGTGGGACACGGTTCCTGACCTTGTGACTACCACCGCGGAAGCGTCCGCGGCGCTCGCCGCCGCGCTCGAGGCGCTTTCGATCGCGCCGTCGCGAATGCGTGAGAACGTGGCGATGACCGGTGGGCTCGTACTCGCCGAGGCGGTCGCGATGCGGCTGGCGCGGCGAGTAGGAAAAGCAGAGGCTCACGCGATCGTCGAGCGCGCGGCGGCAAAGGCAACCGAAGAGCGTCGATCCTTCGCTGAGGTTCTGTCTGCTGATGCATCGGTGACCGCCGTTCTCAGTCGATCCGACATCGACGAAGCACTGTCGGCCGACGCCTATCTGGGATCGGCAGAAACGTTCGTCGCGAGCGTACTGAACCAGCGCGGCCGCAGCTAAGATCGCCAATAGCTCACAACCGACCGAGTAGTCCATGCCATACGTTGAACGCTCCGGGTGCCGGCTTCGATACGAGATCAGCGGCCGCTCCGACCGCCCCGCGCTGCTGTTCTCCAACTCGCTTGGGACGACGCATGAGTTGTGGCGGCCACAGGCGGAGGCGGTGTCATCGGCATTCCGGATCGTGAGGTACGACACACGAGGCCACGGCGAGTCGGATGCGCCGGCAGGCCCGTATTCGATTGAAATGCTCGGCCTCGATGCCGTCGCGATCCTCGATGCGGCGCAGGTCGATCGCGCCCACGTCTGTGGCCTGTCGCTAGGAGGTCTGACGGCGATGTGGCTTGGCGTTTACGCGCCTGAACGTGTCCGATCGATCGTCCTTGCGAGCACGGCGGCGCGGATTGGCAATTCGATGATGTGGGAAGAGCGGATCGTTCAAGTGCTGGGAGCAGGCGTTCGATCGATTGCCGACGCCGCCATGGGTCGATGGTTCACGGCGGGGTATCGAGCGCAGCACCCTGAAGTCGTCGCGGTGTACCACGAGATGCTTCGCAATACCTCTGCGACCGGCTACGCTGCCTGCTGCGAAGCCCTTCGCGACGCTGATCTGAGGGCGGCAATTGGAAAGATCCGGGTGCCCGCGCTCATCATCGCCGGCCATCACGATCCCGTCACGCCGCCGTCGGACGCCGAGGACATGCGGGCACGGATTCCGAACTCGCGCGTGTCGCTTCTCGAAGCCGCACACATTGCCAATGTCGAGCAGGCAGAGGCGTTCGACGATTTGTTGATCGAATTCATCAAATGAAATCGGTGGTTGGTGAATTGTTAATTGGTGAATTGGTGAATTGATGGATGAAAAAGCGCGTCACGACGCCGGTATGACGATCCGCCGCCAGGTGCTTGGCGACGCGCACGTCGACCGCGCGACCGCGGCCATCACCTCGCTGACGGCGGAATTCCAGGATCTGATTACGCGCTATGCCTGGGGCGAGATCTGGACCCGTCCCGGCCTCGACGTCCGGACGCGACGCATCCTCGTGCTCGGCACGCTGATCGCACTCGGGCGATTTGAGGAGTTCCGGATGCACGCGCGCGCGGCGTTGCGCGAAGACGGGTTCTCGGAGAACGACCTGAAAGAGATCGTTCTCCAGCAAGCGATCTATTGCGGCGTGCCGGCGGCGAATACCGCGTTCGAGGTACTACGAACGTTAGGCGACACCAAATAATTCAGCCTTCCGTCACGCTGCGATCCCACCAGGAGAGAACAGGAGAACAGGAGAAAAGAGAAAGGACAACAAAAAGTTGTCTTCTCCCTTCTCCCTTCTCCCTTCTCCCTTCTCCTTTCTCCTGTGTTTTTCTGTTTTTCCTGCTTTTTCCTGCTTTTCTTTCGTCTTTATGCAGCAACCCCAGCCATCAATCGCATCAATGAATCCTGAGTGGCTGCCGCCCGCGGGACTTCTCCAGCGATCCGCCCTTCTCGCAACACGATGATGCGCGTGCAGAGGTTCAGGATCTCCGGCAGCTCGCTCGAAATCAGGAGCACACCAGCCCCCTTCGATGCGAGCTCGTCGATGAGCGCATGGATTTCCGCCTTGGCTCCGACGTCGACGCCTCGCGTCGGCTCGTCGAGCATCAGGATCTGGCACTTGGCGGCCAGCCACTTCGCGAGCACCAGCTTCTGCTGATTGCCGCCCGAGAGACCGGCGGTGACGACGTCCACGCTGGCGGCGCGCACGCGCAGGCGCTCGAAGTAGCTGGCGACGAGCGACCGCTCCGATCGGCGTCGAATGAAGAGCCATCGCGACAGGGCGGCGAGAATCGGCAAGGTCGTGTTCGCAAGCGCCGTCATCGACAGCACCAGACCCTGGCGTTTGCGATCCTCCGGAACCAGCCCCAGTCCCGATCGCATGGCATGCTTCGGGTCGTCCAGCGCCAGCGGTTTGCCGCGCACGAACACGCGTCCAGTGGCTGACGGGTCGAGACCGAACAGCGCCTGGGCGACTTCCGATCGCCCGGCTCCCACCAGACCGGCAAAGCCGAGGACCTCGCCGGCGCGCAGCGCGAAACTCACGTCGCTGAACTTGCCGGGGCTCGAGAGCCCTTCGACGCGCAGCAGCTCGTCGCCGCTCTTTCCGTGAATGTGCGATGGAAAGTAGTCCTCGAGCCGGCGTCCGATCATCATCTGCACCAGCGCCGGTTGGGTCAGGTCGGCTGCCGGCGTAGTCGCCACATGAGTGCCGTCACGCAGAACCGTCACCGTGTCGCAGAGACGGAAGATTTCCTCCATCCGATGGCTGACGTAGATCGAGGTGACGCCGCGTTGACGCAGCTGTCCGATCAGCTCGTAGAGCTTCTCCGCTTCGTGCTGGGACAGGCTGCTCGTCGGCTCATCGAAGACGATGACTTTCGCGCCGGTGCCGACGGCGGAGGCGATCTGCAGCATCTGCTGCTGTCCGGTCGTCAATTGACCGACCCGTCTGCGCACGTCGATCGGCGCGTCGATCGCCGCCAGCATGGCTTCCGCCTGCCGCTGCATCGCGCGCCGGTCGAGAAATCCGCGGGACGCCGGCAGCGCCCCGAGGCAGAGATTCTCGGCGACCGACAGATTCTCGCAGAATGCCAGCTCCTGATGCACCATCCCGACGCCGGCCGCCAGCGCCTGTTGCGGCCCGGCGAAGGTCACCGGCTGCCCGAAGAGGAGCAGCCGGCCCTCGTCCGGCGCATGAATGCCGGCGAGGATCTTCCCAAGCGTGCTTTTGCCGGCGCCGTTCTCGCCGCAGAGCGCGTGGCACGATCCTGCGGCGATGTCGAACGTGACATCGGTCAGCGCGCGTGCGCCTGGAAACCGCTTCGAGACGTGCTCGAAGCGGACCGCCGCCGGCGTCATGGCAGTTTCAGATACGCGTCAGGAACGTCGGTGAAGCCCCAGGTCTTGAGTTGCCGCGCCCAGGTGCCGAGATTCTCTTTCGTGACT
>JBPYFA010000461.1:0-16138 GCA_051986585.1 Vicinamibacterales bacterium | reverse complement strand
TTGCGAAGCGGGCTTGAGTGGAATCGAGGTTGCCTCGACTCTGGCAGGAGGACAGAAATGATTATGTGGGCGATACAGATCGTGCTCGCGCTCGCCTTCGCAGCGACAGGAATGATGAAGCTGGTTCGGACGAAGGCGCAGCTCTCGGCCAACCCTCACATGGGCTGGGTGCAGTCGATACCTGAAGGGCAGATCAAGCTGTTGGGTCTTGCGGAAGTGCTCGGCGCCATCGGCCTCGTGGCGCCAATGGCGATCGGTCTCGCGCCGACGCTGACGCGCGTGGCCGCCGTGTGCCTGGCCACGCTGATGGGCGGAGCTGTGGCCACTCACACCATGAGGCGCGAGTCGGCCGCCGCGGCAACGATCCTCGGTGTTTTGACGATCGTCGTGGCGTCGTTCCGATGACGAACTGGACAACCAGAGTTGCGGTTTGCACCGGCGTCCTCCCTGGCGCCGGGACGCCCGCTACACACGGAGAGGGAGGGAAGAGATGTTTGTCGCTATCATTGACGACCGCGTCTATGTGAGCCTTTCCCGGCGCAATCTGCGCCAACTGGAGAGGATGCTCGATACCGCGGACGGGTGTAACAGGTGCCTGACGCGCAAAGACGAAAGCGGCGTGTCTCTCGTCGTGCATGTCGAGGAAGACGCGGGCCATTACGTCGGGCGTGTTCCGGGCCCTGGGTTAGGCGAGGTTGCGTAAGACTCGCGCCGGCTGCGGTGGAGAGAGGCCGTTGAAAAAGATTGGGTTTCTGTCATTCGGACACTGGAGTGACTCGTACGGCTCGCGGGTACGATCCGCGGCGGATTCGCTGCTCCAGTCCATCGAGCTCGCGATCGCCGCGGAAGAGTTGGGCGCCGACGGCGCGTACTTTCGAGTGCATCATTTCGCGCGACAACTCAGCTCGCCATTTCCATTGCTTGCGGCCATCGGCGCGCGAACGCGCAAGATCGAGATTGGCACCGCGGTCATCGATATGCGCTACGAGAATCCGCTGTACATGGCAGAGGACGCGGGCGCAGCGGACGTCATTGCGGGCGGCCGCCTGCAACTCGGGATTAGCCGAGGATCGCCGGAGCAGGTGATCGACGGGTGGCGTCACTTCGGCTACACACCGGGCGACGGTGAGAGCGATGCGGACTTGGCGCGCCGCCATGCGAAGTCATTCCTCGACGTCCTCAGAGGAGAAGGGTTCGCCAAGCCGAATCCGCGGCCGATGTTCCCCAATCCGCCCGGTCTGTTGCGGGTCGAGCCGCACTCGGAAGGCTTGCGGGAACGCATCTGGTGGGGCTCCAGTTCGAATGCCACGTCGCGGTGGGCGGCGAAGCTAGGCATGAACCTTCAGAGTTCGACGCTCAAGGACGACGAGAGCGGCGAGCCGTTGCACATCCAGCAGCGGCGGCAGATCGAGGCGTACCGCGAGGCCTGGAAGGAAGCGGGACACCGGCGCGAGCCGCGCGTCTCTGTGAGCCGCAGCATTTTCGCGCTCGTTGACGACCGCGACCGTGCATACTTTGGACGCGAGGCGCGCGATCGCGATCAGATCGGCTATATCGACGCCAACACTCGCGCCATCTTCGGCCGGTCGTATGCGGCCGAGCCAGAAGACCTCGTCAAGGAGCTCGCCGCCGACGAGGCGGTCGCCGCGGCCGACACGCTACTGCTGACGGTGCCGAACACGCTCGGAGTGGATTACAACGCGCACGTCATCGAGAGCATCCTGAAGTATGTTGCTCCGGAGCTCGGCTGGCGCTGAAGAAGAAGGCGCCTGACCGAGCAACCCAACCGGCAGGCCGTACGCATGGCCGAAATCCCTTTGCCTTTCGGGACCTGCGCTCGAACGTCACCTTTCATTTTTCAAGCCCATTACGTTTTGTAAACCCTTCCTCGCGCCGTCCAAACGAACAATCGCGATCAAGGCCAGAAATTGGGGAAACGCGGATCCTTCGTCGAGAACGATCCTTGCGTTGGTGTGGGACAAACAGCAGGAATCGGTTGAAGAGTCGACGTGTGATCGTGAGCACTGTGCTCGCGGCGCCAACAATGAACTTGTGTCCCGTAACCGGAGAAGAATATGCCTATTGGTGACGTTGTGTTTCTGGTGTTAGTTGCGATCGCGGTCGGATGGGCATTGGTTCTTGGAATTCGATCGAATCGAAGTGGATCGTGAAGCTGACGCCGCGAGAGCGGAAGGAACATTACAGAATGAAACCCTTGCCTCAAATTGAAACGGCCGACTGATGGAGAACCTGCTATTTGGGTTCGATTGGGCGGATCGCAACTTGCTATGTAATCGGGTGAACGCGACAGCATCTCGGTTCTCGGCGAACCCCGGCCTCTCGCGTCAGATTGTCATGTCATTACGACCTTACACTTCCTCGTTCGGCACCTGCCTTTGCCATGGCGGTGTCGGAGGCGCGAACCGCAACAACCGGCGTCTGTGCGCGTCGGGGCGGTTCGCGCCGATGCCTCGCGGCACCGACACCGCCGATCCTGCCCGACAAGCGTCACGACGCCTCCAATCGCATTGATCTGATTCGGCGCAGGAGCCCTTCCGCTACCTGCCGACCGAGAGCCGGCTCGAAGGACGTCCGCTACAGTCGCCCGCACGGACGAGCGGCGGCTGTCCCAACTGCGAACAACTGTCGCTCCGTGGCGCCGCGCACCTCATCGCCTTGTCGATCGAGTGGCGCAGGCGTGCCGTGAGCGGGGTGGGTGTGTATATGAATCTGTACGCGATGTTGAGTTCCGGTATCGGAACAATTGAGGCGACGTCGTTATCGACGCGCCTTGCGGCGTGGCACGACGCAATGGTCACACATGAGCGGCGACAGCGTTCGGATAGAACGCGTGATGCGTGTCACGACGAGTGCCCGCATGTCGAGGCACAGACTCTCTGGGCAGAAGCCCTCGACACGTTTGGTCCGCGTGCCAGCGAACTGGGCTTCCTGCGTTCGCGCGCTCAGCGGATCAAGGGAAGCGACGCAAAGGAGAAGTAATGCTTCATACAAGAGTGTCAATTGATTCTCGCGCAGCAACGGCCGCCGCATTCGTGCCGCTCCCGGCCGAGATCAGCGGCCGGGTCTTTGAGGAGGTCTCGAGCAAGCGTCGACGGCTGGCTGCTGAGCGTGCGATCGATAACGTCCTCAACGATTCGTTTCCAGCAAGCGATCCTCCTTCCTGGAACCCCGGTGTCGCACGTCCGGATCCATCGGTCGCGAAGCCTGTCAAGGATGCCGCGACCAATGACCGAGCAGATGGCAAAGCAATCGGCGTCATCCAAGTATCGGGACCGAGCGGAGACCTGACGTTTCTTCAGACGCTGGTCTCGTTCGCCGGCGCCTCCGTGATTAGTCTGGTGGTGCCATTCGTAGTCCTCCTCATCGGGCTTCCTTTCGCGCTGACCATCCGTGGATTGCTCGAAGTCATTTCCTGGGTTCTCGGCGTCCCGCTTGTCTAGAGAGGCTGGACGGTCCCGAATCTCACCATTCAGGTCCAGTGTTCGATCGAGGTCGCCCGCGCATCAGCGGGCGTTCTCAGTTGCAGTCCGGCGAGACTGCGCTCTTCTGAGCGAAGGGCGAAGCCTCGCTGGCTGCAATCCGAGCGCGAGCCAACAGCCGCCTTCCGCGAACGAGTCGTAGAATGGATGTACTGTGAAGCCGCAGACTCGTCGCGACACGCCTACGCAACCAGTGGACCTGCATCTGGCTGAACTGCTCGATTTTCGGCCCGATCAAGGTGTCATTCGACTGCACGAGCAGCGCGTCGTGATTCTCAGCGCCGCCGCGATGGGCCTGCTGAGCAAGGAACTGATCGATACGCTCGGAGTCGAGACGGCCAAACGACTGGCGCTGCGATTCGGATTCGCCGACGGGTATCACGATGCAGTGAATCTGCGAGAGCGATCGAAGTGGACCGATCCGCTCGAAGGTATTCGTGCCGGCGCGACGCTGCAAACGCTCGAAGGCATCGTACGGGCCGACGTGCGCAAGAGCATCTATGACGCCGCGACGGGGCGGTTCGAAGAGCAAGTGGCGTGGCATGACTCGTACGTAGCGGAGCAACACGTGCATCACTACGGGAAAACCGAGTCACCCGTCTGCTGGTCTCTCGTCGGCTACGCCAGCGGGTTTGCCAGCGCGTGCTTGGGGAAGGAAGTGTATTTTCGTGAGTCGTCATGCGCGGCTCAGGGGGCCAGGCATTGCCTGGCAATTGGCCGCGACGCCGAGAGTTGGGGAGATGATCTCGAGGCCATCCGTGCCGATTTTCAAGCGGCCACGGTGGGACACGAAGTCGAGCGCCTGCACGAGGCTGTCAGCAAACGGCTCAGAGAGCTGGACCGCCGCGAACGTCTGCTGGAGCGTCGCGAGCGTGAGCTGAACCTGCTGCGAGAACGAGTGAACCGTCATGCAGCCGCGAAGCACTTCGTCGCCGGCAGCCGGGCGATGCAGGACGTACTCGAACTGGCCGCGCGCGTCGCCCCATTGGAAACGACGGTTCTGATTTACGGTGAAAGTGGAACGGGCAAGGAGTTCATCGTTCGGATGATCCACGATCAGAGCCCGCGCGCCGTCGCGCCGTTCGTGAGCATCAACTGCGCGGCACTCACCGAAACCCTGCTCGAGTCCGAACTCTTTGGCCACGTGAGGGGCGCCTTTACGGGTGCGATCCGAGACAAGGCCGGTCTGTTTGAAGTGGCCGGCACCGGCACCATCTTTCTCGACGAGATTGGCGAAATTGCGCCGACTGTCCAGGCCAAGCTCCTGAGGGCATTGCAGGAACGGGAAATCCGACGCGTCGGCGCGGAGCGCAGCATCAAGGTGAACGCGCGGGTTGTCGCCGCGACGAACCGAGACTTACGAGCGGCTGTCGAAGCAGGAACGTTCCGCGAGGATCTCTATTTCCGTCTCGCCGCGTTCATCATCACCGTGCCTCCGTTGCGCGACCGGCGTGAAGACATTCCGCCGCTGGTTCATCAGTTCCTGGTTCGAGCGGCGGAGCGCATGAAAAAGGACGTCACGACCGTCTCGGCCGATGCGATGTCGGCACTGATGAATTATCGATGGCCGGGAAACGTGCGCGAGCTCGAGCATGCGGTTGAACGTGCCGTCATTCTGGCTAACGGACCGAGCATCCGCGTCCGCGAACTTCCTCCAGAAGTGACACAGAAATCGCGGACACGCCCGGGAGACGACACGCTGGACCTGCAGGAACAAGAGCGAGTCATGATCGAGCGCGCTTTGGAGCGGTTCCAGGGCAATCGGAAGCAGGCGGCCGACGCGCTCAAGATCAGTACGGTCACTCTGTGGCGAAAAATGAAGCAATACGGTCTCTCATCCTGACCACGACGACTGCTGCGGCCTCTTCATCCGAGGCCATTCCTCGAGTTCGATCCTCCGAGCTTCTGGCCAGATAGACTCGATTCTTCCGTTGCGAACCAAGCATGACGGTCTTTCATCTTGAAGGGCTTCGTTTCGCTTCGAAATGCCTCCTCTCCGGGCCGCGTCCGGTCTGGTCCTGCCAATGCTGAGGAAGCAAGGTTTTGCCGCCTTCATTTTGAGATCCGGTCCAGGCGGTTCATGAGTGTCTCGCAAAGGCAAGGCCCGAGGGCAGCGCCATATAAGGGTCTTTCTACGCGATGTCCGTGCCCCCGGACTGCAGGCCGCGCGAACGGTGCCAGGCGGTTCTGTCGATCTTGCGGCGGAGCGCCTCGTGCAAACGGCTGATCGCGCGGGTCACCGATGCATACGGCCACGCAGTCGTGGCGTCGACGAAGATCCGCCGGCCGTCGACCAGATCGACCGTGATCGAGCACTTGGAATCGACACCTCCCCTGGGCCCATTCAGGTCCGAGATCCGGACAAGCACCCGGCGAATCCGATTCTCGAAACGGCGAAGTGCAAGCGACAGCCGATGCGATGCGTATTCACGCAGTGTTTCAACGGTGTCTGGGCGCCCAGCACGAATGACGAACTCGATTGGTTGTTCCATGACGGATCGAACAGCAAAGATCGCTCCGGGTCGGACGCCGCACTGTGCTCTCGATGCAACCCAGTTATGATGCTGCAGATGTCTGGTGCGCTACAAAATGAAATCATCATTTCAAATCGACCATCGTCCCCCATCGTCAAGCGTGGAAGGCGAAAGATGAGCCATCCGCCTCGACAGATCTCCGTCGAATTGCAGCGGCCAGTGCACATCCTTGTCTGATGTTTTCGTTCGGAGGCAGCATGAGTACGTTTGGGCGAATCCTATGCGCAGTCGATCTGGAGAAGGCGAGCGAGAGAGCATTCGATCGCGCACTCAGTCTGGCCGTCATCGGGGATGCAAGGCTATTTGTCCTCCACGTCGTGCCGAAGGACGTTCGATATTCGTCGCGAGCCGCTGAACGGCTCCAGTATCTGACCGAGCTGCGAGAACGTGCAGAAGCCGCGGGCGTGAAGGTTCGAGTCGAGGAGGAACAGGGTGATCCTACCCGGGTGATTGTCCTTCACGCCAACGCTCGAAAGATCGACATCGTTGTGCTGGGCTCCAACCGACGACGAGGTTGGCGACGGCTCAGGGAAGGGTCGGTCGCGGAAAGCGTTCTGCGACGTGCGGCCTGGCCCGTTCTCATTGTGCCTTGGGACGCCGGATCGGGTGTGCTTGGCAAGAGACAGACGCGGCCTTCCTCGAAAGGCTGACGTATTGTCACCAGTTATCGTGGTGCTTCACTGACGTTGCGTCCAGCGCTGGTGAATGAAATACCGGCATTGCCATTGCCGCTTTCACCAACCATTACGGCTTCAACGATGGGCTCATCGACTTCTTCCGGCCCCTTCCAGTGAATCAGAAAATTTGCGCCTGGGCCGCCGGCGGCGTCAGCACGCTGAATCACGAATTCAACGGTAGCCAATGGTGCAAGTTCAGACGGTCCGTTGATGTAATCCCGGACTGGTTTGCCTGCAGAGTCGTAGTAGCGCACGACGTCGAGCACGATTGGACGGCTGCTGCTGACATTGCGCACGCTCACCGTTGCGGCCAAGTCAACCATGGTCTTCCTTGTATTCAGCCCAAGGTAGATACTCGAATAGACTGGCACGTAGACGGTTCTCGAAGCCCCGTGTCCGTTGGGTGAGGAAGTCACCGGCCGGAGCCGATCCGAAGCGCTGCCTTGTACCGGCGGGCCTGGCGCATCACGCCGCGAACCCACGAACAGACCCACTCCGAAAATCGCGAATACCACGACCATCGCTCGCCAATCGAGTTGCCACCAGCGCATCGAGTGCTCCTTTTGCCGTCGAGGTCATGAACGATACGAGAATCGCGTCAGCGCGTGATATCAATCGCGCCGATACAATCGAAAAGGTGATGGCGGACACCAGCCAACTATCAGCTGCGAATGTTCGTTGCCAACGTTGAACCCGGACGATCCGTCGAATCGGATGCCACCGGCAATTCGACCCAGAATAAGCTCCCAACACCGACGGTGGATTGCAGACCGACACATCCTCCGTGGCTTTCGACCAGGCGCTTGACCGTGGCGAGACCGAGACCTGTGCCGCCGGCGACCTCGTGCGGTCCGCGGACGAAGGCATCAAACACGACGTTCTGAAGATCGGCGGGAATCCCGGGGCCGGTATCCTCAACTTCGATGCGGGCACGCGATCCCACTCGTGTCGCGCGAACAAAGATGCGTCGAACCGACTGATCTCCCATGTACTTGATCGCATTGCGAACAAGATTCTGAGCGATGCTCGTCAAGACGCCGGCGCTACATCTGACCTCGAGTTGTTCATCGGCCTCGACCACGAGTTCAATACCAGCCTCCGCCGCCGCAGTGGCCGCGTCCACGACGACGGCCTTGATCACCGCGGCGCTCGCACAGCTCGCCGTCGGATCGGGGCGAGCGCCGGATCGCGCGAATGTCAGGAGAGCGTCCACCAGCTGCTGGACACGGCGCAATGCGCGCTGCGAGCGCTCGATATAGGTGCGGTCCTTGATGTCGGTCGAAAGCGACAGCAACGATAATCCGGCCGAAACCGCGCCGAGCGGGCTCAGAACATCGTGCGCGACTCGTCCGGCAAAGCCGTCCAGTTCGCGCACACGCTCAGCGAGAAGCGCATTGTGATCGCGGAGCAACATGTCGTGACTGCGGGATGCGCGATACGCCGCGACCAGTCCGATAAGCGCCACAGCAGTTGCGCCGCCATCCAGAGAAATGACCGTCCGAACCGTCGACGCACGGGTGCGGCGAAGGTCGCGCGCCAAGTCTTCCGCCGCTTTTACATCGAAGTCGAGTGTAACGGCAACCGAGCGCAAGGCGCGATCGATCGCGTCATCGGCGTTCGGTCCACTCGTAAGTTCTGGTCCAGGTTCACGACTGTCTGCCGCGTCAGTTGACTCGCGCACCAGCTGCACCGCCCGGTCGACGTCGGCGCGGAGCGCGGCCCAGAAGTTTCGTTCGCCGGGAAGCGTCGGAAGAAGAACATAGGCCTCGACGTCAGCCTGGAGCGCGGGAAGTTCCTGTCGTGCAGCGGTCGCCGCTGAGGCGCGTCTCGGACCCGGCGCGGACATCTCGTCGAGAAGTTGATTCAACCTGGTGAGCCGGACTGCCGCCCGCGACAGATGCTCGATGCTGGGAACTGCGTTCGTCTCGATCGTCGAAGATAGCGCATCCAGACGGGCGAGGCGGTTTTGGGTATATGCGGTCGCGGCGACAAACGACGCGACCGTGATCAGCGACGCCACAAAGAGCGTTGAATGATGCCGCTCGAAAGCCATGACCTGAAGCCGCGATTGGCAGTAACCTGCCCGAAGCAATCCGCGCCGGCGAGGAAGGATCGTTGGCGCCCGTATCGTTCGAACCTACCACGAATCGTACCAAGATGGGCTCAAACATGCTGCGCGGAGAGGTGCGGCAGACACAATACGTGCTTGACGGCTACGATTGATCTTCGGCCTCATCAGAGTGCGGATTCAGGTGCGGCTGGATCGGATTGGGAAGGCAATTCTGGCCGCTCGTCGATCAAGGTTCCCGTCCAAAGTGGCGTTCCGGTGAGAGCCGCCGCCCTGGCAATGACGTGCGCCGCCACGGCGCTCGTGAGCATCATGAACGCCGCGATGCTGCCAGCACGCACGACGAACGACATCGTCGGGTGCCGAATGGCGAGTCCGGCCAGCAGACACCCCAGGCCAAGCGTTGACGCCTTCGTTGAAGCCTGCATTCGCGTGAACACGTCGGGCATCCGAAGCACCCCGACGCCAGCCAGCAGTGCCAGCGTTGCCCCGGCGAAAAACAATGCGCCTGACAACCAGTCGATCATGACCGCTCTCGCTCGACGTACCGCGCATAGGCGACTGTGCCGACGAAACTGATGAGGGCGATGACGATGCCGACGTCAAGAAATGCCTGCTCGCCGGTCGAGGCCGCAACGGCAACCAGCAGGCACAAGATCAGCACTCCGATCAAATCAATCGCGACGACTCGATCGGGAAGCGTCGGCCCGCGCACCAGTCGCACGAAGGTGAGAAGTGCCGCGATCGCGAGCATGGTCATCGTAAGGGTGAGCATGAGGTTGAACGTAGCTCCGTCGGTGTCTTAGCCGAGGACGTCGAGCACCCGACGTTCGAAGCCGGTCTTGATCTGCTGCCGTGCTCGATCCGGCGTATCGATGTACATGACGTGCACGTACATCACCTTGCGATCGGGCGATACGTCGAGAGCGACGCTTCCAGGAGTCAGGTTGATGAGCATCGCCAATAACAGAATTTCCGAGTCCTTCGTGGCATCGAGCGGCACCGCCAGAATGCCGGGTTTCATGTTGTATCGAGGTGTCGCGACATCGAGTGCGAGCCGCAGATTCGCCCGTACAAGATCCCAGATAAAGTAGCCGACGAGACCGACAACGCGGTGAACCCGGCCGATGTAGGGCGAGGGCTCCAGCACACCACCGTGAACCAGGCCCAGCAGGATCAGATATCCGAACAGATATCCTGTGCTAAGCGTTGCCAGGGAGAACTTGCCTTGAAGTGCGGCCCATACCAGCGCAAGGAGCAGATTACCGAGCAGCACGAGTCCCCTCGCTTCCGAGAACGGCGCGCACGTAGCCGTTTGGGTCGAGTACCTGGTCCGCAGCCCGCAGCGACAGGCTATAGACCGGGCCGGCAGCGACTGTGAAAATGACGATGAGACAGACCAGCCAGGCAATTGGTGCCACAAGCGCCGCGTTCAAGCGAGCCTGCACAGGCGTCGACGGTCCTGGCTTCCAGAAGGCCTCATCCCAGACTCGTGACATCGACAGCATGGTCAACAAGCTCGTCGCCAGGGTTACCGCCGCGATCACCCAGTGATTGCTATTCAGTAACGGTCCGACCACCGCCACTTTCGCAATGAAGCCCGAAAGCGGTGGTACGCCGGCGAGCGAGAACAACGGAATCATGGCCAGACTGGCCACAACCGGCTGGCTTCGATACAGGCCGCCCAACTGGCGAAGATCCGTCGTTCGTCGCTGACGCAGAAACAGCCCGCTAATCAGGAACAGCGTCGTGATCACCAGCATGTGGTGAAGGACGTAGAGAATGGAGCCGCCAAGTGCCGAAGGCGTCCACACGGCCAGCCCCACGGTCGTGAATCCGATGTGTCCGACCAGGTTGAACGACAGGACTCGGCGGAAGTCCCACTGACCGATGGCGCCCACGAGGCCAACGATCATGGTTGTCGCCGAGAGAAACAGGATCACGGTGTAGACGCTCGCGGCAGGGTCGGGGAAGAGGAGCGTGAAGATGCGGATCATCGCGTAGACGCCGACTTTCGTGAGCAGTCCCGCAAAGAGCGCACCCACAGCCGCCGGCGGCGTGTGATACGACGCCGGAAGCCAGAAGAACAGCGGAAAAAGGCCGGCCTTGATGCCGAACGCGGTGAGAAACATCATCGCCAGTGCGGAATCGAGCGCCGGAGTCCGGCGCTCCGGCCAGGTGCGGGCGAGATCCGCGAGGTTCAACGTTCCCGCTTGGCCATACAGGATACCCAGCGCCGTCAGCAACAACGCTGAGGCGAGCAGGTTGAGACCCACGTACGTATAGGCGGCATGCAGCTGAGCGCGCGTGCGGTACAGAGACATCAAGACGAACGAGGCGATCAGCATCACCTCGAACCACACGTACAGATTGAAGATGTCCCCGGTCAGGAACGCGCCCGAGACGCCCATCAACAGTATCTGAATCAGCGGGTGATACCCGACGGCCTCGCGCCGTGGGTCGACGCCGGCGAAAGACGAACCGGCGATAGCCACGCCAATGATCCCAACCATCGTGACGAGCAACGCGCTGAGCAGGTCGGCGACCAGCGTGATCCCGAACGGGGCGGGCCACGAGCCCACACGCAGCACCTGAATTCCCGCTGCCTCGACGCGCACGAGCATCGAGACCGCAGCAGCCAGGGAACAGGTCGCGCCGGCGAACGCGACCACTCGCAACAGACGGGCACGCTGCGGCAGCAACTGCAACGTGACCGCGGTGACCAAGGGCAAGAGGATAGGGAGGGCGAGCAGCATCACACCCGATCCGCCCCAATGGTGTCGATGTCGTCAGAGCCGGTCGAGCGGTGAACTCGATGAGCGAGGACGACAGCGAATGCCAACACACCGAAGCCGATGACAATTGCTGTCAGAATCAGCGACTGTGGAACAGGATCCGCGAACTGATCGGCACGCGTGGTGGATGGGGTGATGAGTGGCGGCTTCCCACGCATGACTCCCGCCGCGGCCAGAATCAGGATGTTCGTGCCGTTGGACAACAGTCCGAGGCCGATGATCAGCTGGGCCAGCCTGCGCCGGAGCATGAGGTACAGTCCCGTCGAATACAACACGCCGGCTGTGATCGCCAGCAACAACTCCATGTCACTCCTCGGTCAGGCTGACGTCGGCCAACGTGAAAACGATCGTGAGCACCACACCAATGACCGCCAGAAAGACGCCGATATCGAACGTGAGTGGCGTGCCGACGTCAATCGCCGTCGAGCCCAGGAAGATCTTTGTCCAGATTGCGGTCATGAACGGCCGCCCGAGAAACGCAGAGGCCGTCCCACTCGAGAGCGCCACCAGCAATCCAATTCCCAGTAGTGTTGCCGGATCAATCATGAGGGCGCGGCGACCGGCGGCCACGCCGTAGGCCATGACGTACAACACGAAGGTCGCGGCGACGACGAGCCCGGCAACGAAGCCGCCGCCTGGTTCGTTGTGGCCGCGCAAGAGCAGGAAAAGCGCGAAGAGAATGAGCAGCGGCATCAGAAAGCGGGTGGCCGTCCGCAGGATCAGCGATCTCATCGATGCCGCTCCTTCCCGATCAGAAGAAGCGCTCTGACGCCGATGGCCACGGTGACCAGCACGGTGGTTTCACCCAGCGTATCGAACTCCCTGAAGTCCACGAGGATCACGTTGACCACATTGCGCCCGTGCGCCAGCCGAGGAGCCGCGTCAGCGAAGTACGAAGAGAGTCTGGAGGTTGTGCCCGAGGCACCCACAAACAGCACCAGCGTCGTCACCAGAATGCCAGCGGCCACTGCCACGACTGCGTCACGCACTCTCACAAGCTTCGACGACAGATCGCCGAATCCACGTAGCTGATAGAACACCAGCACGAAGATCACGACGGTCAGCGTCTCGACGGCGAACTGCGTCATCGCGAGATCCGGCGCGCCGAGCAGCGCATACATGAGGGCGACGCCGTACCCGACCGCACCAAGCGACAGGACCGCAGTCATGTTCGTCCGCGCGAACACGGCCGAGAGCGCACCGCCACTGATCAGAATCGCGACCACAGCCTCGTGGAACGCGATCGCGGTTGACCGGCGGGCCACGGGCAAGATCCGGTCGGTCGAGAGAGCGGTACCAACCAGCGTCACCGCGGTCAACACCACGACGAGAAGATAGGAACGCAGCGAGGCGCTCTGGAGAGCCGGTGAGACCCGTCGACTGATCCAATCGAGTCCGGAGATTGCCCCGGCGTAGATGCGCTCAGTGCCAAGCGCGCGAGGCCATGCGTATCGGCGGATGCCGTCCCGATATGCGAACAGCGCGAGAGATCCCGCAACCGTCGCCACACTCAGGATCAGGGTTGCACCTACACCATGCCAGATCGCGAGGCTTATCGGCGCGATGGTTCCCGTCACGGACGCAGTCGCCAGCCCGATTGGCACGTTTACCAGCGCGGGAAAGCTGCCGATTATCAAGCCGACGATCGCGAGCACCAGCGGTCCCAGCCACAGGGACGGTGGCGCCTCGTGAGTTGCGGGAGTTGGCGATGTCGCGCCACGAAATGGCGCGAGCCCGGCGATGAGTCCGATGCCGCCAAGGCACACGCTCGTCGCCAGGGACACTGCGGCCACGAAAGTCATCTCCACGCGCGAAAGATCGAGCCGCACGATGCTCTCGTAGACTTGATCCTTGGCGATGAAACCGAGCGTGAACGGTATCCCTGCCATCGAGACCGCAGCGAATGCGCCGGCTGAAGCGGTGAAGGGCATTGCCCGGCCGAGTCCGCCCAGAGCGTTCAGATCGCGGGTGCCGACCTCGTGGTCGATCGCTCCGGTCACCAGAAACAGCGCCCCCTTGTAGCAAGCATGTGCGAGCAGGTAGACGATTGCAGCCGTGATCGCCGCCGACGTGCCGATTCCCAACAGGAACATGAGGATTCCGAGGGCCCCGATCGTGGAATACGCGAGCACACGCTTGAGATCCGTCTCCAGCAATGCACGGTAGGACGCACCGACCATCGTGATCGCACCGACGGTTGTGACCGCGTTTGTCCACCACATCGTGCCGCCGAGGAGCGGCGTCATGCGAGCCACCAGGTACACCCCGGCCTTTACCATCGTTGCCGAGTGCAAGTACGCACTGACTGGAGTCGGCGCCTGCATTGCGTTTGGCAACCAGAAGTGAAATGGGAACTGCGCGGACTTGGTGAAAGCTGCAAATAGCACAAGGGCGGCGATACCTGGGTAGAGGGGATGGTGGACGAGTGACCCGCTGCGGATCAGTTCGGAAATGCTGGCCGTGCCGCCTGCTCGGATGAGCAGGATCGCGGCCGCCAACAGCGCGAGCCCCCCTCCACCGGTAACGAGGAACGCCTGTGCCGCCGCTTGACGCGCCTCCCGCCGCTCGTGTTCGAAGCCAATCAGAAGGAACGACGTGAATCCGGTGAGTTCCCAGAACACGAACAGGCCAATCGCGTTGTCACTGAGAACCAGCCCGAGCATGGAGCCCATGAATGCGAAGAGCGAGATTTGAAAGCGGCCGCCCCCAGGATTTCCCTCGAGATACGTGGCCGCATAAATCACGATCAGTGTACCGACGCCGGCGATGAGCGTGGCGAATAGAAGACTCAGGCCATCGAAATGAAACGAGAGCGACAACTCCAGGCCAGGCGCCCATGCCACCGTGGCCGTGAATGGGCCTTTGCTGCTGACCACGCTGTACAGGTAGCCGAAATATGCGGTTAGCGCGGCCGGGAGGAGCCCAAGAAGTTGCGCGCGCCTCACGCCACGCGCGCCGATCGAACCGGCAAGCGGCAGGACAGCAAACGGCGACAGGACGATGGCGACAAGTAGTGCTTCTGACGGCACGAATCCCTTGATTCCTTCGGTTCCGGAACCGAATGGCCGAGACGCCGACCGTCATTCAGTCCGGCGGCGAACCGTTTGCGCAGAGGCGCGGAAGGCCAGCATACTGCACCTGTCGAATTGAATGGCGATGGAACATATGAACGTCTCTGGGTGGATTTGCGCGAGGCGAAGCACGCGAATGCCATAAGACCGATCAGCCTTCGTCATGATCGAGAATGAACATGGGAAGTCAACACGCAGGGTCATCATCGAACACGCCACGTGAGGAGCCGGCATCAGAGAGAGCGCCCGACCAGCCACCTTCCCGACCTTGGCGCATCGAAGGACTGCCGAAACGGAATCCCCCGAAGCGTCGGATGCACTGGACCAGATCGGCGTTTCTGGTTGCAGGCTACGTGCTGTTGTTCAGCATGCTGACGGTCCAGGATCGACTCTCAGGTCCACAGCCAGTCACCTACACCGAGTTCAAGACGCAAGTGGCGAACAAGAACGTTACTCAGGTGTTTGCCCGTGGTGATTCGATCGAAGGCCAGCTGAAAGAGGTGGCTCCCATTCCTGGTCAGACCGATCGTACGTATCAACAGTTCACGACCGAGCGGCCGACATTCGCGACCGACAATCTCCTCGCGGAGCTGACCGCCGGCGGTGCGTCGGTGCGGGCAACGCCCATTGTTCAGCACCGAGGGTTTCTGACCAATCTGCTGATTTCCTTCGCGCCGATTCTCTTGCTGGTCGGCTTTTACGTCTGGATGTTCCGGCGACAACAAGGCGCGATCGGTGGGAGGTTGTTAGGTGGTGGTGGGCAGAAACGCGTCGATCCAGAAACCGTCCGGGTCACGTTCGACGACGTCGCCGGCATCGACGAGGTGGAAGCGGAGATCAATGAGATTGTCGACTTCTTGAAGGATCCTCAGAAATATCGACGGGTGGGTGCTCGTGCTCCGAAAGGCGTTCTGCTCGCGGGCGCCCCGGGTACGGGTAAGACACTGCTCGCACGCGCCACCGCGGGCGAGGCGAAGGTTCCTTTCTTCAGCGCGAGCGCCTCTGAGTTCATCGAGATGATCGTCGGTGTCGGTGCGAGGCGGGTGCGCGAACTCTTTTCCGAGGCCCGGAAGGTCGCGCCGGCGATCATCTTCATCGACGAAATCGACACGATTGGGCGCGCGCGCGGCGGCGCCCGAGCCGTTGGCGGTCACGACGAGCGCGAACAAACGCTGAATCAAATCCTCACCGAAATGGACGGCTTCTCCGGAAGCGAGGGTGTCGTCGTCCTGGCAGCCACCAATCGTCCCGATGTGCTCGACCCGGCGTTAATGAGAGCAGGGCGATTCGATCGACAAATCATGGTTCACCCGCCGGATCACACAGGTCGAATCGCGATCCTGAAAGTTCATACGCGCAAGGTTCCGCTGGCCGAGGACGTCAACCTCGAGCGAATCGCTTCTGCGACGCCCGGCATGACCGGCGCCGATCTCGCCAACCTCGTCAACGAAGGGGCGCTCCTCGCCGCGCGGCGCGGCCAGACGGTCATTCAT
>JBPYFA010000460.1:0-6069 GCA_051986585.1 Vicinamibacterales bacterium | reverse complement strand
TGCCCACTTCGAGCACGCGGCAACCAGGGGCGACGAACGCGCGATAGACGTGGGCGAGCCGCCGCCGATAGTAACCGCCCCACGTCGCACGACGATCGCTGTCTCTGGCGACGGCCTCCCAGTGCGCGAGCCGTGCGGCATTGTGGTGCTCGCGCGCGGATATTTGGGGCACCGTGTTCGGCGCCTTTGGGAACGCCAGAGTCACATCACCTTTGCCTGGACAAACGCGCCACGCGTGGACACGTCAAGGCGATCCATTCCTCTGAATCGCTTGGCGAGACGAAACGCCGGATCGACCGACGCCTGCTGCTTGTCCACATGCACCAGCGCGAAACCATACTTCGAGAGCAGTTCAAGATGCCGTGACAGCGGCTCACGATTGATGAAATACGGCCGTGTACCGCGTACGATCTTCCACGCCGGATCGTTCAGCGTCCAATGACCGTTCCAGGATCGGGTCGTATTGTGCGATGTGAAGTCGATCGTGTGGGACAGGAAGCCGGTCGGCTTCACCCACGCGCGCATCGCTTGATATGTCTGGTGCAGATCATCGACGTGTTCGAGGACCGCCTGCGAAAACAGGAAGTCGACCGAGCCCGATACCAGGACGGACGGATCGGTCCAGGGCGCGCTGTAGTCCAGACGAATATCGCCGCTGGAACGGCCCAGGATAGCAGCACGAATTTGTTCGACGCGCGATGCAGATAACGTGAACGACAGCCGATCCTCTGAGAGGATGTGCAGCGGAAATCGGTAGTCCTCGAGCTTCGGGCGAACGAGAGGAAATTCTCTGTCGTCAGGAATCGGCTCCCGTCGCCGGAACAGCTCGACCAGTTCCTCGAAGATTGCCAGGTTTTGTTCACGATTGGCGTGCGATTTGGCATCGAGCGCAACATATCGCCGTGCGCCGGTCAGGAGAGCCGCCAACCCGGCGCCGAGCGAATCTCCGGGCCCCAATTCCGCCACGCACGAATGCACCGTTGGGATGCCAGCGGCGTCAGCCTTGACCAGATGTCGCAGCCAGACGGTGTAACAGTAGCGGGCCGAACCGGTGCCGCCCGTTCCGCGAACCATGAATCGGCGCACGCCCGGTACAAACGACGCCAGGCCGGTTGCCAGCGCTCTTGGTTTGATCTCGAACGTGCTCATGCTCGGGAAAGGACGCCCCGCCAGAAGGTCCACTGCGCGGCGTCCTCTGAGTATACGTGACGACGCAGCGTTGCATGCCGGCTCCGGGAACTCGACTGCAGCGGTAACAACCCGGACGAAAGATCGCTATTCGAACGTGCGATATGCTAACGCGGTGACGACGCTGTTCTCGCGTATCACCAATCCAGCCATCGCTCCGTGGGAGCTTTCGCGATCGATCGGTTGAGTCCGTAACCGATGCAACCATCTTCGGCCGCCGGCTTTGTCGAGCATCCGGCTATACCAACGCAAGTGACCGACGCCGGGCGGTACAGTCAAGTCGCATGGTGGGTCACATTCCTGCCCATCGTCGTCGTCCATGCGTTGTTCATCTTCTCCTTTCCGTTGAACGATCGTGGAGGCGATACACCCAACTACTTCACCATGCTCGTGAAGGGCGACTCGAGCCTGGTTCACCCGAGCGGCTATCCATTCCTGATCGGTCTGCCGTTCCGGCATGGTCCCATGTCCGCGCTCATCCATGACGACGACCCTGCTATGAAGGCCGCTCTCGAGCAGGGATTGCTGATCACGCAACACGGCATCAGCATTGTCGGAATGGTTGCGTTGTTCGTGCTGGTCCGTCGCATCTATGGATCGGTGGCGGCCAGTGTGGCGACCCTGATCCTCGGCCTGAACGTGAATTTCATGGGCGCGACGTCCGCCACGTATCCTGAGTGGCTCCAAGCGACACTGCTTATCCTGGCCGGTTGGGCGGCTGGATCCGCTTACTTTCATCCCGACGGACGCCGGAAACTGTTATGGTACGCGCTCTCGGTCGTGCTCTTCAGCTGGTGCTTCCTGACGAAGTTCAACGCGTCGGTGCTGGCCGCACTGTATGCGTTGCCGCTTGCGGCGGAGCGCCGACCGTGGAGAAGTAAGTTGATGTGGTCCGGCGCGATGGCGCTGTTGGCCGTGTCGACGATCCTTGCCTACGAAGTGTTGGTTCAGGAGCCGCGAACGGGAACGCGACGGCTCACAGCTGATACCAGCTGGGTGCTCTTGACCAGGATTGAGACCGTTTACGGGAACAAGCTAGCCGCATCGAATGGTCTGGCCACCAAGCGATGGCTGGCGTTGGCCGCCGTGATCCCGATGCATTACGAGGTTGCGGGAGCCGAACTGTTTCGTCGCGTCGACGCCATCCCTTCCGCCGTCAGGGCGCCGTACCGACCGGTCTTCGATCGTTTCGCGAACGCGAACGAGGCAGTCCTGGACGACTGGCTCCGCTCGCATCCTGTCCCGAACGGATTCACTGTTGGCGTCTCGCCGATTCCCATCTGTTATTTCGTCGGCCTCTTCGAAGCGAACGATCTGGGCGTCAAGGTAGCCATCGAAGCGGTTCGTGCGGCTCCGATCACGTTTGCCAGATCGGTGTGGCGGGAGTTTCTGGAGGCCGCCGGAAGATTTCCCCAGTCTGATCTCACTCCGACAGTTGCAAACATGCAGGCCTATCGTTACAGCGTGAGCATGCAACTGCCCCACCGATGGGTCTTGCTGAACCAGCCGCTCAGGCCCGCCTACGTTCCATATTCCTACCGAGTTCCTGCCGTTTGGTGGCCTGGCGTCAAGTTGTTCGACTGGCTGAACACCTTTCCCGGCTTCGAGCTGTTCGCGAGGCTTTCGGTCGCCATCGCCACCATCATCGCGATCGTGAGCGTCGTAGCGCGGCGCCGCATCAACCTCGAAGCTGGCGTCGTTCTGGTCGTGAGCGGGACGTTAGCGATCTTCATCCTCGCGTCCTGCGTCACGCTCGCGTTCCGCTGGAAAGAGTTTTGCCTGGCGGTTCCCCTCATCTCGCTACTGGCGGGCGCCGGAGCGGGATGGGCTCCACGGGAAATGGTCGCACTCGTTCGCGACTTCAAGCGGGCTTGACGGCCACCATCCAGGTCTGGCGACCCAAAAGCCACTGAAGCGGCCGGAGCGCCAGGTAGATTCGAACGAACAGTGGGTGCTGAGGGAGGCGGCTCTTGGTCGTGTACGGGAGAAAGCGAGTCCTCAGTTCACTCGGCTGGAGGCCGACGACCTCGAGCGCTTCGATCAGCGTCTGTTCCGTGAGCGGCAGATGATGATCGAGGAAGTCCCAGTACTGGCCGTTGAGCAGTCTGATATTGGGCTGGAGGATCAGCAACCGTCCGGTGCCCACTCGCAGGACTCGTTTCAATTCGTTGAGCGTAGCCATGAACGCATTCTTGTCGGGCAGGTGCTCGAAGAAATTGCTGGCAAAGACGACGTCTACACTGCCATCAGCAAACATATCCAGACGGGAGCTCATCGTCTTGATCACCTGAACATCCTGCGCTGCGTGTGCAGGGGTATCCGGGTTCAGATCGACAGCATATTTGGCTCCGCAGCGGATGTGATTGATGAACTCGCAGTACCCCGCGCCGAGATCAAGCACGACGTCGTCGCTCCTGACGTATTGCTGAAAGAAGTATCGACACAGCACGCGCCAGACCTCGCGCTTTCGGATCCGCTCCTGTTCGGAGAACCTGGCCTGGTACAGTCGATCCGTCGACTGCGCCGCGTCGGGCACGGCGCGATGATCGGTGCGGTCGATCGGCGAATCTATTGAGGACATCCGGCTACCGAATCGATCGGCTTGGAACGGGATCGGGTGAAGATCCGGGGGTCGGTTTCACGATCACAGCCGCGCTCAGTTCTTGAACCGGGGGTGGCCGGCGATAATCCCCGCGCGTCAGCCATTTCTCGAGCAGCACCGAGAGCACCACGAACAAGTAACGGCTGCCCATTTCCTGGATGCGCAGTTTGGACTCCCCTTCACTCCTGCCGTGCCAGTCGGTCGGAATCACCGTATACGAATAACCACGGACGATCGCTTTAAGCGGAAGCTCGACAGTCAGGTTGAAATGCCGCGACAAGATCGGTTGTATGCCGTCAATGACGTTGCGACGAAAGCACTTGAATGCGTTCGTCGTGTCGTTGTAGCCGAGACCGAAGAGAACGTTGATGAGGAGATTGGCGACACGATTCAGGATCAGCTTCTGCCAAGGATAGTTGACGACACGAGCGCCGGCTATGAACCGCGAGCCAAACACGCATTCGTAGCCGTCCTCGAGCCTTCGGTAGTAGGCGACGACGTCCTTCGGATCGTCCGATGCGTCCGCCATCACGATGCACACGGCGTCACCAGCGAAGTTCTTCAGTCCGGTCCTGACCGCATATCCATAACCGGGAGGATCGACATTCCGCATCCAACGGCACGCGGGCATTTCCGACGACAACGAGTCGAGTACCGTGGCGGTGCCATCGGTCGAATGATCCTCGACGATTAGAATCTCGTGAGCAACGCACTCGGCAGCAAGGTGGGTGGTGAGTTGCCGTACCGTCCGAGCAATGGATGCCTCCTCGTTGCGGACGGGGATCACGATCGAGAGCTTCATTGGCATTCCACGGTGCTCCGCCAGCGGCTCAGGTTCCGATCGTACATCTCACTCACGAGATCGCGCAGGGTGTATCGAGGGCTCCAGTCAGGATAGTGCGACCTGAACTTGTCGAGATTGCTGATGTACCAAATGTGATCGCCGATGCGCGCGGTGTCGCTGTAGCTCCAGGCCAGTCGAATGCCGGTTACCTCCTCGCAGACGTTGATCGCTTCGATCACCGACGCGTTGCACTCGCGTCCGCCGCCCAGGTTGTAGACCTCTCCCGAACGAGGCGCTCTGAAGACAGCGTCAACGGCGGTCAGAAAGTCGGCGCTGTGAATCAGGTCCCGGACCTGCTTCCCCTTGTATCCAAAGATCGTGTACGGCGTGCCCGTGACGACGCATCGTAACAGGTAGGCGAGAAAACCGTGCAACATCGCGCCCGAATGATTCGGGCCGGTAAGGCAGCCACCCCGGAAGCACACGGTCTTCATCCCAAAATAGCGACCATACTCCTGCACCAGAAGGTCGGCCGATGCCTTCGACACGCCAAACAATGAATGCGTCGTCGCATCGATGCTCATCGTCTCGGTGATGCCGCGATACAAAGGATGCGACGGATCGAGCTCCCAACGGGATTCGAGTTCGACGAGTGGCAGCCGGTTGGGCGTATCGCCGTACACTTTGTTTGTCGACGTGAAGACAAATACGGCGTCCGGGCAATACTGGCGCGTGCACTCCAGCAGCGTCAGCGTGCCGGCTGCGTTGACGGAGAAGTCGGTATGCGGATCGCGCGCGGCCCAATCGTGAGAGGGCTGTGCGGCCGTGTGAATGACGAGCGCGATGTCGCGGCCGAGACGCCCGAACACCTGTTCGAGCCCCTCGCGATCGCGAATATCGAGCGATAGATGTCGATAACGGCGATGCCGTCGATCGAGGGTCTCACGGACCCAATCCGTGGAAGACTGCTCGCCAAAAAACGTTCGTCGCAGATCGTTGTCGATGCCGACCACGTCGTAACCCTGGTCGGCAAAATGCGACACGCTTTCGGAACCAATGAGTCCACACGACCCGGTGACAACAACAACCGACATGCGTGCGCTCCTGAATCATCCGTTGAAGATGGGTTTCAAGATCGACTCGTCTTCACGGAACCATGCGAACAAATCGCTAAAAATCGCCCGAGGATCCCAGGACGGCTGCCAGCCGGTATCAGCCGCAATTCTACTCACATCGCTGCAATAGACGCGAACGTCCGATGTGTGGGTCGCGGCATCGCCGTGCACAGGAATGGTCCGCCCGACGATTTCCCGGCACAAATCCGTCGCCTCGCACAGCGACACGCTGTTCTCAGGGCCGCCGCCGACATTGTAAATACCGCCGTTTACGCGATCCCACCTGCCCAGCTGGGTACGCACGAGGTGCCAGACGTCTTGAACATGCATGAGATCGCGCACCTGTTTGCCGGTGCCGCCCCATCCTCGGTATGTGAGAT
>JBPYFA010000459.1:0-4634 GCA_051986585.1 Vicinamibacterales bacterium | reverse complement strand
CCGCGCAACATCTCCAGGTAGTAGTCGAACGGCAACTCGGGGTGCAAGCCGTTGACGACGTGGATTTCGGTCAGCGGCTGATGTGCGCGCTCGCGCAGTTTGTCCCACGTCTGTTCGAGCGACATGGTGTACGAGCCCGGATCGCCGGGCCGAAGGCGGGCGAACGAGCAGAACAGGCAACTCGCCACGCAGACGTTTGTCGCCTCGAGACGAATGTTGAAGTTGTAATAAGTACGGGCGTCGTGTTTCTTCTCGCGCTCACGATTGGCGAGCCAACCGACCGCCAGCAGATCGGGACACTCGAACAGCCGCACGCCGTCGTCGAACGTCAGACGTTCGCCGGCATCGAGTTTGTCCGCGATCTCGCCGAGACCGTGCTCTTTCAGTCGTTGCTGCATTTCATCCGTCCGCCTGCCCGCCGAAGCGCGCGACTGATTCATTTGCGCGCGAAGGCGGAAAGCGGAAGCTACTTCCTTCCCCTGGTCCCACTTCGCTTTTCGCTTCGTTCTTTATGCGATCCCCATCACCTGCACGCGCAGCGTTCGCGAGCGTGGGCCGTCGAGCTCAGCGACGAGCACACGCTGCCACTGACCGAGGACGAGCGCGCCGCCGCTGATCTGCAGTGTCAGGCTGTGACCAAGGAGCATGGCCCGCAGGTGCGCATCGGCATTCAGCCGATCGCAGTCGGAGTGCACCGGATCGTTGTGCATCCAGTCCGCATCGCGGTCGACCATTGTTTCGAGCAGTCGCTTGATGTCGGCATGAAGCGCCTTCTGCGACTCGTTCATGAACACCGCAAAGGTGGTGTGCATCGACCACAGGCTGACGATGCCCTCCCGGACGTTGGCCTCGCTCACGACGGAAACGACGCGGTCGGTGACGTCGGCCAGCTCGACGCGCTCCTGCGTCTGTATCGTCAGCACCTCGCCGCGCACCACAAGACCACCGCTGGCCGCGGATGCCGTTCCAGCAGCGGCGTCCCGATCATTCACGGCCGAACTCTTGCTCATCGTGTCTCGATCCCCGCATGGTCCAACACTTGATGTTACCGCATCGGCCGGAGCCGACAATCCCCTCAGGGTCCGCATGTTATACTCGCCGGACAATTGACGTCGAGCTGGTGATTCCCTCACCGGCTCCGCCCGGCGGTCTCGCGAAGTGGGTGGAAATCCCACGCGGTGCCGCCACTGTAAGCGGGGAGCTGCATTCCGCGGCCGGTATCGACCGGCGCCACTGTGCACATTACGCATGGGAAGGCACGGAATGACGCGCGTTCTTTGACGGCACTCGAAGGACACGACCCGCAAGCCAGGATACTTGACGCCGGGCCCGTCCTTTCCGCCTCCGCAAGAGGCGTCGGCGCGCGAACACGCCGAGAAGGAGCCCCGTGAAACTTCGTTTCTTCTTTTCCGCTCTCACCCTGGTGTCAATCCTGAACGCCTGGACGGTATTCGCCGGTCCGATCAATGGCCGCGTCGTCGATCCGGATCAGCGGCCGGTCGCGGACGCCCGTGTCCTCCTCGTCGCAGCCGGCGCACCAATCCGGAGCGCCGAGACCAACTCGCGAGGTGAGTTCGCGCTGGTCGCGCCCGATGGAGGGCGCTACGAACTCCGGATCGCGGCCGAGGGCTTTCGCGCCGAACCGGTCGTGTACGAAGCGTCTGCGGCGGCCCGCGACGTCGGAACCATTGCGCTGACGATCTCCGCGGTGTCTGAGACGCTGGTGGTGTCGGCCGCGCAGACAGAGTTGCCGCGCTCACAAACGCCAGCTTCAGTCTTCGTGATCGGCGCGTCGGAGCTGCGCGATCGACAAGTTGTGACCGTCGCCGATGCGCTTCGACAGGTTCCCGGACTGAGCGTCGCCCGCTCGGGAAGCCTTGGCGCGCTGACCAGCGTCTTCCCCCGCGGCGGCGAATCCGATTACACGCTCGTCTACGTCGACGGCATCCAGATGAACGCGTTCGGAGGAGGCTTCGACTTCGCCCATCTCGCGACCGCCAGCCTCGATCGAATCGAGATCGTGCGTGGACCGCAGAGCGCGTTGTATGGATCGAACGCGATCGGCGCCGTGGTGCGTGCGGTCACACGTGATGGCGGGCCGCCCGCGGCGGAGGCGTCGATCGAAGCCGGCAGCTTCGGAACAATGCGGATGACGGCGGGCACCTCCGGCACGGTGAACAACTGGTCCTGGAACGGCGGCGTCGACCGACTCGTCAGCGACGGCTTCAACGGCCAGCACTCGGCGGCCGGCGATGAGATCCAGAACGATCGCTACGAACGCACAGAGGTCGTCGGTGGCGGCGGATGGCGCAATGCGCAGGGCGCAGCCGTTCGCGGCGACGTCCGATTCGCTCGGGACGATCGCGGATTTCCCGGTCCGTTTGGCTCGAATCCGGTCGGCGCCTACACGGGCATCGATCTGATCTCGCATGGCAACGACGATCGCTGGGGTGCGTTGGTCGCCGGCACGATCCCTTCGGGACCTCGCGTCCGCACCACCGCCCAGGTCGCGTGGAATCGCGACACTGGTGACTTCGTCAGCCGATTCGATACGTCCACGTCCAGCTCCCGGCGGACGACAGGGCGGGTGCAAACCGATATCGCCGCGGGCCGCGGCGTCGACCTCTCGGTCGGGGCCGAGTTCCAGGGCGAGCGTGCGACGAGCACCTACATCACCGACGATCAGGGCCAAATGCCGATCGAACGATCGGTGCAAGCGTACTTTGGCGAAGCGCGTTGGAACGCCGGGGCTCGCTTGCTCGCAACCGCCGGGCTCCGGATCGACGACATCCATCGCGACGCGATCGGCGCGCTGAACGATCCGTTCAGCCCCCGTCCGGCGATGGCGGCAGACAACGTCGTTTCGGTCAATCCCAAGGTCGCCGGCGCCTATTACGTGTCGACCGCGCGTGGAACTGAAACCAAAGTGCGCGCCGCAGCCGGCACCGGCATTCGGCCGCCGGACGGATTCGAGCTGGCATTCACTGACAACCCGTCGCTGAAACCTGAACGGAGCCGCAGCGTGGAAGCCGGAATCGATCAGGCGTTCGCGTCGGGACGAGGATTGATCGAGGCGACGTGGTTCAAGAACACCTTCGACGATCTCATTATTGCGGTCGGAAAATTTGTCGAATCCAGCCGATATCGGACCGACAACATCTCGAACGCGCGGGCGCAGGGATTGGAACTCGCAACCACGATCCGCACACGCGTGTCCGGTCTCGACCTCCAGAGCCGGGTCGGTTATACATTTCTCGACAGCGAGATTCTCGCGGTCGATGGCACGGCCGCAGCGCCGTCGCCCTTCACGGTTGGGCAGCCGTTGTTGAACCGGCCACGCCACCAGTGGTCGATCGATGCGAGCGTCGCACGGTCGCGTTTCACGGCGTGGACGCGGGGTGGTGGCAGAGGACGCGTGCTGGCCGTCGAACCGTCCTACGGCACGTTCGGTGGGCTGTTCGACGCGGCGGGATATGGGGTGTGGAACGCGGGCGCCTCGTGGCAGTTCTCCCGACACCTCGATCTGTTCGGGCGCATCGAGAACTTGTTCGATCGCAGCTACGAGGAGGTCTATGGCTACCCGGCGCTTGGCCGCGGCGTCCTGGCGGGAGTGAGGGTTGCTGCAAGCCGCTGATGTCGTCGCCGGCTATCCAGGACGTCCTCCCGTCCTGCATCACGTCGCGGTAGAGATCCCTGCGGGCGGCCTCGTGGGAATTCTCGGGCCGAACGGTTCGGGAAAGACGACGCTGCTTCGTGCGCTTGCTGGCGTGATACGACCGTCGCACGGGCACGTCCGCTTGGATGGGAGGAACCTGGCGGACGTGCCGAAGCGCTTGCTGGCAAAACGCATGGCGGTTGTGCCCCAGGAGACGCACCTCGCGTTCGACTACTCGGTCCTTGAAGTCGTCTTGATGGGCCGGCACGCCCATCTGTCGACGCTCGAACTCGAGGGACCAGGTGATTTCGCCATCGCGCGCGGCGCAATGGCAGCCACAGGCACACTGTCGCTCCAGAACCGTCCATTCGACACGCTCAGCGGCGGTGAAAAGCAGCGTGCGATCGTCGCCGCCGCCCTCGCCCAGATTTCAGGCGCGCAAGCCGATGGCATCCTGCTGCTCGACGAGCCGACAGTCGCGCTCGATCTCGCGTATCAGCTCGAGCTCGCCGAGCTGCTTCGCGAGTGGCACCGCCATGCATCCATGACGATCGTTGTCTCCACACACGATCTCAATTTTGCCGCCAACCTGTGCACGTCGTTGGTGCTGTTGAAGGACGGCCGCGTGCTCGCGTCGGGCACGACCGAAGACGTGCTGACACCCGAGCAGATCCGTCGGCTCTACGACGTCGAGGCCGACGTGAGCCGGCATGCGTCCACAGGACGGATGGTCGTCGTCCCGCTCCGACGAGCATTGACTCAGCCGAAATCATGACGCTGCAGCTGCGGAGGCGGCTCGCATTCACGACGCTCGGCTTTGGCCTCCTGGCCGCGGCGGCAATTCTCACTGCGCCGCTTGTCGGATCGACCCCGATTAGCCTCGGGCGCGCGTTCAATCGACAGATTCCATTTGCCGACAACGTCGACGCGCAAATCTTCTTCATCGCGCGATTACCGCGCACCCTTGCAGGCGCGCTCG
>JBPYFA010000458.1:0-12114 GCA_051986585.1 Vicinamibacterales bacterium | reverse complement strand
CTGAATGCTGAATGTTGAATGTTGAATGTTGAATGTTGAATGCCGAACGCTGATTGCTGATTGACGCGCTCGGCAAATTCAGCACTCAGCAATCAACATTCAGAATTTTCAGCACGCAGTGCTCTTGACCCCCGTTCCCTAGTCTCGGCTGCCTGAGTTCTCGCGAATCTTCACGAGCCGATCGCCCTTGACGGCGTTGAGCGTCTGCGCTGTGCCCGAGGGCCATCGCACGACGACCGACTGCGCGGTGTCCACATTGCCGAGGCCGAAGTGCAGCCGCAGGTCGTCATGTGAGTAATAACTCGACTGGCTCAGCACGGCGCGGGTCGACGAACGGCCATTTACCGTCACCGTGACCGTTGCCCCGATTGCTGTTCGGTTGGACGCCGTCCCCTCGAGTTGCAGCTCGATCCAGTGATTGGTCCCGGCGTAATCGTTGCGAAGCAGCGACGGTGGCTCGTTCATGTTCATGATCAGCACGTCAATGTCGCCGTCGTTGTCGAAGTCGCCAAACGCGGCACCTCGACTCGAGTGCACGGTCGTGGCTCCTGGGCCGCTCGCCGTGGTCACGTTCTCGAAACCGGCGCCGCTGCCAGTGGGGACGTTTCTGAAAATCACGCGCGGCCCGCGATACGGGTATTGCGGCATGCGTGCTTCGACTTCGGGGTACACGCTGCCGGTCACGTAGACGACATCCGGCCGGCCGTCGAGATCGAGGTCAGGCATGCCCGCGCCCCATTCGATGTGACGGTTCTCTACGGCGAGGCCGACGCGCGTCGCCACCTCTTCGAACAACAGCTTTCCAAGGTTGTGATAGAGCGCCGGCACATCGTCAGCGAAGTGCGTTTTGAGGATATCGAGCCGTCCATCACTGTCGTAGTCCGCGACGGCCACGCCCATCCCGGCCTGGGGATTGCCGTTCTCGCTGTAGGCCGTGCCGCTGGGGATGGCGACATCAGTGAACGTGCCGTCGTGATTGTTTCGATACAGGATGGCGGCGGTTGAATCGGACGCGACGTAGATATCGGCCCACCCGTCGCCATCGAAATCAGCGCTGACCGCCGTCATCGAATAGCGTTCCTTGACGCGATCGATTCCCGAGGGTGACGAGACGTCAGTGAAGTGACCGCGTCCATCGTTGTGATAGAGAAGGTTCGTCTCAGCGGCGAGCCCCTTTGGCCCGCAATTGACGGGCACTCCTTTCCACGTGCAGTTTGCGGCGGAGCCTGGCTCGGGCGCGGTGGCGAGATCAAGCTTCAGATAGTTCGCGACGAACAGATCGAGACGTCCGTCGCGATCGTAATCGACGAACGTGCAGCCGGAGCCCCATCGGGTGCCGGTCGTCGACAGGCCAGCTTCTGCCGTGACGTCTTCAAATCGGCCGTTACCCAGATTGTGATACAGGACATTCGTGCCGTAGTAAGTCACGAACAGATCGATGAAGCCGTCATTGTCGTAATCGCCAGCGCACACGCTCGAGGCCCATCCGATCTTCGAGAGTCCCGCCGCCGATGTCACGTCCGTGAAGCTGCCGTCGTGTTCATTCCGGTACAGTCGGC
The DNA here is from genome assembly GCA_051986585.1 of Vicinamibacterales bacterium. GTDB lineage: Bacteria > Acidobacteriota > Vicinamibacteria > Vicinamibacterales > 2-12-FULL-66-21 > JALZOC01. The sequence continues at coordinate 10,555 of JBPYFA010000458.1, read as the reverse complement.
TGGGAACGCGATCGCGATCGTCGCTCGAGTCGACCCGTGCGTTGGATTCGAGACGAGTGCCACTGAGTACCAGCGCATCAATCCAACCGTCGTTGTCGTAATCGATGAAGGCTGTGCCGCAGCCATTGGCTTCAATGATGAATCGCTTGCGATCGATTCCGCCGTAGACGCTCGGCCGGGTCAGACCCGCCCGTTGGGCAACGTCGGTGAACGTCACGCGCCACGAGGCTGGCGCTTGCGACGGGAAGAGCGCGGCGGCAAGGCCGCTGGCGAGGAGCAGCAGATACGATTTCACCGGCCAGACTGTCCCTGCAGCTTTTCAGCGATCGCGAACTCTTGACGGGCTTCTTCAACCCGGCCGGCCTGCTGGAGCAGTTGCGCAAGCACATAGTGCGCGGTGCGATTGTTCGGATCGTACTCGATGGCGCGTTTCAGCATGCCTTCGGCCGTGGCCGGTTGTCCCTTCTGCATGTAAGCCTTGCCGAGCAGGATGTACGGGCCGCTGTAGAACGGATTCAGCCACAGCGACTGCTGTAGCGCCGCAATCGCATCGTCCCAGCGAGACTGGCGTACGTAGGCGTCGCCGAGTTGGTAATACGCCGGCGCGCTGCCTGGGGCAATCGAGAGTTCGCGCTTGGTGAAGTTGATGCTGTTGTCAAACTGCCCTCGGAATAACGCAAGCTGACCCAAGAGTAGGTTGGCTTCCGGTATTTTCGCGTCCTTCGCAATGGCCCGGTTCAATTCGTCCTCGGCGAGCGCTTCCAACTGCAGGCGAATCATCATCTGCGCGGTGACGAGGTGGGCGGCAGCCGAGTCCTCAGCGAGGTTGAACGTGCGCGCGAATGCCTGACGGGCGGGCCCGACTCGCCCCGTCTGGAGATAAGCCTGCCCGAGGATGTGGGTGAGCTCGAGATTCGTCGCCGCCCACACACGAGTGGCTTCGAGTCTTGGAATCGCTTCGTCGAGGCGGCCGGCGAGGAACAAAGACAGACCGAGCACCTGCACAATTTCGCGACGTTCGATGCTGTCGTCCGGGAACTTGTGTTCGAGCGGGCCGAGGGTGGCAATCGCGCGCGCGTAATCATCCGCGTGATACGCCGCCACACCCACCAGGTGCGCGATCCGCGGGTCGTCAGGGCGGCGTAGCGCGTCGAGCTTGCTGATCGCTTCACGCGACTTGCCAGCGTCGACCAGCAACCGGGCGGCGGCGATCGTGTTCTCGATCTCGCGATCGTCTCTCGTCGGCGGTTGCGCCGAGGCGGGGACGCCCGCAAGCAGCAGGCCACACGCTAGTGCGAGCGCCGCTGTCCTGTGCCTTCGTCGAGCGTCAGGATACGGTTCACCGGGACGTTGGTCCACGATTCCTCCATTCCCGTTGGCCAACGGACGTCGAGCCGATCGACCCGCACGGCATCAGCAAGACCGAAGTGGACGCGCAGATCGTTCTGCGCGTAGTAGCTGCCGCCGCCTCGAACCTCCTGCGTTTGCACACGATCGCCAACAACCGCGCGAACGCGGGCGCCGATGGCACTCCGGTTCGACCGTCGCCCAAGTAGCTTCACGACCAGCCAGTTCCGCCCGGAAGGAGCCTTCGGCCGGAACAGATCGGGCGTGTCGTTCACGTTGTTGACGATGATGTCGATGGCCCCGTTGTTGTCGAGATCCGCAAAGGCGGCGCCGCGGCCCGCTTTGGGAGTCGTCACCGGCGCACCGAGCGCTTCGGTCACATCTTCGAAGCGGCCGTTTCCGAGATTTCGATAGACGACCTTTCGTTGGCGGTAGCCCATCTCGGTTTTGAGCTGTTCAACTTCCGGATAAACATGTCCGTTGACGAGAAACAGATCGAGCCACCCGTCGAGATCGAGATCGACGAATCCCACGCCCCATCCGAGCCAGCGCGTATTGCGTCCGACGCCGGACTGAAATGTTCGATCGTCGCAGGCGCCCTTGCCGGTGTTGGCGTAGAGCGTCGACGTATCGCCGGCAAAGTTCGTTTTGAAGATGTCCATCGTACCGTTGCCGTCGTAATCACCAATCGCGACCCCCATGCCGGCCTGCGGTTTTCCGTCCTGGCTGTAAGCGCAGCCGGCGGCGACCGCGATATCGGTGAACGTGCCGTCGTGATTGTTCCGGTACAGCGTGCTCGGATTTGAATCGTTCGCAATGTAGATGTCGGTCCACCCGTCGTCGTCGAAGTCGAGCGTGCTCACGCCGAGACCGTACGTGCCCGCGGCGGCCGTGATACCGGCCTTGATCGAGACATCCTCGAACGTGCCGTCTCCGCGGTTGTGGTAGAGGACATTCTTTCCACCACGCAGGCCGGGCGGCCCGCAGGCGACCGGCACGCCCTTGTACCGGCACAGACCCGACTCCGGCACAGGCGCGCTGGCCAGATCGAAGTCGATGTAGTTGGCGACGACGAGATCGAGGTGGCCATCGCGATCGTAGTCGATGAACGCGCAGCCGGCCCCCCAGCGCGGCCTGGCGTTGGTGAGTCCGGCCCGCGCGGTGGCGTCCTCGAACGTGCCGTCGCCGCGATTGTGATACAGCCGGTTCTGTCCCCATGACGTGACGAACAGATCATCGTGACCGTCATTGTCGTAGTCGGCGGCACAGGCGCCCTGCCCCCAGCCGCTCTGGCCGACGCCAGCTCGCGCCGTGACGTCCTCAAAGGTGCTGTCGTGCCGATTGCGGTACAGATGACAGATGGGGGCCTTCGCCACGGGGAATCCTTCCAGCGTCGTGCCATTTACGAGGAAGACATCGAGCCATCCGTCGCCATCGATGTCGAGCACCGCGACACCGCATCCAGTGGTCTCGAGCAGGTAGCGATTCGTCCGAGTGCCGCCGTACACGGTGAATTGGTCGAGCCCCGCTGCTTTTGCTCCTTCGGTGAAGGAGAAATCGACAGCCTGGCGAGCTGGCGTGTTCATCGAGGAAAGAACACAGATGAAGACAGTGCCGACAAGGAGCGGTATGTGAACGACCGGTGTGCTGAGTCGCTTCATGCGCGCCTCAGCGCAGGCCGGCAGGCGGCTGCAGATACGGCGCCAGCCGGTGGGCAGCGTCGAAGGCGCGGCGCGCCTCGGCGAGTGAGCCCTGGCGCGCGAGCGCAATCGCCAGCCGGTAGTGCGCCTGGGGATTATCCGCAGCCAGCGTGATGGCATCACGGTATTGGCGAATCGCACCAGCGAGGTCGCCACCCTGGAACTTCTTGTTGCCGACGCTGACGGCAAACGTGGACGCCTGTGCATCCGCCTTTCGCTTGTTGAGCGCCTGCGCCTGGTCGAGCGCCGCGCGCGCCTCGGCAGTCCGCCCTTGCTGTTGCAGTGTCTGTCCGAGGCTCAAGTAGCCTTCGGCCATCGTCGGCTGTAGATCGATCGCACGTTGGAAGTGCGCGATCGCTTCGTCGATCGCGCCTTGTTGTTTCAGCACCGTCGCGAGCATGTAGTGCGCGTCCGCGTAGGTGTCTTTCTTCTTGATCGCATCGCGGAAAGCCGCTGCTGCTTCGTCAGCTCGCCCCGTCTGCCAGAGCACGACGCCGAGGGTGAACGGAGGGTCCGGAAGCGTGTCGTCGAGTTCGATCGATCGGCGAAGCGCTCGTTCCGCTTCGTCGAATTTGTCCTGCTGTTTGAGCGCCATACCGAGGTTGTACTGCGCCAGCGCGTTGGCCGGATCGCGCGCGAGCAGCTCCGTGAAAACGGTGACGGCGGCGGTGAGATCTGCTTTCTGCAGCAATGCCGTGCCTAGATTCAGCCGGGCGGTGATCTCGTCGGGGCGATCCCGAACGAGCTGCAGGAGTGTCTGAACGGCCGCGTCGCCGTCGCCCGCTTGCATCAACGCGAGGCCGAGGCTGTTGCGCGCGTCGACGGAGGATGGATCGAGTGCCGCAGCGGTCTTCAACTCCTCAACTGCACCGTCGATGTCTCCCCATTGCTGGAGCGTGACGCCGAGCTGCAAGTGGGCAATCGCCAGGCGTGGCGAGAGCGCGACGGCTTTGCGAAGCTGCTCCGCTGCGCCGGCGAGTTCACCCTGCTGACGGAGAACGAGACCGAGATAGTACCGTGCTTCCGCGTGCTCGGGGCGGAGCCGTACCGCCGATTCCAGTGGTGCGCGTGCGCCGTCGACATCGCGCGTCCACCACCGCGTCGCGCCGAGATGGTACTGGGCATCGAAAAGCCGTGGTTGAAGGGCGACCGCCTTGGCGAAGTGATCGAGCGCCGCATCGGTCTGGCCGAGCTGGCCGCGAACATAACCGAGCCGATCGTGTGCGGCGGCGAGGTCCGGCGAGCGCTGCAACGCACGCTCGTATGCGTCAGCTGCGCCGGCCAGGTCTTTCGCGCGTTCTTTTGTCTGACCAAGGAGGAATAACTGCTGCGCAGATTCCTGCGAGTGGATCGAGGCTGGCTGGCGCTCCTGCACCACGCCGGCAACGCTGACCGCACCGGCGACAAGTACCCACGCTGCGCTTGAGGCACAGCGGAACATGCGGGCCATTCAATCAGGTTCTACTCGGTTCTGCAAGGTTCTACGGGGTTCTACAAGGTTCGGTTCTTGAGTTCTACAGTGTTCGGTTCTTTGGTTCCGCTGGGTTCGGTTCTGCTGGGTTCGACGAGGTTCCGTGGTTCGACGATGTTTGTGGTTCGACGAGGCTCGTTGTTCTCCGTACCGAACCCTGTAGAACCCAAGAACCGAACCCAGTAGAACCCCGTAGAACCTCGCCGAACCCAGCAGAACCTAGCTCTTCATGAGCGCCAGGAGATCGGCCGTCGTGACGGCGTGATCCAGAAACCCGAACTCCCCTGAGTTCTTCACTTCCCGTGCGGCTTCCAGGAAGCCAGTCATTGCGGCGCGATACAGCGAGGTTGCGAGGCTGATGCGCTTGACGCCGGCGGCGGCGAGTTCCGACACCGAGAATGACTTGCCCTTGATGCCGGCCATGAAGTTGAACGGTTTGGTCACCGCGGCACACACCGCCTTCACTGAGGCGACATCCGACAGGCCCGGCGCGAACAACACATCGGCGCCGGCGCGCTCGAAGGCCTGGAGACGGCGAATCGTCTCGTCCAGGCTGGCGTTGGCGAACATCAGATTGTGGGCTCGCGCGGTCAGCATGAACGGGAACGGCAGGCCGCGAACCGCCTCCGCCGCGGCCGCGATTCTGTCGACTGCGAGGTGATCGTCGTAGAGCGGACGCTGCGGATCGCCCGTCGTATCCTCGATCGTGCAGCCCACCAGCCCCGCCTCGGCCGCAAGACGGATCGTTTCCGCGACGACTTCCGGCGCGTCGCCGAATCCCTTCTCGAGATCGGCGGAGACCGGGAGGTCCGTCGCACCGACGATCAGGCGGGCATGTGCGAGCGCCTGATCACGGGTCAGTCCGCCGTCGTGCAGGCCGAGCGCCACCGCTGACGCCGCGCTCGACGTGGCGAGCGCCTGAAATCCGAGGCCGGCCAGCACCCGAGCCGAACCAACATCCCACGGATTCGGAATGATGAACGTGCCCGCGCGCTCGTGAAGCGCGCGGAACTGTTCCCCTTTCGCGTGTTGAGTGAGAGACATCGCTGTTCATCTCATCACGACGACGATGGATTGTCGATTCCGGCTACTTGATGACCACGAGTTCGAGGTCGCCGTCGCGGCTCAGCACGGTGAGGCCGACATCATGTGTGTGCCGTGTGAGGAGAAGATCGACGCGGCATCCGGCGACCCGGAGGTCGGCGATCTGCAGTGAGTCGACTCCACTGGGCAGCACGGGGTGCAGAAACGACACACGCTTCGACGCCGCCTCGATCTGAAGCCCGAGGCAAGCCTGGAGCAGCAGAAAGACGGCGCCCGCTGCCCACGCCTGCGGTGCGCAGGCCACCGGATAGAGGGTGGGGAACGTGTCGGGGCGGCGGTGGAACCCGCAAATCAATTCTGGCAGCCGATGGAGTTCCACCATCTGACTCAGATCGAGCGTGGCGGTCAGGATTCGCTGTGCCTCGTTGGTCAGTCCGTAGCGGGAAAACCCCGCGGCAATGATCGCATTGTCGTGCGGCCACACCGATCCGTTGTGATACGACATCGGGTTGTAACGCACGGCGTCCGCTGAGACCGTGCGAATGCCCCACCCGCTGAAAGAGGGATCGGAGAGCAACGTTTCGGCAACAATGCGGGCGCGATTCGGATGGACGATGCCGGAGAACAGGCAATGTCCGGCGTTCGAGGTGCGGACGCGGCAGGGACGCTTTCGGGCGTCGAGAGCGAGTGCGTAGGTGCCGAGATCGTTGCACCAGAATTCGGTCTCGAAGCGCTGGCGAAGGGTCTCGGCGCGCAAGGTCCAGCGCTCGGCGTTGGCGTGATCGTCTCGCTGCACCGCGAGCCGTGCTGCCCCGGTCCAGGCCGCATACGCATAGCCTTGGACCTCGCTCAGCGCGATCGGCGGATCCGCAAGCACGCCGTTCTCGTGAAAGATCGAGTCCCACGAATCCTTCCAACCTTGTTGGATCAATCCGGTTTCGCTGAGGCGTGTGTACTCGATGAAGCCGTCGCCGTCGACGTCGCCGTAGTTCTGCATCCAGTCGAGCGCTGCCAGGATGTGCGGCCACAACCGATCGATGAGCGCCGCATCACCGGTACGTTCGAAGTAGGCACTGGCCAGCATCACGAAAAGAGGAGTGGCGTCGGCGCTGCCGTAATAGCGGCCGAACGGGATCTCGCCGAGCGCCGCCATTTCACCTTCGCGCATCTCATGCAGGATCTTGCCCGGCTCCGCATCCTGCGCCACGCTCGTCGTGGTCGCTTGCGTCTGGGCGAGAAACGTCAGCACGCCGCGCGCGACGTCAGGCGCCAGCCACAGCAGCTCGATCGCCGTCAGGATGCCGTCGCGCCCGAACGGTGTGCTGAACCACGGAATACCCGCATACGGATACGCGCCAGCGGGTGTATCGGTGATGAGCATCCGAATATCGGCCAGCGATCGCCGGATCCATTGTTCGAGCGCCGGGTTCGAGCTGATCACACGCGATGCGTCACCGAGCGCCGGCCGCGATCGCGTCTTCGTCACCGCATCATCAAACGGGATGATCGAGCTGTGCCGATCCTGCACGTCACATTCGATCGCCAGATCAAGCTCTCGGCACTCGTGCGGCTCGAGCGACATCAGGAAGACCCATGAGCCGTCCGCGTATCGATCGGGACGCAGCGACGGCTTGATGTGCGTCCGCCGCTCGACCCCATCCAGTCCGCGATAGCGAAGCAGCGCGGTCGTGTCGGTTGGAGAATCGGGCAATCGCTCGCCACGCTGTGCACGGCGGGTGCCGCGCACCTCGAAGACGTCGGCAAAATCGGCTTCGAACCGGACCGAGATCGGCACCTGAATCGGGTGCAGCGCGTGGTTCGACACGCGGATGCGCTCGAGCGCGCTTCCGTTCCAGAGCACGCGCGACCGGAACAGGTGCAGCGTTCCCCGATGGAGCGCGATTCGGCCGTGATCGAGGATGTCCGGGTTGGTCAGGTCGGCGGTGAACACCGCGTTGTCCTGACCAATCGTCGAGCTGAGCAGAAGCGGAGGGCGGTTGCCAAGAAACAATTCCAGCCGCGAGAGAAATCGCGTTCCGGCGTGATAGAGACCATACGGGCTCGATGGACCGGGCGTGATGTTGCCCTGGGGATCGAACACCGCGAAGGTGTCCCCCTGTTTCAGGACCGATTGCGGAGACGATGGCCGGTCGGCCTCGCCCAGGATCGCGAACTGCTCTTCGAGATTGAGGATTTCTGCCATCACGCGACTCCCGGCAGTATCGTGCCGCGAGCCCGCGCGGAGATCACTCGTTTATACAAGGCCAGGTAATCCTCCGCCATGCGACCGACGCTGAACCGTTCCTCGAACACGGCGCGGCAGCGTCGCCGATCGAGGTCCTTCACACGTCGTGTCGCCTCGATCGCGTCTTCCAAGGTATCGGCCAGAAACCCGGTCACTCCATCCTCCAGCACTTCCGGCACCGACCCGGCGCGGAACGCCACCACTGGCGTACCACAGGCCAGCGCTTCAATCATGACCAGACCGAATGGCTCGGGCCAGTCGATCGGAAACAGCAGCGCCGAAGCGCCGCCGAGAAACGCCGCTTTGTCCGTTTCGCTGATTTCGCCGACGAACTCGATCAGCGGATGCTTCAGCCGATGGCGAATGTCGCGGTCGAAATAGTCGAGATCCGCAGGATCGACCTTGGCCGCGATCTTCAGGGGTTGTTCGCATGCGATCGCAATCTCGATCGCACGATCGACCCGTTTCTCGCGCGAGATTCGACCTAGAAACGCGAGATAGCGTCCAGGTGCGCCGTTGAACGGGAGCAGATTTGGCGGCAGCCCGTGGTAAATGGTCGCCGCCCAGCCAGCTTCGGTCAGCGGCTGCCGCTGCGCATCCGAAATCGAGACGACGGGAATGTCATCGAACTCCTGATACAGGGGTACCAGTTCCGGTATGTCGAGCCGCCCGTGCAGCGTCGTCACATGCGCGGTCGGGAGTCGCCGGGCAACTGGAAAGTGAAACTGCGACGTATGAAAATGAATGACGTCGAATTCGTGAGCCCGCTTGAGGACGTGTTCCAGCATGAGCAAGTGAGGCGCGAGCGGGTCGTAGCATATGCCTGCGAGCCGCAATGCCTGAGGCCACGAGGCAACCAGCCGCGCTCGCGTGCACGAATCTCCGCTGGCAAAGAGCGTCACATCGTGCCCGAGTCGAACGAGCTCGTCGGTGAGAAAAGCAACCACCCGCTCAGTACCGCCATAAAACCGGGGCGGAACGCTTTCAGTGAGTGGGGCGACTTGAGCGATCTTCATCGCGCGATTGTTCCCTTCTATATGGTGAGTGCATGGTTGGGTTACGCAAGAACCATGCGAACGAAGTACGATCGCCGACGAACGAATGTATGACTTGAAACGCGCGGATCTGGAAGGACCTGCTCAGGTTCGTTCCGTAGTCGAGGGTTGCTCGGTGCATTCGTTTCGGACGGCTGGTTGGCAAGTGCCGAGCTCGAAGCTCACGCATATCCGCGGCTGAATGCCGGCGACGCAATCAGTCCGCGAGGTCGCCTGCCGCGGCGTGCAGCAGATGTTTCGCTGAATTCCCAATCGTTCCAAAGGCGTGGCCATGGTTGGGGGAGAAGTCGGGTTTGGATCGGAGATCTGCAATCACCTCTCTCAATACGGCCGGCCAGGCGCTGGAAGCAGGCTGACGGTAGAGGCGCATGGTCGGATACCAGGGGCTATCCGGGCCGCCGCTCATCCATCGCCAGTCAGCCACATGTCGAAGCAGCGTCCAGGTCGGCACGCCGAGCGATCCCGCGAGGTGGGCAGCCATCGTATCAACCGTGATCACCAGGTCACATGAGCGCATCGCTTCAGCGAGAGTGGAAATCGTGTCGATCGGCGGCGTGTGATGGAAGTGGTCCCGCTCGACGGGCGTCGCGCCCTGCTGCAGCAAGATCCAGCAGACGTCGCATTGCAGCATTTCGTGGAGCAGCGCGAATGGCAGGTCACGACCGCGATCCCAGGTGCCTGACGTCCAGACGAGTCCGACCCGTGGAGCACCATCGGCTGGCGTGCATCGAGGAGTATCCAGCAACAAGGGCCGGGGAACCGTTTCCAGCGTCGTGCGAAATGCATGCGCCAGTTCCATGATCTCGATGTCGACGTCGTAGTCGACGCTGGGCGTGCCGTCGTGCAGTGGCAGCAGGCGGACACCGGCCAGCGGTCGGCGAAGCACGTCGATGAGCGATGGCTGCACCCAGAGCGTCGTTTCGGCAACCGTACGCTGCACCAGCGGCACGTAGCGGGCGAACTGCAGAGTGTCGCCCAGACCGTGATAGCAGCGAATGAGGACGCGCCCTTCGAGTGGAGCGCCGTTCCAGATGTTTTGAAAATGGCGGGGCAGATGGTCGAGCCGCTTTCCATTGCGGGCGCGAATGGCCCGGTCGGAAATTGCCCAGGCTCGCCCGAAGTCTCCGGCCCTCATCGCCTCGTGCCAACCGTCCACGTCGTACAGATCTCGCAGAATCTATGCCGGGTATGCGGGACAGCCTGTTGCACGTGTGATGACAGGCGAGTGTTGGCCGACGACACGCGCTCGGCTAGAATGCCGACCATGAAACCCACTGCCGACCCCGTCACGGTGAACGACGTTTTGGTTCAAGCCGCAAAGCTGACCCGCGAGGAGAGGGGAGCTCGGATTCGTCAATGCGTTGCGCAAGGACAGCATCAGTGGGACCGCTTGCCCGTCTGTATCGAGCCGTCACGCCAGCAGATTGCGCACTACTGCGATCGGTGTTGGAGCGTGATCGATCGTGAGGGGCACACGTGGTGTTGGCCACCCTCGCAGCTTGTCGCTTGCTGAACGAACCGCCGCTCGTCAGCCGGCCTGGCGCTGAAGGAGTTGAACGGTCCGGCCCGATGCGGCGCGGCGGCGTTCGAGCCATTTTACGGTTTCTAGAACCGGGACCACGGTGAACGCCAGACCTGCCGTCAGCGCCCAATCGGTCCACGCGAACGAAAACGTGCCGAACGGCCGTTGAAG
>JBPYFA010000457.1:0-13334 GCA_051986585.1 Vicinamibacterales bacterium | reverse complement strand
GTTCGGTGTAGCTGAATGTGGTCGAGTGCACGGCGGGTGTGCCGGCAGCCTCGATCGCAGGCAGCAAACCCCAGCGGTGGAGCTGCAACACGCCGCCTCGCATCAATGCATGCGTCGACAGCGTATCGGTACCGTAAACGCCCCGGTCGACGAGCAAGACACGCGCTCCCGCACGCGCCAGCAACAGGGCGGTGGCGGCACCCCCGCAACGTGCACCGACGATGACGACATCGTGTTTCATGATCGCCAAGTGATCGGGTTCTACGGGGTTCTACTTGGTTCTACGGGGTTCTGCCGGGTTCGGTTCTTCGGGTTCTGCAAAGAACCCGCAGAACCAAAGAACCCTGCAGAACCAAAGAACCGAACCCCGCCGAACCCAGTAGAACCCCGCAGAACCCCGCAGAACCCAGATTCTCAGGCGACTCGAATGCCGACAATGGAGCGCCCGATATGTTCGGCAATGCTCCAGGCGTCGGCGCCGACGCCGTCGATGAAGCTGGAGTTTCGCCGTCGCTGAAAATTCATCCCGAGCACGTACAGTCCGGTTACGCGCGTGAAGCCACCCTCTTGCGTGATCTCGCCTGCTCGATCAAGAACCGGGATGTGTAGCCACGGGTACGCGCGCCGATATCCGGTAGCCCAGATCACCGTCTCGATTCCTTCGGCATTCAGATCGAGACGCTCGGGAGCGCGGGCCGCAACCGGCCACGTCGGTCTGAACGGTTCTGGATCTTCGGCGGCAACATCGGCGAGATCCACGTACCGATCAATCCGTGTGAGCACCTCGGCCATCTTCAGATCTGCGGCGGCCGCGTTCGCGATGAGATCGTCTGCGAGCGTGACGTGATACCCGCTGATATCGAGAACGCGACCGACCAGGCGAATGCCCCGCTCCTGCAGCATCCCGATATCGAGCGACGAATGGTCGGGCCTTCCGACCAGCTGCAACGATGGTTGACGGCGGGAAATCTCGATCGAGTGAACGGTTTCAATCGGCTGACTGAGCACACCGAGCCGGTCCAGCCACCACAGAATGTCGCGCCCTCGATACCGACGGGGCAAGCGCAAATGGCGGCCCGCCGCAAGCGTCACCTGCCGGCCTGACTGCTGGATTTCATCGGCGAGCTGGACGCCCGTGGACGAGGCACCAACGATGAGTACTCCGCCTCGCGACAACTCAGCCGGCCGCCGATAATTCGCCGGGACCACTTGCGTGATCGAGGCGGGAAGGTCGCGGCTCGATGACGGAACCGCCGGCAGATCGCAGTATCCCGTTGCGAGAACGACGGAGTCCGCGAGCCACGTGCCTCGATTGGTGATGACGCGGAAGCGATTCTCCATTCGTTCGACACCGACAACCGCCGTGTCGCTGATGATTGGCGCCCGAGACTGGGACGCGTAGCGATCGAAGAGCGCGATCAGATCCGGAACCGACATGAAGTCGTCCGGAGCGTTGCCATCGTATTGAAATCCCGGCAACCGCGTCATCCAGTTCGGCGTCAGCAGACTGAGCGAGTCCCAGCTCTGGGTTCGCCAGCGTTCCGCGAGTTTCCCTCGTTCGACCACGACGTGCTCGACGCCGAGCTCGGACAGGCAGTGGCTCATCGCGAGTCCTGCCTGTCCGGCGCCGATCACGATCGTGGCGAGGTGCTGCACGGCCGTGCTCAGCGCGCGTTGACGGTGACGTCGACCGGCACGCCGTTGGTGAGCACGTCGAACACCGCCGAGCGCGAAACTGACTGCTCAACGATCTGCCGCAGCTTCTCTGGAGGAGCGTCGCCAGCGATGTCGAACGTGATGCGAATCCGTTCGTAGCCGTTGCGAACGTCGCCAGAGATCCCGAGCAGACCCCGCAGGTCAATGTCGCCCTCGACCCGCGATTCCGCGGACGTCAGCGTCACGCCGCGCGCCGCGGCGATGTTGCCGATGCCTGCCGTGATACAGGCCGCAAGCCCGTGCAGGAGGAACTCGATCGGCGTCGGCCCGCGATCCTGGCCGACCAGTACCGGGGGATGATCGGCGGCGTACGCAAACTGCGTCTGGTGCACGTGCTCGCCGCCGGCGCCGCTGAACGATTCGACGCGCGACTCGCTGTAGGTACCGTCGATCCACCGGCTCGAAGCGCGGAATCGAAACTTCGCAAGCGCAGGCGTTTCCTTGACCGCATTGATGGTGGCGAAGAGCACCGGCGTGTTGACACCGTTCCGTGCTTCTCGCGGCGTGCGCGCCGGTGCAGTGGCTTCGGACATATGACTCTCCTCCAGTCGCCGCGTTGCGGGGACTGTCGACGCTCGTGCGTCATTTCCTGATCAATCCGTATCTCTGGACCGATGACGACTATCGGTTCGATGCCGACCGATTCGACATGTGACAGATGCCGGTCTTCAATAGGTCAATCGGAATTGGCGGTCGGAAAGCGACAAAAAAGGAAAAAGACAGAAAACAGGAGAGAAAACGGCGGGGAAAGCCGATCTATGCCCGACCGTTAATCAGTACCCGCACACGCTCGGCGAGCTGTGGTCCTGTGTCGCCGGGATCCTGACGTGCGAAGTCGGGCGACAGCTCGATGACGGCAAGCGCGCTCAGGAGACGTTCGAACGTTTCCACCATCCCTGCGCTTCCGGCAGAACGCAGCTCGCGCCCCACGAGCACAACCTTCGGTGTCGTCGCCTTCAGCAGCGTCACCGCATCAGGCAGGTTGTTGGTCGTCATCACACTCAACCCGGTCTGCCGTAACACTTCCGTGATGTAGGTCAAGAGATCCGCAGACTTCTCGACGCAGAGAACATTCGCCGCCACAAATGGTGTCGGCCGGGTTGAGCCCGCAGAAACAGTGTAGAAAGCCGCGATCGCGTCCGCCTCGGAGTTGTAGCAGTCGAAGACGTTGGACAAGCGCGTGATCTTCAACGTCTCCGAGACCCTGCTCGTCAGACCACAGAGCTTGAGATTGTCTCGTCCCGTTCGCGCCAGAATCCGTACGAGAAGACCCAGGCCGCCGCTGTCGATGAAATCAACGTTGTCAAGATCCAGGACGATCGCTGGCGTGTGCTCGAGTACTTCGTTGACGTGTTGCCGCAGCGCCGCCGACTCAGGGCCGTCGACGATACGGCCTTCGCATGTCACGACGGTGATGTCGCCGATCGCGCGGCTGTGGAACGAGAGCGCCATTGCTGTCTCCTTAGACATTCGGCCGCGCAGCGGAACACTCACGCGACTTCAGCCAGGTGATTGTAGCGTTACATGAGCTTCTTTATCGCGGAGCTGGCCGCCCGCCGAGCTCGGGGAGAGGACCGCGGTTTGCACTCAGAGGTCCAGGACCGGGAGGACCTGAACGATGGGAATCTCGACTGCTCTCCTATTGGCGATTGTGCTGTGCGTGGCGCTGTGGGTTCCGTACTTCATCTTCGAGATCCGGCGCGGGAAGCGGCACGGACATACCTGGTTTACCTGGTGGAAACCGAGGGGACACTCGGACATCGGGCCGGATGTCGGATATCGGCAGACTCGGCCTGGCGCCGACGACGCCCGCGGGAGTCGTTACTGATCCGGGCCGCCGCGTCTCCGTGTTGACGCGTGTTCAGTCCGATGATCACCCGATACGAAGGCGGCGGAGGGCCGGAACAAGATCAACACGGAGTGGCGGAGACACGGAGCGTTAACTATCTCGGCCGACTCACTCGTGACGCAAGGCGACCATCGGATCGACTTGCGACGCTCGTCTCGCGGGTCCGTAACCGGCGATTAGCGTGGCGGCTAACAGGATTGCCGCCGCCATCGCCAGCACCCAGGGGTCGTTCGGCTTCATGCGGAACAGGAACGACTCGACGAACCGGGAGGCCGCGAGAGCTGTCGGGATGGCGATTGCGAGCCCGACGATCGCGAGGACGCACACTTCGCGCAGCACCATCCAGATCACTGAGCGCTGGCCGGCTCCGAGCGCCATCCGCAGTCCGATCTCGTTCGTTCGGCGCGCCACGGCGTACGCCATCGTCGCGTAGAGACCAACGCACGCAATCGTCAATGCCAGGAGGGCGAAGGTGCTGCACAGCCTCGCGAAAACGATTTCCTGATTGATCGTCTGATCGATCTCCGCGGTCTGGGTCCTGAAATTCGTGACCGGCACGCGGCGATCCGCTTCACGGACAATCTGACGGACCAGATCGGCGAATCGAAGCGGATTGCCGTCGGTGCGCAACGCGTACGTCATCGACCCAAGCTGAGAAGCCTGAAGCTGCTCGTAGGGCACATAGACGACTGGTGGGACGTCACGCTTGAGCCCGCCGTACCGGGCCTCGCCAGCGATTCCGACAATCTCCCTGAGAACAGGGACGGGGCCAATCCTGACTTCGAGGTGACGGCCGAGCGGATCCGCGTTGCCAAAGTTGGTCTTGGCGAAGAGCTCGCTTACGACGACAACCGGCAGAGTGCCCTGACGGTCACTCTCGGTGATCTCGCGTCCACGCACAATTGGGATCTGCATCGTGGTCAAGAACTGAGGCCCGGCCCACAACATCCGCGTCCCTTCAGTGGGCTGCCCCTCGATCCTGACGGGGTACGAACGGCCGGCTCTGATAAGGGACGCATGCGACAGCGTCGCGCTTCGCACGCCTGGCAAGTCGCTCAAGCGACGCCGCACATTGGCGTAGAAGGCGGGAACTCTGTCTTTCGGATAACCGGCCTGGGGCGCATTCAGCTCGAACAGCAGCACGCTCTCCCGGCTGAACCCGAGCGAAATGGAATGGAGGTTCGACAGTGTTCGCACGAATAGGCCAGCCGCGATGAGCAGTACCAGCGATGCGACGATCTGGGTAACGACCAGCGCCTGCGTCAGCCGGAGGCGCGGAAAGACGCTGCGGAGCGGCCATCCCGCTTCACTCACGGATCGGTCCTTCAGCCTCGGCATCAAGGCCGGACGAGTCGCTTGCAGGGCAGGGGTGAGCCCAAAGAGCACTGCGCAGAGCAACGACAACACCAGTGTAACGACCAGCACGTGCCCATTGAGTTCTGCGTGCAACGTGAACTCCTGTTGTCCGTTTGCCAGCAGTCGCGTTAAACCGCGCATGCCGGCGACCGCCATCAAGATGCCCAGCGCGCCGCTCAGCAGCGCCAGGAGCGCGCTCTCGGTGAGCAACTGTCGGACGATGCGCCAGCGGCCGGCACCGACGCTGAGACGTACCGCCATTTCGCGCGTGCGAACAGCGGCGCGTGACAGAAGTAGATTCGCCGTATTCGCGCACGCAATCGCCAGAATCAACCCGACCATCGTCAACAGCACGTAGAGTGGCTTCGAGTATTGACGCCTGAGGCTGTCGAGTCCTGCGGCGCCTTCTTCGAGGCGCAGCACCGGAAGGTTGGCGCGTTCGGCATCGTTTGCCGCGGTGGAGGCAACCCATTGTGCAAACGGCGCCGCAAGCACGGTCTGCGCGTGCACGAGATCGATGCCGGGCTGCAGCCGTCCCATCATCTCGACCCAGTAGTAGTTCTGATCGATAAACCTCTGGTTGTCAGCAGGCTGGACCAGTTGGCTCGCGCGCATTGGGAGATAAATCTGCGGAGCGGCGGCGGGATCAACGCCGAAGAACTCCGCGGGTGCGACTCCGACCACGGTGAACGTCACGTTGTTCACAAGCATCGGGTGACCGATTGCGCTGGCGGCATCTCCGAATCGTCGCTGGCCGTATCCCTGGCTCAGGACCGCGACAGGAGCGGTCGTTCGATCATCTTCGGCATCGATCATGCGACCGGCCGCTGGCAAAACCGCAAGCCCGCGAAAGAAGTCGCCGGACACGTATTCCGCCTGCACGACTTCTGCTTCGCCGTTGATGCTCACGTTTACGCTGCCGACCTGCTTATAAGCGAACAGGGTCGACAGCACCGGCGCCGACAGGTCGTGGAGACGCTCGAAGGCGGGAAACGGAAAGATTCCAGCATTCACGCCCGCGTCGTCGTGGTACGTACTGCCGTCGATCGCATGCAGCACGAACTCTCGTGCAGCCGCGATGTTGCCAATCGGCTTGCTTCGCCACTTCACGACGACGAGCGATGTCGGGTCGGGCACCGGCAGCGAGCGCAACAGGATCGCGTCCATGAAGCTGTAGATCGCCGTATTCGCACCGATTCCCAGCGCCAGCGAGAGCGCCGCCAGGACGGTGAACATCCGGTTCTGGACCATCCCGCGGAAGCCGTAGCGGACATCCTGCGCCAACTGTTCGAGCAGCAGCCACGACCACACGGCGCGCGCGTCCTCGCGCAGAAGCACCTGATTACCCAAATCGCGGTGCGCCGCCCTTCTGGCATCGTCTGCCGAGAGGCCACCGGATTGCCGTGCTTCCATCTCTTCCGCAAGATGGAACTGCAGCTCTTCGCGAAGATCGTCTTCCCTGCGGCGACGTTGCCACCACCACTGAAGCTTGCGAAAGAGCGCGATCACTGCCCTTCTCCTGCCACCGGCTTCAGCAACAGTCCCATTGCGCGTGCGAACGCCTCCCACTTCGACTGTTCCGCCGCCAGCTGCGCGCGCCCTTTCGCCGTGATGCGGTAGTAACGTGCGCGCTTTCCCTTGTCGGAGATCTCCCACGAGGCCGTGATCCAGCCTTTGGCCTCGAGTCGATACAGCGCCGGGTATAACGATCCGGTTTCAACCTGCAGCAGGTCTTCCGACGTGCGCTGGATGTGCTTCGCGATCGCGTGGCCGTGGCTGGGGCCCATACGCAGCGTTCGGAGGATCAGAAGATCGAGCGTACCGCGAAGAAGGTCCACGCGCGACGGGGGTTTATCGGCCATAGTGTAGAAATTCTACATATTATTGTGTAGGAAATCTACATATGTGGTTGGGTGCCGGGGGTGCCGCGCTTCGAAGGAAATTCCCACTCCTGCTATAGCCGTTTATGATATAGTCCACCAACCGTGACTGCCCGCGATCCGGATCCAGAGTCGTTCCTGCCGCTGCCTCGCGACACCTTTCACATTCTCGTGTCGCTCGCCGATCGCGACCGGCATGGATACGCGGTGATGCAGGACGTACTCGAGCGCACGGACGGCAAATTGCGCTTCAGTCCGAGCAGCCTGTACGCGTCCATCCGACGGCTGCTCGAACAGGACCTGATCGAGGAACTGGCGGAACGGCCTGATCCCGCGCACGATGACGAGCGTCGCCGCTACTACCGCCTGACGCGACTTGGGCGCGAGGTCGCAAAGGCCGAGGCGCGCCGCCTGGAACGTCTGCTCGGCGACGCGCGGGCGACGGGTTTGCTGCCACGCCGGACGTGATCGATGTCGACGCCGCCGCCCCATGAACGTTTAAGTGCCCGGGCGTACCGCGCGTTGCTCACGCTCTATCCCTCCCCCTTTCGAGAAGAGTACGGCCGTGAGCTGTCGCTGATCTTCGTCGATCGCTATCGCGACGCGTCCAGCGCATGGGATCGCGCGGTCCTTTGGTTCGAAGCCTTGACCGGCATCGCCACCGAGGCGCCAAAGGAGCACGCACGAATGATGGGCCACGACCTTGGGGATGCCGCTCGCGGCCTGCGCCGGCACGCGATCGTCACGACCACGATCGTGTTCACACTCGGACTGGGCATCGGTGCAAACACAGCGGTGTTTTCACTGCTCAACGCGATCACTCTGAGATCGCCGCTTCCTGTTCGCGATGCCGAGCAACTCTACGTGGTCAACAGCGGACGTTATACGGCCTCCGGGGCGGAGAGCGCACGGCTGTCGGGTCCGATGTTCGACGCCCTTCGCCAGAACGCTCCGGGTGGAGTCCGGGTTACCGCCATGAGCCGCGGCATCGCGAAGGTCTACACGCGAACCGCGGAAGAAGGCGAGACACTGGCTGCCAGCTTGCAGCTCGTGTCGGCCGATTTCTTTTCCGTGCTCGGTGTGCCGCCCGCGAACGGCCGACTTCTATCGGACGTGAGCCGGGAGATCAACGCGAACGAACCCGTCGCGGTAATCAGCTACGCCTACTGGCAACATCGCTTCGGCGGGTCTCCTGGCGTGATTGGGAGTCAGCTGACGATCAACGGCGCCAGCTTCACCATTGTCGGCGTCGCGGCACGCGACTTCAGTGGCGTGTGGCTCGAAACGCCGGTGGACATCTGGGCGCCGCTCACCGCGCAGCCAATCGTGCAATACGCACAGAGCTTTACCGCAGACGGGGCAGACCTGAGTCGGCCCTGGTTGCCACAGCCGCAGATCTGGTGGCTTCACGTGGTCGCGCGCATGCCGCCGGATCAACTGGCGACGGCCGCCGCCCTGTTCAACGCCCGGCTTTCACCCGTCGTTGGACGCGATGCCGGCGTTGTGCTGCAGCCGTTCGTGCAGGGATTTTCTCGATTCCGTCAGCAATTCTCGATGCCGCTCGTCGTGCTCCTGGTGATGGCGGCACTGGTGCTGCTGGTGGCCTGCGCCAATGTCGCCAATCTGCTGCTCACCCGTGCGGTTGGAAGGCAGCGTGAACTGGCGGTGCGAATGGCGCTTGGCGCCGGACGCGCGAGAGTATTCCACCAGCTTCTGGTCGAAAGCGCGGTGATCGTCGTCATGGCCGGTGTCGTGGCCGTCGTGTTCGCGGGCTGGGCCGGCAACGCGCTGCTGCGGATGGCGATCGACGGCCCGCCACCGTTTGCCACACCAATCG
Source organism: Vicinamibacterales bacterium (assembly GCA_051986585.1). Taxonomy (GTDB): domain Bacteria; phylum Acidobacteriota; class Vicinamibacteria; order Vicinamibacterales; family 2-12-FULL-66-21; genus JALZOC01. The sequence continues at coordinate 4,696 of JBPYFA010000457.1, read as the reverse complement.
ATCTTCGCGTGCTGGTGTTCGCGGCCGCCGTCGCGCTCTTATCAGTTGTGGCTTTTGGCGTCTGGCCGGCGTGGCGTGCGACCCGCATCGATCCGGTGGAAGCATTCAGAGGGAACGCACGGTCGCTGATTGCCGGCACCGCTCGTCCAGCACGGACCCTGGTGGTGCTCCAGGTCGCGTTATCGCTGGTGCTCGTCACGGGCACCGGACTCTTCGCACGCAGCTTCCGGGAGCTCGTCCATCTCGATCTCGGTTTCGAGCCGATGCACGTGCTCACGGTTCGTATCGATCCGAGAATGGCTGGCATGCGGGCACAGGATCTTCCCGAAACCTATCGGCGCATCCTCGACGAAGTCGCCCGCGTCCCCGCGGTTCAGTCGACGGCGCTCGCGATGTGCGGACTGCAGGGAACCTGCGCGATCGAAGACGGCTACCAGGTCGAGGGCTATCAAGCGCGCCGGGACGAAGTCATCGCCTTCAGCGTCAACGCGGTGACGCCGACCTATTTCACGACGATCGGGACACCGTTGCTTGCCGGACGCGCGCTGAGCGACGCGGATCGAGCCACGACACCAAATGTCGCGGTCGTCAATCGGGCACTCGCCACCAAGTACTTCGGCGATTGGCGGAAGGCAATCGGCGCCCGCTTCGGTTTGACCGCCCCCAACATCGAAGTCGTCGGAATCGTCGAGGACATTCGCGGGATGGCCAATCTCAGAGCGGCCGCGATTCCGAGCGTGTTCGTGCCGCTTGGGCAACGGCCAGTTATCCCGCACGAGCTCGACGTCCGCACGGCAATCGATCCGGCGACGAGCATCATCTCCGTGCGCCGAGCGATCGAAACCGCTGCGCCTGGCTTGCCGATCGAGACGCTGGAACCGGCGGCTGTGCGCGTCGAACGGAGCCTCGATCAAGAACGCCTGGTCGTACTGTTGACGTCCGCCTTCGGCGCGCTCGCGCTCGGCCTGGCCGCATTCGGTCTGTTCGGTATCCTGTCCTACGTCATCGCGAGGCGGACGTCGGAGATCGGATTGCGGATGGCGCTCGGTGCCACCCCGGCCCGACTGCAGTGGAGCGTCATGCGAGACGCCCTGCAGCTGGTGTTGTATGGCGTCCTCATCGGGCTTCCGCTGGTCGCAGTCGGCGGCAAGCTTGCGTCGGGTCTGGTGTTCGGCGTCAGTCCCTACGATCCGGCGACAGTCGTCGCGGCGGTAATCATCCTCTCAATCGTTGGCGCGCTCGCGGCTGGCGGTCCGGCGCGACGTGCCGCCCGTGTCGACCCGATGATCGCGCTGCGCCAGGAATAAACCGACGACCGTTCCGGTCGCCAGAACCGATTGCCTTAGCCAGATCACGCCGCTTTGTCCTATATTCGTTCCTAGGAACTGATGCGCCGTTCAGGATTTCCGCTGTCTCGGACCATCTGGATGGTTTCGTGTCTTCTGGTGCTGCTTTGCTTCGCAACCGCAGCCGAGACACGACGGCCGACCGGTCTGACCGCACCCGGTCACCACGACCGGGCCAGGCAGAACCACAGGCCGTCGGTCCACGGATGGCTGTCCGCGTTGCACGAATCCACGGTCCAGGCGCGGACCCGAGAACACAAGTGGTTCCTGCGACCGTGCTCGCGCGTCTCGTTCCCGTTGATGATGACCGAGGCTCACCACGGCGTCGACGATGGCGCCGAGGAAGCCCCCGACACGAACGCGTCGGCCGCATTCGCACCGCTCGCCTTGCTGTTGTGGCCGTGGGCACGTGCACCCGGCCTGGCCGAGTCGAACGCGCGCGTCTTCCCTGCGTCACCCGCCTGCCGATCGTTCACGTCGATCGATTCGTTCCTCCCTCGTCCGCCTCCGACACGCACCATCGTCTGAAACTCCCTCATCACATTTTGCAGGCAGGAGAACAACACGATGGCAGCAATTGGCAGATATGGAAGCCGGGTCGTTCCTGAGATGTCGCGGATCATTCAGGAATGCCGCGACCGCAAGCAGCTCGTTCAGGGTCCGAACATCGAAAAATTCGAGGAGGAGTTCGCGCGTTTCCTTGGCTCCGGCCACGTCCGGACGTGCTCGACCGAATACGGCAGGATGGCGCTGTATTTCATCTTGAAGGCGATGGCGCTGCCGCCTGGCTCCGAGATCATCGTCCCGGCGTTGACGTTCTGGGTGGTTCCGGAAATCACACGGGTCGCCGGCCTCAAACCGGTGTTCGCCGATATCAATCCGGAGACGTTCACGCTCTGTCCGCAAGCGGTGGAACGGGCCATCACGGCAAACACGAGCGCCGTGCTGCCGACCCACCTGTATGGAATGTCGTGCGACATGGATCCGATACTGGACCTGGCGCGGCGGCATGACCTGAAGGTGATCGAGGACTGCGCCCATTCATTGGGCGCTGCCTACAAGGGCCGGATGGTCGGAACGCTCGGCGATGCCAGCTTCTTCAGTTTTCAGGCGTTCAAGCCGCTCAACACGTATGGCGGCGGCCTGGCGTGGATGCGCGATGCCGATCTTGCGCGGCGTGTCGGCGAATTCGCCGACGGTGAACAGTGGCCGACCGAGGAGCGGGTAGAAAAAATCATCCGGTCCGGACGGTGGCAGCAGCTCTTCATCCGGCCCGGGGTGTTTACGTATTCACTGTTCCCGATCTGGTACGCGGCCTCGTGGGTTGATGCCAAACCGGACAAGCGCCTTTGGGAGAACGTCCGGCCGCTCTCGCCGCTTCCCGAACACTATCGAGGAAGATTCACCAACGTCCAGGCGACGATCGGGCTCGCCGGCCTCAAGCGAATGCCGGAGTTCATCGACCGCACGAGACGTCACGCGCGGATGCTCGATGAACTGCTCGGCGACGCATGCGACATCACGGTGCCTCGGGTTCCGCCAGATCGCACGCACGTGTATTACCAGTACTGCGCCTACGTCCCGGATAGCGAGACGATCGTGAAGCGGTGTATCCGACGAGGCGTCGACGTCGCGCCGATGCATGTCGACGTGTGCCCCAAGATGGAACTGTTTGGCGCCAACGGCGTCTCGGTGCCTGGTGCTGAGAAAGCGGCGACAGCGGTGCAGGTGCCGGTGTACGAGTCGCTATCGGATCAGGAGATCGAGCGGATCGGCCGGCTGGTTCGACAGCAGGTCATGGCGCTGTCGCCGCGAGCACAGAGTGCATAGACGCGATTCTCGCGTCGGTTTTTTGGTTTTCGGTTTTTTGTTTTTGGTTTTTGGTTTCGGTTTGTGGTTTGGGTTTGTGGTTCCGGTTTTTCGTTCCCGCAGCTGAGAACTCGAAGCCGATCACTTGACACTCAGAGCGCAAAACGAAAGACGAAGAACGGGCAGCCGACGTCATTGGCCGATCGTCATGAAGCATCAGGGCTCGCACAGGTTCGATGTCGTCACGAAGATCGGCCTCTCGCTGCCACACGTCGAAGCGGCGACCCGCTACGACGGATCGCCCGTGTTGAAGCTGGCTGGCGTGTTCCTGGCCGGTCTCGCCACTCACGAATCCGCCGAGCCAGGCACGCTCGTCATCAGGGCAGACGTCGGCGACCGGGAGGGCTTCATCGAGGACGCCCCTGATACCTACTATTTGACGGAGTACTACCGTCGGTACCCGTTAGTGCTGATTCGTCTGGAACGGGTCAGCGAAGAAGCCTTGCGCGAACTCCTGGCGTTGTCGTACCGCCTGACGTTGCCGAAGACCCGGCTGCACGCTCGACGACGTTCAGCTCTCCGCTCCCGACTGCGGTCGCCGTTGAGTCGTTCCAAGAATTGAGTTACTCTGACTGCCGGTGACCGCCAACGCGGCAAGCCTCCTTCGTCGACATGGGATCCAGGTGACTGCACAACGGCTCGCGGTGCTCCGAGCCGTCGCGGGTGAACCCCACGTCACCGCGGAACGGGTTGCCGAAGTGGTGCGGGCGGAGATCGGCGCGATCTCGCTGCAGTCGGTGTACGACGCGCTCAGCGTGCTGGTCGCAGGAGGACTTCTCCGACGACTGCAGCCGGCCGGGTCGTCGGCTCGCTTCGAGGATCGCGTCGGTGATAACCACCATCATCTCGTCTGTCGCAGCTGCGGCCGAATGGTCGATGTCGATTGCGCGATTGGCTCGGCCCCGTGTCTCGAGGCGGTGAACGGAAGAGGCTACGACATCGACGAAGCGGAGGTCGTGTACTGGGGGCGCTGCCCCGATTGTCGGCGTCGTTCCGTCGGATCATCTCCGGACGGCCGGCGGCGCTCGCCGCGAGGTCATCGCAAAGCCGCACGCACCAAGGCCAGCCGGCGCACGTGAACGCAAAACCGCGGTACTAATCACTGGCAACGCGGTGCCATCAATGAAGAGGCAAGCACTATGGATAGCGAGAAGAAATGCCCGTTCCCAGGGCACGCACACCGCGGAACATCCAACAGTCAGTGGTGGCCGAACCAGTTGGATTTGAGCGTCCTTCACATGAACCCGCCCGCCGCCGATCCGATGGGGGACGAGTTCGACTATGCCAAAGAATTCAAGTCGCTCGATTTGGACGCGGTGAAGAAGGACATCGAGACCGTGATGACCACCTCCCAGGATTGGTGGCCGGCCGACTATGGTCACTATGGACCGCTCTTCATCCGGATGGCGTGGCATGCTGCCGGCACGTATCGGATCGCTGACGGTCGCGGTGGTGCGGGATCGGGCGAGCAGCGGTTCGCC
>JBPYFA010000456.1:0-12750 GCA_051986585.1 Vicinamibacterales bacterium | reverse complement strand
CTGAAGCACGGGCGTCAGCGCTCGATGCCGTGGCATCGAAGCGCGATGCCAGCTATGTTCCTGAGTTTCAATCGCTCGCGCAGCAGGGCCCGGCTCGCGTTCGGGTGTCTGCGATTCGCGCGCTGACGGTGCTCGGCAAGCCGGGACTTGAATCGTGGGCGGAATCGCTGATGACGAGCGACGCGCCGAATGAGGTTCGCGCCGAAGCGCTGCGGCTGCTCGGCGCGACGGCGCCCGGATTGAACACGATTCTGGACCTTGCGGAGCAGGGAAAAATTCCGTCGGAGTTCCAGACGCTGGCGCGAAACCTCACGAACTATGCGACGCCGCCAGCCGCGCCGCGTCCACGCGGCGTCGGCCCGTCACCGGTCGCGATGCGGGTGTCGCGCGAGACCATGCCGACCGATCCTGCGTACGCGGCGATCAGAACGCGCGCCGCGAAGGTCCTGCCGTTGCCCGCCGCACGCAGGGTGCCAACCGCTTTCGAACTCGAGCAGAGCTACGCAGGACATGCCGACAACGGACGCAAGATCTTCGAAACCGACGGCGGCTGTGCAGCGTGTCACAGTCTCGGCGGCAAGAGGAAGCTGGGGCCGGACTTGTCGGCCATCGGCGCGAAGTATGGCAGGCAAGCGATGCTCGACAACATCGTGAGCCCGAGCGACGCGATCAGTCACGAGTACGTGCCGACCACCCTCACGCTCAAGAACGGCGATCGGGTGAGCGGACTGATCAGTGAGGAATCGGGCGATCGGATCCTCGTGCAGACCGGTCCCGACACGTCGCAGACCGTCAAGCCGTCCGATGTCGCCTCGCGTCAGGAGACACGCACGTCGCTGATGCCGGAAGGGTTGCTCAACAACTTGACCGCTCAGCAGATCGCGGACTTGCTGGAGTTTTTGTCGACGCTGAAGTGAGCGATCTTCCGCCTAAAGGCGGAAGCTACGGGAGCGAACAGCGAATTGCGAACTGCGAATTGCTACGATTCGTCCGCGGAGTTTCACGCATGAGAAGAATGTTGTATCCCGGGATCTGCGTCGCGGTCGTGCTGGCCTCGTCGGTCGCAGGTATGGGAGCACGACAGGGTGGCGGCAGCGCAGTGGCGATTGATGGCGACGATATCGGCGGCGTGGTCACCAGCTCCAAGGGACCCGAAGCGGGTGTGTGGGTCATTGCGGAGACGAAAGACTTGCCGACCGGCTTCAGTCGGAGCGTCGTGACCGACGATCAGGGCCGCTACGTTGTCCCCGATCTCCCGAAAGCGACATACCAGGTATTTGTCCGAGGCTATGGCCTGGTCGATTCCCCGAAAGTGGCAGCCGCGCCCGGCAAGCAATTGAACCTTACCGCCGTGATCGCACCGAATCCCCGCGCGGCGGCGGAGTACTATCCAGCCAACTACTGGCTCTCGTTGCTCAAGCTGCCCGACAAGAGCGAGTTCCCGAGTCAGGAACAGGGTGCGTCGAACGGTCGCAGCCAGGGTGAATTCATCAGGCAGCTCAAGACCGACGGCTGCATGTCGTGCCATCAGCTTGGGAGCAAGGCGACTCGAGAGATTCCCGCGAGCCTGGGGAAGTTCGACTCCTCAGTCGCGGCGTGGGCGCGCCGCGTGGCATCGGGCCATGACGGTTCGAACATGGACGGCCAGCTGAGCTCGCTTGGACGGCAGCGCGCACTCAAGATGTTCGCCGACTGGACCGATCGGATCGCCGCCGGCGAGTATCCGAAAGAGGCTCCGCCGCGGCCGCAGGGACCGGAGCGCAACCTCGTGATCACGCAGTGGGACTGGTCCGATCCGCGCGAGTACTTCCACGACGTCATCGCGAGCGATAAGCGCAACCCGCTGGTGAATCCGAACGGGCCCGTTTACGGGTTGCACGAATTCTCGTCCGATCACCTCACCATTCTCGAACCGACAAAGAACTCCTGGAGCGAAGTGATCATTCCGTCGAACCCGGCGGCGAACTTGAGCCCGCGCTCGGCCGCGATGCCGAATCCTTCACCGTACTGGGGCGATGAGATCATCTGGAACACGACGATCAACGGCCACAGCAACGAGATGGATCAGAAAGGACGCGTCTGGAACACGACCGTTACGCGTACGGCAGCCGAACTGCCGGCCTACTGCAAGGAAGGTTCGAGCAATCCATCGGCGAAGCTGTATCCGATCGCCAGCGGTGGACGCGGGGGCGGTGGCCGTCAATACACCGTCTACGACCCGGCGACGAAGAAGATCGACATCGTCGACACGTGCTTCAGCACCTTCCACCTCAATTTCGACAACGACCCTGATAACACGATCTGGAGCGGCGGCGGCGGGCTCGTTGGTTGGGTCAACACGAAGGTGCTCGACGAGACCCACGACGCCGGCAAGGCTCAAGGGTGGACCGCGCTCATCGTCGACACCAACGGCAATGGAAAGCGTGACGCGTACGTCGAGCCGAATGAGCCGGTCGATCCGACAAAGGACAAGCGAATCGGGTCGAGCTTCTATGGCGTCATGGCAAGCCCCGCCGACAACACGGTGTGGGGATCGGTGCTTGGGTTTCCTGGCGCGCTCGTGCGCGTCGATCCCGGATCCAATCCACCCGAGACGGCGATGGCGGAGATCTACACCGTACCGTGGAACGAACCGAGAGCTTCGGGGCAAGGATTCTCTCCACGCGGCATGGACGTGGACAAGGAGGGCGTCGCCTGGACGGTGCTAGGCAGCGGTCATCTTGCGAGCTTCGATCGTCGCAAGTGCAAAGGACCGTTGAATGGACCGACGGCTGCGGACGGCAAGCTCTGTCCAGAAGGATGGACGCTGTACAAGGTGCCCGGACCGAACTTCCCAGGCGACAGCGACGCGGCGGCAACGGACTCGAACTATTACAACTGGTCCGACAAGTTCAACTCGCTGGGCCTTGGTGAGAACGTGCAGATCGCGACCGGCAACGACTCGGGTGCCCTGCTGGCACTGGTCAACGGCAAGTGGGTCGTGCTGCGGGTGCCGTATCCGCTCGGGTTCTATGCGAAGTCGATCAACGGTCGTATCGACGATCCCAAGGCGGGCTGGAAGGGCAGGGGCTTGTGGACGGGCTGGTCGAACCGGAATCCGTGGCACAACGAGGGTGGCAAAGGCAAGTCCAGCATGGCGATCCATTTCCAGATGCGTCCGGATCCGCTGGCGAAGTGAGTGAATCCCTAATCGCTAATCGCTCATCCGGGGGACGTGCCAAATGGGTCGTCGGGTTCTGGTGCTCGTGTTTGGAATTGTGTGTCTTACGGGCAGCGTCATCGCGCGTCAGTCAACCGGCAAAGGCGATCCGGAAGCGGCGAAGATCAAGAATCCGGTCGCGTCCACGCCGGAATCGATTGCGGCAGGTCAGAAGCAGTTTCAGACGCTCTGCGCCGGCTGCCACGGCAAGGATGCGAAGGGCGGGATCACCATCTCGGTAATCGAAGATCGTGGAGGCAATCAGCCTCCGGATCTCACCGACGACAAGTGGGATCACGGCTCGAGTGACGGCGAGATCTTCACGATCGTGAAAAAGGGGATCGGTCCAGATTTTTTCATGGCGCCATGGGACGGCCGTGTCAAAGACGAGGACATCTGGAACATGGTCAACTACATCAAGTCGCTGTCGCAGAAACAATGAGGACGCCGGCCGTATTCGTGGCGCTGGTGCTGGGGGCCGTTATCGGCGGGATGGCGGTCGAGTACTGGATGACGCGGAACGTGCCCACGCCGGCAGCACAGTCGGCGCCGATCGGCGCCGCCGCCGGCGATGTCGCCTACCTGAAGAGCGTCGTGCCCACCCAATCGCACACGATGATCGACGCCGCGTATCACTGGTCCAACCTGTGGTTCGCGGTCGAGAAGAAGAACTGGCCGCTCGCGCGCTACTTCTTCGGCGAGGCCCGTCAATCGATCAGGTGGACGGTCGTGATTCGCCCGACGCGACAACTGCCTGATGGCAAATCGGTCGACGTCAAAGGCATCTTCACCGCAGTGGACATGAGTGCTTTTGCGGCGGTGCAGCTGGCGCTCGAAGATGAAGATCACGACGCGTTCGTCACGTCGTACAAGAGCGCACTCGAGGCCTGCTACTCCTGCCACACCGCGTCGGGCTTGCCGTTCCTACGCCCCGGCATTCCCACGGCGCCGCCCTCGACCGTGATCACCTTCGAGCCAACGGTCAAGTAGATCGAGATGAGCGTGCCACCGCCCAGGACTCCCATGGCTTCCGCTCCCAACACTCCTCTGGCTTCCGCTCCCGACACTCCTGTGGCTTCCGCTTCCCATACTCCTGTGGCTTCCGCCTTTAGGCGGAAGTGGACCTCCCATACTCCTGTGGCTTCCGCCTTCAGGCGGAAGAGGACCGCTTCGACATCCATCGATCGCCGCGATTTCCTGAAGGCAACCGTCGCGTCGCCGTTCGTGCTGCGCTCCGCTCGACAAGATACGTCGGGTGCCCCTGTGGTTGTGGTCGGCGCTGGGCTGGCCGGACTCCGGGCGGCCGACCTGCTTCGAAAGGCGGGCAAACCCGTGGTGGTGCTCGAAGCCCGCAGCCGACCAGGCGGACGGGTCTATACGATGCGCTCACCGTTTGCCGAAGGTCTCTACGCCGAGGCTGGTGCGATCCGGATTCCGCCGAAGCATGAAACGGTGCTGCAACTGGCGAAGGAACACAACCTCAATCTCGTCCCGTTCGAATCGTTCAATGGGTCGGCGGTGGCGACGATCGGCGGCGTGACCGCGAAGGTGCCCGACGATTTGGCGAAGCTGACGGCAGCGCTCGCGCTCAAGCCCGAAGAAGCCGGGCTCGGCCAGGCCGCATTGTTACAGCACTATGTGACAGATCTGCCGAGCGATATCGGGGAGCCAAAGCCGGCGCCTGACGCCTACGAGAGGTGGCGGCCCTACGATCAGGTCACGTGGCCCGAGTGGTTGCGATCGCGCGGCGCGTCGGATGGAGCGGTCACGTTGATGACGCTCGGTGGCGATTCGCGCGAGTTGTCGGCGTTATACGTGCTCCGCCAGTTCGCGCTTCTCCAGAACACGACGCAGTTCTTCAAGATTCATGGCGGCATGGATCAATTGCCACGGGCGATGGCGAGATCGCTTGGCGCGATCGTCCGCTACAACGCCGTGGTTGTCAGAATCGATCAGACCGAGGACGCCGTTCGCCTCGATTACCTGGAGCGCGGCCGGAAGAAAGCCGTGCGAGCGAGCCGGGTGATTGTCACCGTCCCATTCGCGGCGCTGCGCGCCATCGACATCCGCCCGGCGATGTCGGAGCAGAAGACGCGTGTGGTGGCGGAGCTCCCATATTTTCCCGCGACGCGATTTCTGCTCCAATGCCGGACCAGTTTCTGGCAGCAGGAAGGATTCAGCGGGACGGCGCGCAGCGACGCGCCGGCGGAGATGTGGGACTGCACCTACGATCTCGACGGCACCCGAGGCATCCTCGGCGCGACGGTCGGTGGTGAAATCGGCCGCACGGTCGCCAGCCTTACCCGAACGCGGGCAATCGCTTACGGCCTGAGTCTCGTTGGCCGCACGTTTCCAGCCGCTCGCACCGCGTTCCAGACCGGTGTCGCCTATCGTTGGACGCGCGACGCCTGGGCACGTGGTGCGTTCGCGGTGTTCCATCCCGGCCAGATGTCGACGATGATCCCGGATATCGCACGCCCTGAAGGGCGGATACACTTTGCCGGCGAACACACGTCGTCGTGGATGGGATGGATGCAAGGCGCGCTCGAATCGGGTGACCGGGCGGCGTCCGAGGTGCTCGAGGGCGCCCCGTCACCAAGCCAGCTGACATGATCCAGATTCTCCTGGTGCTTCACGTCCTCGTCGGGGCTGCGCTCCTCGGCGCGCTGACGCATCAATCGTTCAGTGTCGCGCGAAAGCCGGCGGCGCCCCCCCGTTCGTTCGTCGAACGATTTCGCGGCGTGAACTCGCCAACCTTCACCAACGTGGTGGTGTTGCTCTTTTGTGCGAACGTCCTGCTCGGAGGGCTGTTGTATCCACGGTATCGAGTCGACGTTCGGCCGACGCTCGAAGACCTGCAGCTTCGCGCCGCCAACGGCGTGTTCGAGACCAAGGAGCATTTCGCCGCCGTTGCGCTCGGTCTCTTACCCGCGTACTGGCTCGCCTGGCGGACACCGCTCGCGCCGTCACGCGCCGAGACCCGCAAATACCTCACCTGGATGCTCGCGTTCGTCGTCTGGTGGAGCTTCGTCGTCGGCGAGCTTCTGAACAACATCAAGGGACTGTTCCCATGACGGCTTCGGCCCGCTTCAACGTTTTTTCGATGGTCTTTGGCGTCGCATATATGGCGCTGTTCTTCTGGAGCGAGCGATACCACACGGCTCTCTTTCGCTACTATCCCGTGCTCCGATCGTTCACGCGCGAGGACCTTCCGCTCGAAGATGCCGGACCGGCGATTCTCTGGTACAGCTGGCTGTTTGGCGCGGCGGTCATCAGTTCCGTTGCCGCGCTAATCGTCCCGAACTCAGTCGCCGAACGGATCGGTCAAGCCTGGGTGTGGGGCGTGCCGGCGGTCCTTCTGCTCGTCATTCTGGTGTATGAGAGAAGGTGGTTTTATTAGGTGTCGTGTAAAGGCTGAATGCTAAATGTTGAATGCTGAATGAAGTGCCCAGTGATCCCGACGTCATTCAGCATTCAACCTTCGACATTCAGCATTTACAGGTTCTCGAGGCCAGCGAAGGTGTGGCAAAATACACTTTAGGGGGCCTTTATGAAGCCAGGCGCCGCCACGGTTCGATTCTTTGCCATCGGTGCACTTGCGCTGTTTGCTTCGGCGGCAGTGCTGGCCAACGGCGTGGAGTTCTTCAACGCCCAGAACGACGGACCGGCCGTGCTCTACTATTTCGGTCACGTCAAGGACACGAACGGCCAGGTGCTGGACAAGCTCATGGTGAGCGTCTCGGCGAAGAACGTCGGGATGAACTTTCCATTCCGCAACGACAGCCCGGGCCACTTCCGAAGTCCCGACATCGGCCGCGCGATTCAAGGGCTGGGCAAAACGATCGATACCAGCCAGATTGAAGTGACGATCACGAAGGCCGGCTACAAGATGGTGAGCGCGCCGAAGATTCCAAACAAACTCGGTGCGGTTCAGCTCGACAACATCGTGATGGAGCCGGTGGCCGCCGGCAAGTAGGTCACCGCAGCGGCGGCGCATACATCAGTCCGCCGTCCCGAACCAGTCGATTCAGGCCGCGGTCCAGCCCAATCGGGCTGCCGCGGCCGATGTTTTTTTCGAACATCTCGCCGTAGTTGCCAACCGCTTTGATTGCGTCGTACGCCCACGACTCTCGCAGGCCGAGCGCTTTGCCATTGCCGGGAACGACGCCGAGCAGTCGCTGCACATCGACGTCGTCACTCTTCCGCATCGCCTCGGCATTGCCGGATGTGACGCCGAGTTCCTCGGCATTGACGAGCGCGAGCAGCGTCCATCGGACGATGACGAACCAGTGAGGATCGTCCTGGCGGACGACCGGCGCGAGCGGTTCGCGGGAGATCTGCTCCTGAAGCAATGCGAAATCGGACGGGTGCGGCAGCTTCGATCGGACAGCGGCGAGCTCCGACACGTCTGCGGTGTAGACCGTGCACTGGCCAGCAGCGAGTGCCTTCGTGATCGCGGCAAAGTTCGACGCAGACTCCAGCACGGTTTTCTTCAGCGCGATCTTGTGCGCCTGGAAATACCTGCCAAGGTTGAACTCGAAATTGGTGCCGCCGGCCACGCAGATATCGACGCCCGCGAGATCGCGCGGTGAGCGCACCTTGAGGGTGTTCGCGACAAGAAATCCCTGGCCATCGTAGAAGGTAATCGGGCCGAACAGAATTGGCAGCGATCCTTCGCGTCTCAGCTCCCACGTCAGCCGGCGTGCGACGACATCGATTTCATCACTCTTCAGAAAGTCGGCGACGCTTGTGGCTGCGGTGAACTTGACTTTGTCGGGCGTCCCGAAGATCGCAGCGGCCAGCGCACGGCACACGTCGATATCGAACCCGTGATAACGGCCCCGAGCATCAGCTTCGGCGAACCCGGCAACAGCCGGTTCGATGCCGCAGGTGAGAAAGCCGCGTTTCTGGATCAGCTCGAGGCGTGAAGCCGCGGCGAGATCGTGGCTCATGCAGATCGAGAGCAGTGCGGCATGAAGGAAGATTCGTGCGGTCACGGACTCAGCTGTGCATGATATCTCACGAGCATTGCGCTGGCCGGAGTCGTCGTCCCACCCGAAATCAGCAATCAACAATCACCATTCAGCAATTTCAAAGATCGCTGTTATTCTTCCGGTGCTGGAGGCCGTTGCCAAATGTGGCGCTGGTTGTCGATTCTGCTCGTCGGTGTCGCCGCTTGTGGCGGCGGCAGCAGTCACTCGCTGGCGATAGGCGCGCCTGCCCCCGATTTCTCGCTTCCCGGCGTCGACGGAAAGACCCACTCGCTCGCGGAGTACGCCTCGAGCCGCGTCCTTGCGATCGTCTTCACCTGCAATCACTGTCCGGCATCGCAGCTCTACGAAGCGCGATTGCGAAAGCTGGATGAGGATTATCGCCAGAAGGGCGTCAGGCTGATCGCGATCAACAGCGACCGGGCTGATGCGATGCCGCTCAGCGAGCTGGCCTATTCGGACCTCGGCGATGCACTGCCGGACATGAAAGCGCGCGCCTCGCATCGGCATCTTCAATACCCGTATTTGTACGACGGCGACACGCAGGCGGTCGCGTCCAGGTTCGGCGTCGAGACGATGCCGCAGATCTTCGTGTTCGACGAGCAGCGGAAACTGCGGTATGAGGGGCGGATCGACGATAACAGCAACGAGTCGCTGGTCAAGACGCGTGACGTGCGAAATGCGATCGACGCGGTGCTGGCCGGATCGCGCGCGCCCGTCGAGCGCACGAGCGTCGCAGGATGCCGGCTGCGTCGCGGGGCTGAAGCATCGGCCGGAAAGCAGGAGCCGTCGGCGGTAGACGCCCAGCCTGTCGCGCTGCAGATGGCGGACGAAGCGGCACTCAAGAAGTTGCGGGCGAATCCGACCGGCAAGCTGATGCTCGTCAATTTCTGGGCGACCTGGTGCGGTCCTTGTGTGACGGAATTTCCCGAGCTGGTGACGACCTACCGGATGTATCGAAGCCGTGGCTTCGAGTTTGTCTCTGTGTCATCGAACGATCCCGAAGAGAAGCCGCAGGTGATCGAGTTTCTGCAGAAATATCACGCCACCGGCTCGAATCTTCAGTTCGCCTCGTCGGACACCTTTGGATTGCAGGCGGCATTCGATCCGGCGATGCCGGCGGCGGTTCCCTTCACCGTGCTGATTGCTCCCAATGGCGACGTGTTGTTCCAACAACTCGGAGAACTCGAGTTTCTGAAACTGCGACGCGCGATCCTCGCGAGCCTGCCGGACGACAAGGAACATCCTGGCCAGCAGGCGTATTGGTCCGCAGAGTGAGACAGCTGGAGTAGTCATGAATATGTCTAGCGATCGACGAAACGCTCTTGGCCTGGGTGTCACTCTGTCAGCGCTGACGCTCTTCAGTGTGCTTGGAAGCGCCCAAGGGCAGGCACCGGCCAGAGGCCGCGGTATCCAGCCGAATCTCGAGCATCCGATTCTGCAGATCGGATCGTCGGCTCCCGACTTCGCGTTGCCAGGGGTCGACGGGAAGATTCACAAGCTGGCTGACTACGCGAGCGCGAAGATCCTCGCCGTCGTGTTCGAGTGCAATCACTGTCCAGTGTCGCAGCTCTACGAGAGCCGGATCGAGAAGCTGTATCGCGACTACAAGAACCGAGGCGTCGCGTTCGTGGCGATCAATCCGAACAATCCGAAATCGATTCGGCTGAACGAGCTGGGCTACACCGACGTGACCGACTCGCTCGATGAGATGAAGATCCGAACGGCATTCCGGCGCATCGAGTGGCCCTATCTCTACGACGGCGAAACCCAGGGCGTGTCGATCAAGTTCGGGGTCGTGGCGACGCCGCACATCTATCTCTTCGATCAGTCGCGGAAGCTGCAGTACGAGGGGCGCATCGACGACAACCAGCGCGAGGAGCTGGTGAAGACGCAGGATGCGCGGAACGCCCTCGAGGCGATGCTGGCGGGCAAGCCGGTGCCCGTCACCGACACCAACGCGTTTGGCTGCACGACGAAGTGGATGTCGAAGGCCACCGGCGTCGAAGAGGAATGGGCGAAGATTCAGGCCGAGCCGGTCACCGTCGAGCCAGTCGGAGCCGACGACCTGAAAAAGATTCGCTCGAACCCGGACAAGAAGGTGCTTCTCGTCAGCTTCTGGTCGACCAACTGCGCCGCGTGCGCCAGCCAGTTTTTCGATCTCGAGACCACCTATCGGATGTACCGCTTGCGGGCATTCGATTTCATCACCATCGCCACGGATCCACCCGATCAAGCGTCCGCCGTCCTGGCCTTTCTCAAAAAGCAATTTGCCTCGAGCCCGAACAAGCAGTTCGCGTCGACCGATACCGCCGCGCTGCAGTCCGCCTGGGGCGCGAAGTGGAAGCCAGGGACACCATTCACGATGGTGATTGGCACCGACGGCAACGTGCTTTATCAGAAGGAAGGGAAGATCGACATCCTCGATGTCCGCCGCACGATTCTCGCGGCCATGCCGGACACCAAGTCCTACATCGGACAACAGGCCTATTGGCAGAAAGCGGTGGCAGAGAAACCGAAGAAATAGCTTCCAGCTTCCAGCTCCCAGCTTCCCGTGAATGGTTCAGGATATCGAGCAGCCCTAACGAGCGATTACAACACTGGTCGGCCCATCCAAGACTTGATCGCTCGGGTCACGGCACCGCGTCCGACCCGTGCGAAAACAGGCCACAATTCGCACCACGGGTGGCATATGTCTTGAGTCCCGGCGGGACATGGGGATCATTTCGGTCATTGTCCTTCTGGGCGCCGTCTGGTATTTCACCACCCCTCAGGAACGCGATCGTGTCCGCCGATTGATTCTCAGCCGTGTCGATGACGCGTGGGGCGGCTTCTCCCGTTACTGGCCAGCTCCAACCCCGTTCGATGCAGCGCTCGACGCTCGCACGCCCCATCCCGTCGTCACGGCGAGCATCCTGGCCTTGAACCTTGGCATCTTCGTGTGCATGGTCTTCGGCGCGGGCTCGCTTGCCGACCCCAACACACTCCTCGGCTGGGGCGCCAGCATCGGCACCCGGACCGCCAACGGCGAATGGTGGCGACTGGCGACGGCCATGTTCGTTCACGCCAGCTTCCTGCACATGATCGTGAACGTGATTGGACTCGCGCAGGTTGGCTTGCTCACCGAACGGTTTTACGGCCGGTTCGCGTTCGCCAATGCCTATCTCGGCGCCGGCCTGCTGTTTGGTGTGCTGACCGCGCTGGTGCATCCGATTGCGGTGACGACCGGCGCATCGGCAAGTGTGTTTGCTGTCTACGGAATGTTTGCCGCGATGCTGGTCAGCGGCATCACCACTCGCTCGCCGTTCACGGTGCCGACCACGACGCTGCTGAAGCTCGGTCCGTCAACGGCGCTGTTTCTGCTTTACAGCTTTGCCGCCGGACACGCGGGCATACTCGAACTCTCCGGCATCCTGGTGGGACTGGCGTATGGGTTCGTGCTGTCGAAGTCTGCTGTTGTGGAACCGGCCAGCCTGTCGATTGAATCGATGGAAGAAGTGGCGACGCCAGCCACGGGCGCTGAGCTGCCCTTGAAACGGATCGGGTCGGTTACCGCCGCCATCGTCGTCATCGTCGTCGGCGCCGGGATTCCCATGCGCGGCGTGATCGACGTCCGTCCTGAAATCTCCCGCATCGCCGACATCGAGCAGAAGACGGCCGCCGTCTACGACGCGGCGGTGCGCCAATTCACGGCCGGACAGCTGACGCTGAAGGAACTGGTGGGGGTGATTGAGCGCAGCATTCTGCCCGAGCTGCGCGCTGAACAGGCGCGTCTGAATCAGCTGCAGCACGTGCCACGAGAACAGGCGAAGCTGGTCGCCGAAGCGGACCAGTACTTCAAGCTGCGGCAGGAAAGCTGGCAAGCCCGCGCGGCCGGCCTTCGACGTACGAGCCTGAAGGGATTGCGCTCGCCCGACGATACCGAGCGGGAGGCGCGGGAGGTGCTGGATAATCTTCGAATCGCTAATCCCTAATCACTGATCGCGAATCACTAATCCTCGAATCCTCGAATCCTCGAATCCGCGAATCCGCGAATCGTCCAATCGTCGAATCCGCGCATCCTCGAATCCGCGAATCGCCGAATCCTTGAATTCTCACATCCTCGAATCCTCACATCCCCTGGCGCTCGAAGGCGACGGTCAGTGGCGGTGTCGGTCACAATACCCAACGGGCGATGCTTTTCAGCTTGCCATCACGCGAGACATGCCTCATGACTCTTGGGTGCTGCAGCGTGATTGAAGATTCCAGGGGCCATCGATTAGAGGATTCGTGAGTTCAAGGATGAGCGCGAAGAGGCTTGTAGGATGCGAAAGCGATTGAATCATGAGCTGCCTGCCGTGACCGCCAAGCTCGGATGGCGGTACCACCACCTGGGGATTCCACACACGGACCCTCGGCCAGAGGAGCGTCATATTGCGCACCTCGGGGTTCATGTCTGCGGTTTTGAGACGAGCCCCTACGGAATCGAATGGATCCGGTTCGAGCCGGATTGCGGCGTGCCCGCGATTGTCAGGACGGTTCCGCACATCGCATTTGCCGTCGACGACTTGGACAAGGCCC
>JBPYFA010000455.1:0-14435 GCA_051986585.1 Vicinamibacterales bacterium | reverse complement strand
CCTTGGTGAGGTGCACGCCGCTCGCCTTGCGCGAGGGCTGGCGTCGCTGTGCAGAACACAAGGCCGCAAACGAGTGTCACGAATCGCTTGTTTATATGTTTCATAGCTGACTCCATCACAGCTCATAGGCGCAACCGAAGTGCCACCGGCGCTCAGCCGTACAAGCGGTGCGTGCCGCGATAGTTAGGTGACTGGCTCTACCGGAAGCCGGCTGAGGCGGATGGTGATGATTTGCCCTTTTGTCCCCATCGACGCGGCTCAACCGTGGTCGCCAGCTCGTCAGCGAACGCTGATTGTTGACTCGGCAGTCTGCCCGGCGCTATCACGGACGCGGAACGTGTGACGGCCGTGGGCCAACGGCCATGCAGCCGCACGCTCCGAGTCAGTTGTGCCGAGGGAGAGATCGTCGACTGTCCAGTGAACGGGACCGGGCGTAGGAGTGACGGCTCGAAGCAACACCGACTGGAACTCCCGGCGTAGTGTGGGATCGATAAGGTAGGTTGCGCCGTCGGGCGGGCTGGATATGCGAAGCTCAGTGTCACCTGTCTTCGACGCATGGGTTGCCGTGGTTTCATACCCTCGCGGCTGGGCTTGAATCTGCCTCTCACCCTTGGCCCATTGACGGTATTGCGGAGGGAATACGGTCAATAGGCCTTCATCGGTGAGGTGATGCCAGCTGCATGGGAGCAGTTCCGATTCGGCTGCAACCCATTCGCGCCGCTTCGCCGGACACCACGGATTTGCCGCCAATCCCGACACCGCGCAAATCTCAACCGGTCGGACCTGGACGTCCGCGTCAGGCACGCGAAGATCTGCGTCGGACGGCCCGTGATCGTCTGATGCTGCGCGTCGCTCAGCAGCAAGCATCACCGAGTGAAAGATGGGTGCCGCTCCGGTGATACCGCTCGAATTCCGAAGCGGTTTTCGATCGAAGTTACCAACCCACACTCCGACGGTCACTTGTCTCGAGTATCCGATGGTCCAGTTGTCGTGATACGCCTGGGAGGTGCCGGTCTTAACCGCTACAGGGAAGGGAAAATCGAGACTTCCGCCTCGTCCGAACACATATTCACGTGCATCGGGGTCGGAAAGAATGTCGGTGATCCAGAAAGCGGTTCGGCGGCTAACGAGTGGGTGACGAGTCGTGGAGCGAACGCCCGAGAGGTAGGTTGGTGCAATCCATTCACCGCCGCGGGCGAAGGACGAGTAGGCGGCGACCATTTCGTCGAGACGGACCTCTGCATTGCCGAGGGTCACGCCGAGTCCGTAATACGCAGCGTTACGATCGAACGTCGTGAAACCGGCGCGACCCAGAAAGCGGAGAAGATTGGCGACGCCGAGCTCTGCCGCCAGCGCAACGGCCGGGACATTTTCGGAGCCGGCGAGTGCGTTGCGCGCGAGCAAGGGTCCGCGATAGCGGCCGTCGTAGTTTCGCGGACTGTAGAGAACGCCCGGCTCCGCCGTGGGGAAATGCGAGGGCACGTCGGGGAGGACGCTTGCCGGGCTCATCCCGCTCTCGAATGCGAGCGCGTAGGTAAACGGCTTCAGCGCAGAGCCGGGCTGTCGTGGAATCGTCACGCCGTTGAGCGTGCCGCCATGGTCGGTGTCGAAGTAGTCACCCGATCCCTCCCACGCCAGCCACTCGCCGGTTGCGTTGTCGAGCACCACAACCGCAACGTTTGCCGCGCCATGTTCCTTCAGCGCCGGACGCTGAGACTGAATGATGCCGCGGATGTCGGCCTGCAGCTCGGCATCGATGGTCGTTTGAATACGGGCGGGACGCTCGTCGCCCGCCGCGGCAAACACCATCTCCACGAAGTGTGGCGCTCTGAACGGCGCTGATTCTCGCGTCAGCGTCAGTCGCTCCGCACCCGCCTCTTGCAATTGCGCGGGGGATAACATTCCTGCTTTAGCCATTCGCTGCAGCACGGCGCGTTGCCGGTCAAGCGCCGCATCAAACGATCGATACGGGTTGAATCCGGATGGCCGCTGCGGCAGTCCGGCGAGAAACGCCGCTTGCGCCGGCGTGATCATCGACGCCGAACAGCCGAAGTATGCGCGGCTCGCACGTTCGGCTCCGACGACCTGGTTGCCGTAGGCCGCGAGGTTCAGATACAGCGCCAGGATCTCTCGCTTCGAGTATCGATGTTCGAGCCGCAAGGCAAGCACGGCCTCATGAATCTTGGCCGCGATCCCGCGCTTTCGCCTTGGCGACTCGCGATTGAGGAGCAGCTTGGCTACCTGCTGGGAGATCGTCGATCCCCCTTCAACGAAGCTCCTTTCGATCACATCGCGCTTCACCGCCCGAATCATCGCGAACACGTCGACCCCGGGGTGGCTCCAGAACCTTCGATCCTCTGCTGCCAAGGTCGCCGATACCAGGACCGGCGGAAGCGCGTCGGATGTAAGGATGGTGCTGCGGGTGCCATCTGCCGACGGCGATTCGTATAACGGAACCCCGTTGCGATCGACGACCGTCGTCGATAGTCCCGGTCTTGCATCGAGGAGCGCCGCGGGAATCGGGCCAAGCCGAATCCACAGAGCGCCTGCGAGGATCGTCAAGGACGCGCCGGCGAGCCACGACTTCCGCCTAAAGGCGGAGGACAACTTCCGCCTAAAGGCGGAAGCTACGAAGTGGAACTTCACTTCCTGACCTCGATCATCGAGGTCGATGTTCGTCCGAAGATTTCCGGTTCGTACATCTCTTCGGCCCGCGCCGGCGCCGTGCGGAAGGTGCCGGCGGTCGTTGCGCGCACGATGTAGCTGAAGTCATGCGTCCCTTCGCTCAGACGCGTGGCAAACAGCTGCACGCGATCGTCGTGGCGTTCCACGTGATCGAAGCCGCCGTAACGCCACCACGCGTCCCACCCCTGGCCGTCCTCCGTGGCTTCCCCGCCCGGCGTCGACTGGCGATCCTGGCGGACGGCCAGCGTTTGCGCCGTCGTCGCAAACCAGGATTCGACTGCCTCGAATCCTGCCGGAATTGGATCGGTGACGGCGACGAAGCGACGTTCCTTCGTCAACCGGAACGTGAGCGTGACCCGCACCAGATCGCCGGCTTTGTAAGTCGTCGACGTCGGGCGCGATCCCGTTTCGACGTACGGTTCGTACCGCCGCTCGATTCGGAACCCGCTGTCGAGTCCCTGCTGATAGAGGGTGTCGGCCGCGTATCGCAGGCGCGTCGTATAGAACAGCGTGCCCGAGCCTTCGCGTTCGAAGGTCAGGGGCTGTGACGTGCCGGGCGCGCCCTTCGAGACGACCTGCGTCATCGCCATATCAATCGATTTGGATTCGGCGGACCGATTCGTGAACTGCTCGTGCGCGATGTCCTCGGCGCCCAGCTTCACGACCGCGCGGAAATTCGGGACGGTGGTCTCGTACTTACGGTAATAGTTGACGAGTGCCTCCATCGCGTAGGCGTTCTCCTGGGTATTGCCCCATCGTCCGCCCTTTCGTGCTGCCATCATCCAACGAACGATCGGTGTGATCGAGGCCGAAGGCGCGTTCGTCCTGACCAGCGTGTTCAGCACGATGCTCGTGGAGCGGACATTCGAGTTCCAGAACCAGAGCAAGTACGGGTCGGCCAGCTCCTCGACGTGAGCGCTGCCGGCCTCTGGCAGGATCGCGTTGGACAATCGGCGTCGGAGATCGTCGACGCGAGCACCAGAGATTTCCTTCTTGGCCGTCAGCGCATCGAGAAGGTACGCGAGGGCGAAGACCGGCATGCGATCGCGATAGCCGTAAAGGCGATTGAGGTTCGAGTCCTGCGTACGGCCCCCTTCGACGAGCACCTTGACTGCGAACGCCTGCCAGGCCGTGTAGGCCGGCCACCATCCCTCGTTTGACGGCGGTTTTTCGGCGAGACGTAGCTCGAGGTATCGATATGCACGCTCGCGCATGCCAGGGTCGACGGCATACTTCAAGTCCGAGGCGACCTGGAATACGTGCAGCAGATACGCGGTCAGATACGGCGAGACGGTCGAACATGCGCCGGGCCAATAGGCGAAGCCTCCGCTGCTGCATTGGAAGCGCTCGAGCTCCTTGAGCGTGTCTTGGACGGCAGGGCGCATCCTGGTGGTGTCGACACCAGGCAACGTGAATGCGTCGCCCAGATCGGCGGTGAGCAGTAGGGCCAGCGCCCGCGATCCTTTCTGCTCCGCACAGCCGTACGGATACTCGACAAGATAACGAGCGCCCTCACCGAGTCCGACCATCGCCGTCGAAGACATCTCGACATGCAGTCCGCCGAAGCCGGCAACGACCCCTGATGGTAGAGTGACGGACTCGTTGACCAGACTCCTGGCGTCGTTTGCCTCGCCGTATGCGGCAACTGTTTCTGGCGATGCGAGAACCTCTACCGGGATTACATCCTCGAACGCGTCGGTCTCGTCGCCGACCTTGACCGTCATCTGGACGCGCGCGCGGCCGATCGACTTTCCGGCCGCGTCGAATCGCGCTTCGATCGAACCGCGAGGGCCAATGGATAACGATTGCGGTGCACCGTCGATTACTTCCAGCACGGCCGGGTCGAGGCTCTTCATCGTCACGGTCGCGATACCCGCGGCGGCGAGTTGGCTGGTGATGACGGCTCCGAAGTGGGCCCGATCCCCGACGGCGAGGAATCGCGGGAACGTCGGCTTCAGTGTGAGCGGCTTGTTGATCCGCACCTCCCGGTCCCCCGATCCAAACCGAGAGTTGCGATCGGCCGCTACCGCCATGATCCGGTAGGTCGTCAACGACTCAGGCAGCTTCACGTCGAGCTTGGCATGGCCACTCTGATCGGTCGTGACCGAACCGAGCCAGAACGCGAGGACGCGAAAATCCTTTCGAAGCGTGCCGGCTCCCGAGTCGGCGCCTCCGCCACCACCATCCGTATCTCCCTTCGGCGTCAACACGCGACGCGACACGATTCGCTGCCGATTGTCGGAGTTGAACACCTGAAGCGACTTCCGAACGTAGACGGAGCCGAGAACGTCAGGTGTCTGGTATGACGTCAGTGAGAGCACGCCGTAGTCCACCGCCCACAACGTGACTTCGCTGGTCGTGCCACGATTCTGGTGATCGGTCACGGTCAGGGCAACCGACGCGGTGTTGGCCGGCCGGTACTCCGGTTTGTCGGCGGCAACCGAGACGGTCAGTCGTTTCGATTGATCTTCAACCTTCAATTCGACATAGCCGAGACGAAATGCTGGTTTGCCCGGGTCCGACGCGTCATCTTCGGCGCTCGTTCCGGGTTTCGGATTGGCGGCGGCTTCGGGCGATGGAGGAACGCTTGACCGCCCTTTGATGAGCAGGACCGAGACGAACACATTGGGAATGTCGTCTTCCTTGATCGGAATCGAAATCGATTCCTGTGTCGACGTCAGCAGGAACGGTCGGTAGGTGCGAATGCCCTCGCGCTCGGTCGTAACGAGTGCGGTCGCGCGCTCCCAAGGCGACTGGATCATGATGCGCGCGGTGTCGCCGGGTTTGTAGGTCTTCCGCTCGGGAACAATCTCGATTCGATTGTGATCGAATCGCTCCCATGCAGTGTAACCAGGGCCGAGCACGTAGAAAGACGTACGAGTGGTTGCGAACCGGCCATCGCTCGAACTGCCCTTCGCTTCGAGCATGAAGTAGCCACCCGACGCAAACGGAATCTCGAGCGGTACCGGATCACTGCCGGTCGTCACATCCCAGCTGCCGGCCGGAACCTCCTTGCGCTCCGTGTCCCACGTGTAGAAGCCGTTCCCTTCGGCGCGACGCACACTCTGCCACTGCACTTGCGTGAGCTTGACATGCACCGGCACTCCCGAGGTCGTCGAGCCGTCGATCCCGACCGCGACGATCTCCGTCTTCAAGCCGGCCTTTTGATCGAGGAAATACGAAGGCCGCCGCATTCCGATGTACCACGGGGCGGGGTGCACGGTGATGCTGGCCCGATTGGCGATATGTTGGCGAGAGACGTCCTCCACGTCCCCCTCGAGCACGTAGACATAGGGCAGGCCGGCATCCCGCCGTGTGTCGAGTTTCAGAGCGAGATCACCGGCTTTCCCGAGCGTGGCTTGCTCGCGGCGAATCTCTCCGGACGGAGAACGGTCCGCATCGTCGCCTTCTGGGTAGCCGACGAACACCCACCGATCTTCCTGAAACTTTTCGGTGATCGCGCGAGGCGCTCCGTACTCAGGCGTCTTGGAGAAGTTCCACGCGACCGGTCGCGCACCCATGGCTGATCCAAAGAGGTAGCGTGCCGTTACCGTGCCCTGTAAGGGATCGCCGGCAACGAGGCTGGTGCCCGTCAGGCTGACATCGACACGGAAGTCCGGCCGCTTATACGCGGCCACCAGAAACGATCCGTGGACGGACTTCTCGTAGCGGACGAAATCGTCGGCCTGCTCGCTCGGCTCGATCTCGCGACGCCGTTGGTCAGCCGGTTTCGGCGCCGGACGATCGCTCTCGAGAACTGCGCGCAGCGAGTAGTTCCCCAGCGAGCCATCCTGCGGCAGCGTCATCGTCCATTCCGCGCTGCTCCACGCCGTCAGTTTCACGGTGCGCTCGTCGACCTTCCGGTACTGGCTGTCCCGAACGGTGATCACGACGGGTGTTCCCGCTGGAAAGAGCCGGACACCGGCGGCGTCGTTCTGGCGCAGCACCGCCTTGAAATGCACTTCTTCACCGAGCCGATAAACGCCGCGATCGGTGAACACACTACCGCGCAACAGCGGCTCTGCCTCATGCAGGTTGATGCCGGTCCCGAAATCCCACGGGCTGATGCCTTCGTTCCAATCGCTGCCGGTGTAACCAACGTCGCCGTCCTTCTCGGCGGTGACAATGAACGCGAACTTCCACATGTTGTCCGGATCGCGAAGCGGTGTTTGCTGCGCCAGGGCGATGCCGTCGGATCCGGTCTTGCCCTGCCAGACCATCTTGTTCTCGAGGTTGATGATTGAAACATTGGCTCCAGCGACAGCCGTGCCGTTGTCCAGGCGCGTGACGAAGACCAGCGTGTTCTGCGGACTGTCCTTGACGGTGATTCCGAGGTTCGTCACCTGAACGATCGACGCGCGCGTCTGCGGCTTGTCGGCGTCGCCCGAGGCGCGTCGGGATTGTGGGATGGCCTCCCCTTCACGAACGGCAGTCCAGATCAGTCCGGTTCCCGTCGAGCTGAGGACTCGCGACAGATCGAGACCGTGAGACTGGATCCGATCCTGAACCAGCGAGAGTCGGCGGCTGGTCCCGTCGCCCGCCGGAGCGCCGGCGAAATGATTGCTTTGCAGTGCCTCGATTGTCGGCATCAACTGCGGGGGTTCGATCCGCGCGGCCCACTGTCTGACGTCGCGAAAGTTCCTCGCGTAGAAAGGCAGCGTCGCACCACCGTCCTTTTCCCAGACGCCATGCCCATCGCCGAAGCTGGTAAATGCGCTGCGATGCCAGTTTTCGACCACGCCGATCCATGGATAACCGAGCACCTGCCCATCGCTCGCGCGTAGATCTGCGCGAACCGCCAGTTCGTACTTTCGCACTGGTGGTTGTGCCGAAAACCCTGCGTCCTCGAGCGTGATGTTGTTGGCTGCATCGTGCACCACGATGCCCTGTTTCGGAGCCTGACTTCCCTTCGTCACAATAACTGGCGCGGCGGTCACATCTCGCGCCGTGGCGGCCGCTGAGAAATCGGATACTTTCACCGGCGCCCGCATTCGCACTGGATTCCAGAGATCGGGATCGCATTCGCTGCGGCAGTAGAAGCCGTCGATGAAGAACGCGCGTTCCGCGTGGATTGTAAACGTCTGCTCGCTGCCAGGCGTTGCGGCGCCAGCTGCGGATCTCAGGTCTCCGGCCAGTCGGAGCTTGACCCAGCTCTCGGGTAAGACTGATGTTTCGGTCTCGAACACGACGAGATCGACCGACGCTGGATAGGTCTTCTTGTCCCAGTCGTTCGTGAGGCGCAGCCCGACCGACGTTGTCGCAGACGCGATCTGTTGGGTCGCGAGCACCTTGGCGTCGAAACGGCGAAGCGCCGTTGGGTCGAGCGCGGTGAGCCGAGTTTGTTCGTCGCTCGTAAAGATCGGCGGCTTCCATTCATGCGGCTCCAGTTCCGCGGACAGCGATGTCGCCACATCGCCGCCGCGGACCGGTTGATTGAAGCGCAGGAGTACGACCATCCGTCCATCGACCGTTCCGCCGCGCCGGTACCAACGCGTCTGCAGCAGTCGGACGGTCGGCGTCGTGAACGAGAATGTGACGGCGCGCGTCAATTTGCGGCCGCTTGCCGCCGCTGTGCCCGCCGCAATCGTCACCTGATACGTCGTTGAATACGCCAGCGGGCGCTTCGGATCGGGTGTGAAGATCAGCACTGTCGTTCCCGACCACCGAAAGGTGCCGGGCACCGCCGGGGTGATGATCTTGAAGAAGGCCGGATGCACTTCGGTTGGAATCCGGCCCAGACTCACCATCGACTCGGAGAAGACGACGCGGATCTCGTTCGCCTCGGCGAGCGAAGCCACTTCACCTTCCGGAGCGGTGCTGACGATGGTGAGCCCGGGATTAGATTCGCGGAGTTGTCGAGCGTCGCAGATCGACGGACGAGCGCACAACAGGATCAGACCAAATCCAACGAAGATGCGTTTCATGTGTGAGTGTCCCGAAGCGGGGAGGCTTGCAGGGTGCGAGAGGGAGCATATGGCGCTCTGGGGGATTAGACACCGGTTGCGGAAAAACGGAAGCGCGGTACCGGAGCTGCCAGAGGCAACGGAGTTCAAACGAGGCAACGGAGTTCACAAACGAAGGAACGAAGTTAACGGAGACGAACGAAGACCGAACATTTGGTGTACTTATCGGTCGCCTTCGTTTGCAACTTATTGGCGTCTTCGATTGCCAACTTGTCGCTGCTCTTCGTTCGCCTTCGTTTACTCCGTTCCTTCGTTGTGAACTTCGTTTCCTCCGCGCCCTCCGCTTACTCCGGAACTGACACCGTCAAGGGTGCCACCAACCGGATCGCCAGCGTTGTTCCCGGACCGATGTGAACATCCTTGCCGCGGGTGGAAAGGACGACTGCCGTCCCCGCTCCTCCGCCGGCCAACGCGCCAATCCCGGCCCCTTTCTTTCCGCCGACGATGCCGCCAATGACCGCGCCGCCCGCGGCCGGTGCACCGATCGTCAACGCATCTTTCTGCTTGGTTGCGGGCGCGACGGCCACCCACGACCGCGTCTGCATGTTGTAGCGCTCTTCGAGTCCGGCCGGAGTGATCCGCGTAAAGCGCACGGCCACTCGTCCGCGGCCCTTCACCTTTCCAGGCCTGACCGCCTCCGCCACGTATCCCGACGCGACGCTCCCCTCGCGGAGAACCGTCCGGCCGTCAACCATGATCGGGCTCACGAGCGTGCCCGAGACTGGGGCTTCGAGGCGGGAATCCGAGCCGAATCCACGGGTTAGCCGAAGCCGAAGAACCGTACCCGACGGCACCGTCACCTGCCGCGTTCGAACCGAGTTCGTCGGCGCGGGCATCGCTGCCGGGGCCGCTGCATGTTCTACAGCGACACTCGTCAACAGAATGGCGCCGGTCAGGATCGTTGCACGGGTGATTGATTTCCTCATGCTCTGCCTCCTGCCCAGCTGAAATCGCAATCCCTGTGCCCGCCAATCTATTACTAGGTCAAGAGACCTAAGTGACTGTGTTTATGTGACTTATCGGGATGAATCGCACCGACACAGCCGCGCGAGGAAAACACAGCTGACGGTCCCGATTCCAAAAGTGGACGTACAAAAGGTGCCAGTCACCTTTTTGAATGCGAGATCGAACGGCGGCGCTATTTTGCTACTTCCATCTTTCAGCGCGCCGTTCTTGACGGCACGTTGACGGCGAACACGAAGCGCTGTCCGTCCGGACTGCTGACCGTACTCAATTGCGCGGGAGCACCAATAGGTGACGGGATCTCAAAAAGCGCCTGAGGCGCCTTGGCTGCAAATGTGGGCTTGGTCGTGACCTCGACGGCCATGACCGTCTGCCCAGGCGGCTGAGACAAGTAGAACAACTCTTTCCCGTCTTTGCGCCAGACGATGCCGCCGATGCCGCCATCGGCTGATACCTGCGACCGGACGTTGTCGCCGCTGACGCTCTTGCCGACAGACGCATCGAGCGGGCGCACGTAAATTTGGAAACGGCCGGAGTCGTTCGAGTTGAAGGCGAGGAATCGATTGTCGGGCGAGAAACGTCCACCGCGGCCGAAAAAGTCCTCCTTCTTCAATTCGATCGGCTTGCGATCTCCGTCGAGCGGAAGAATGAACATCGTATCGCCCGACCAGAACGACAGGAACTTGCCGTCGGCCGACCAGTCGGTCAGCACGATCGCGGCCCCGGTCAAGTGCACGTACAGCCGTTGTTCCTCGCCGGTGCCGTCCGCCGATCGGCGATAGATGCCGTGCGTGTTTTCGCGCACCGACACGTAGGCGACCGATCGCCCATCAGGTGACCAGACCGGTGCCGTATGCGGAGCTGAATCCGAGGTGACGGCGCGGCCCTTGCCGGTGTTGATATCGAACGTCCACACATCCTGCGCCTCGGAGTCGATGTCGCGCTTGATGACGGCCAGTCGTGAGCCGTCGGGAGAAAATGCCGCCTGCGAGTACAGTCCGGGCTCTCCAATTCTGGCTACCACCGCACCGCGTCGATCGAAGAGCGTGAGTTGTTGCAGGCCGCGATTCAGGCGCTGTTGATGAGCGACGAATCGTGCGAGCGTGCCGTCCTTCCCACCGGCGGCAATCGCGCTCTTCGATCGTGCGATCAGCGCCTCCTGGAATGCCGGAACGTCGGATTGATTCAAGACGTCGAACCCGAAGCCGACAGTTCCCATCTCGTCGAACGACTGCTCACCCCATAGCGCGCGCCGTGGCGGGGCGATCGGATTGCGTGGATTGTCGTCGGAATTGTCGTAGGTGATCGTCGCGTCGAGGCGCGTCCCTTTGGGCAGCGTGAAGGGCTTCTTGTAGATGTAGGTGTCCTGCCAGTTGAAGTCCCAATTCTGGATCCAGATCAATGTCTTGTTCGAACCGTCCGGCAGCGTCGCCGTCGCCTTCATCTCCTTGGCGAGGTAATGCGCGTGGGCGATCGCCGAGTACACGGTAATGTCACCCGGCAGCGTGAACGAATCCCGAACCGTGTAGTGTGATTCGCCCGGCGGAATGTCAATGCCCGCGCCGAACCCGAACAGTGCCGGCAGACCGACGTGAAAGAGACTCTTCGCCGGCGGCTTATCGGCGAAGTAGATCCCGATCAGCGACTTCTCGGTTTCGGGCTTTCCGCTCAGATGGAAGTGCATCTGCAACAGGAAATCGGATCCCTTCGGAAGCCGTGCCGCGAAGCCGTCAGGGAACATCATCGGCGTGGCGCCGACGGCCCATCCGCCCAGTCCGCCTGAGTCTCCTCGATCGCCGGTCACACCCACCGCGCCCATGCCGCCGAAGCCCGGACGACCGTCGGCGCCGTCGCGGGCTGCCAGGCTTCCACCCGCGACTTGCGCAAAGAGCGCGTGGTGAACGACTTTCCTTGCGCTCGGCCGAAACTCGATCCCGCGCACCCACTTGTCTTCGGTCAGCTTTGTCGGGATGACGAAGTTGCGGAAGACGTCCGGACCGCTCGCCGGCAGATCGAAGGCCGCCGGCATTTCCAGGATGAGATCGGGTTGCCCGAGGCGCCATCCGTCGGCCGGGAACGCAGGCAGTTTCGGCATCTTCGAGGCGTCGCCACGCGGCATGCCATTGGTCACCCATGCCGCGATGGTGGCGATCTGTGCGTCGGTCAATCCACGTTCGCCGACGAACTCTTCGTAGCCATGCGCCGCATGCCATGGTGGCATGTACCTCGAACCGGTAACCTTCGCGATCAATTTCCCGCGCTTGGCGACATCTTCGTAGGAGATCAACGGGAACGGTGCGACCTCGCCAGGCCGGTGGCAGGTGACGCAGTTGGCGTAGAGGATCGGTGCGATCGACTCCGTAAAGGTCGGCCCCTGGTTCGTACGGCCCTGCGAATGTCCACGCGCCGACCACACGGCGACTACGACCAGCGTCGTGAAAACACAAAGGAAAAACGGTTTACGCATGATTACTTCCTGAGCGCTGACGGATCGACGATGAAACAGCCAAGGGCCTCTGTCTCTGACTTGGGCACCGACCGCCCTGCGAGGACGGCATCCAATGCATCGCGTAGATCATGTTCAGTGACCTGGCGGCGTGTCTGGCCGAGCGCGGCATAGAAGTTGTCGATGCGACCACGGTACCGAATCTTGCCCGCTCGGTCGACAACGACGGCCTCTGGCGTCACCGTCGCCTTCGAGCGCTTGGCAATCGTACGAGCGCGGTCGATTGCGGCGGCAATCCCGGAGTATCGGTACTGCTGAAGATGCTTCCTGACGCTGTCCTCAACGTGCGTGTCTGGCAGATCGACATCCTCGTACATGAGGGAGCAACCGACGCCGTTGGCGGCATAGTCCTGGCACACGCGCTGGATCTCCGGCGCGTACGAGTTGGAGACCGGACAGTCAGTCGTGATGAAGAAGATGACGTTGGCAGCCCCCGTTGGCGCGAACGGGCTCAGCGAACGACCGTTGATGTCCCGGATTTCCGTGGCAGTAGAACGCTGCGGGGCGCTTGACGAGTTCGCCGCGACCGCGCTCAGCGCAGCGGCGCAAAAAAGAAGCACGGTACCCGGGCACACGCGGGCCGATCGCATCTGTCAACCCTCTGACGAGGAATGTGGACTTCACCCGTAGTATGCCCGAAAAGGCCCGGGTTCTGCTGGGCTCTCCGTGGTTCTTAGTGCTTCGGCTTTCACTCAACCTGAACGTCCGCGTACTATTGAGAGAGAGTGGCCTTCATTACCCGTCGAACTTTTCTTCGAACTACGGCGACCGCCACCGTGGGCGCCGCCGGCACCGGCCTTTACACCTGGCGCGTCGAGCCACACTGGTTGGAACTCGTGCATCGGCAGATGCCGGTTCGAAATCTACCGGCCGCGCTCGTCGGCCGCTCGCTCGTCCACATCCGCGACCTGCACGTCGGCCTGCGGGTAGACGACGGCTACGTGCGGACGACGTTCCGGCGCGTCGCCGACTTGCGTCCGGATATCGTCGTCTTCACCGGCGACTTCATGAGCTATCACGGTCGCGTCTTCGAGCAGATGACGAATGTATATCGTCATTTTCCGACCGGTCGAATCGGCACCGTGGCGATTCTCGGGAACCACGATTATGGCGAGCATTGGTCCCATTCGGAGCTCGCGGCACGGATCGTCGAAACCGTTCGCCCATTCGGCATCACAGTGCTCCGCAACAGCATTGTCGACCTTGAAGGTCTGCAGATCGTCGGGTTCGATGACCTCTGGGCGAAGCGATTTCATCCCGAGGAAACGCTCGCCACCTTCGACCCGAGCCGTGCCGCGATTGCGTTGAGTCACAATCCCGACACGGTTGACGATCCGGGCTGGGATGGGTTCGAGGGATGGGTGTTGTCCGGCCACACGCACGGCGGGCAGTGTAAACCGCCGTTCTTGCCGCCTCCACTGCTGCCGGTTCGGAACCGCCGGTACACCTCGGGCGAGTTCGAGCTCGCCGGCAATCGCCGTCTCTACATCAGCCGTGGAGTTGGCCATTTGCTCCAGGTCCGCTTCAACGTGCGCCCAGAGGTGACCGTCTTCGAACTGCGCCCTGCGTGATCCTTTCGCGCTGGGATCGCTAGAATCCCTCGTCGAGGGTGGCGAGATCCTCAGCGATCTTCGCGCACCCTACTTGATCACTCGCAGGTTGCTGGGCGGACTCGGCGCGGTTCCGTTCTTCGGCACCACAAACAGCGTGATGCTCTGGGCCGGCAGTGTCGCGACGAAGCTCGTGCCGCTGAAGCTGACGTCCGAAAGACGGGTGATGACGTTGGCTGACGTCAGCTGCCACACCTGCGCCGTCCCGCGATGGGCGAAGTTCGAGAGGCTGATCGTAGCCGCAGCGCTGGTTGATAGCTGCTTGTTGATGGCCATCACCGTGAGGGCGCCGTCGATGGATCGCAACGCGGCGAACGCCGACACGTTGTCGGGATTGGCGGTAATCGCCGACACGCTGGTCTCTCCAAACGACGACTTGCTGCCGTCGTAGTTCCGGTACATCTTCATCGCCTTGTAGGTCGGCGTCGTCGAATCGGGCGTCGTCCAACGCGCGCCCATGTCGAGTCCTTCCCGGC
Organism: Vicinamibacterales bacterium; assembly: GCA_051986585.1. Taxonomy (GTDB): domain Bacteria; phylum Acidobacteriota; class Vicinamibacteria; order Vicinamibacterales; family 2-12-FULL-66-21; genus JALZOC01. Next base: position 232 of record JBPYFA010000455.1, on the reverse strand, counting down.
CGAAGATGCCGTAGATGTCTGCCTGAGTGGTGGCGCCGTTGATGTGATTCTCCGCGCCCCAGTTGTACTCAGTGATGCCGACGAACGTGCCTGGATACGACGCACTGACCCAGTTTTTCAGTCGTGGAATCAGCTGCACGCGATCGTTGATCCAGGTCTCGTCGACATACGCCGGATCCCACAGCGAACGTGTCGACCGGTTGCGCCGCAACTGCATCGCGCTCGACACGTC
>JBPYFA010000454.1:0-8452 GCA_051986585.1 Vicinamibacterales bacterium | reverse complement strand
AATCCGGCGGTCTCCTCGCCTGAGATGGAGACCGCGGACCTCGAGGATCGCGCTCATGCAGTTGGTGCCTTCCACCGCTGTTCCAGCTGACGGGCCAGGGCGCCAAGCGGGAGCGACATTACGAGATACATCGCGGCGCAGAGCGTTCCCGGAACGACCCAGCTGCCGAGATTGGTCGCGAAGATCTGCGTTTGCTTGGTCAGCTCGACTACTGTCAGTACCGAAACCAGCGACGAGTCCTTCAGGAGCGCGACGAAATCGTTGGTCATCGGCGCGAGCGCGATTCGGAATGCCTGTGGTCCACGCACCAGGCGCAGGACCTGTTGCTCGGTCAGCCCGAGGGTCCGTGCGGCTTCGAGTTGCCCAACCGGCACCGCTTCGAGCGCACCACGATAAATCTCACTCTCGTACGCCGCATAGTTCAGCGCGAGTCCGAGAAGAGCCGCAATGAACGCAGGCAGCTTGATGACGGCGGCCAACCCGTAATAAATGACGAACAGCTGCAGCAGCACAGGCGTGCCGCGCATCAATTCGACGTATCCGGTCAGGGCAAGGCGAACGAGCCCGGTTCCGTACACGCGTCCGCTCGCAATCAGAATCCCGAGCACGACCGCGAGCGCCATCGATAGACAGGACAAGATCAGCGTCACCCCTGCCGCTTTCAGCAGCGACGGAACATACCGGACCGTGGCGGCCCAGCGGCCCAACGTGGCGACACCGATCGGTTCGTCCAGTCCAGAGACGATTATCGGTGGAATCGACTCGCGAGCCAGCAGGCTCTGGTACAGCGCCGGCTGATCGTCGTTCCACACGCCCCACTTGCGGAAAATCCGCTCCAGCGTGCCGTCGCCCATTGCGCTTCGCAGCACTTCATTCACCGAATCGCGAAGCGAGGCGTTGGACGGCGCGAGCACGCCAACATAGTGACTGGTCGCGACCGCCTGCGGCTGCACGGTGAAGCCGGGCATGTTCCTGTGACGCCGCTCTGCCAGGACATTGTCGAGCAGCACGCCATCTACTCGCCCGAGCAACAGGTCGCTATACGGATGCACATCGTCGTCGTACGAGACTGCCTCGAGACCGTACCGGCGCTCCGCCTGCAGCAGGATTTCGTACGCGATCGTGCCGCCCAGTGTCGCGACACGACGGTGTTTGAAATCGGCGAGACGACGGAGCGTGCCCGCGTCGGCGTCCCGGACCGCAAGAACTTCCCGGAACACATAGTAGGGAATCGTCGTCGCCATCGCGGATCGACGTGTCGGCGTGTCCTCCATCCCGCTCAACCCAATCTGCGCGGTTCCACGCTCGATCGCCTGATCGATTGATCCGTAGGGTACGAACAGAAAATGCGGCGTCCTGTTCACGCCCTTTGCGATCAGTTCGGCGATCTCGACGTCGAAGCCTGTCAGTTTGTTGGGATCGGCGGGATCGGCTTCGACGAACGGAGCTCCCCCTTCCGGGTCGCCTGCCCAGGTCAGTTCCTGCTGCGCGGATGCGTGGACGCTCGAACAGACGGTCAGAGCGAGAGCGAGACAGAAGAAGGACCGCGCGTGTGGCGGCCCGAGCGTGGCCGCGGCTTGCCACCGGAGGCGACGGCCCGCCTTCGCCAAGGTTCCGGCGATCTCAGCAAAGTGCCGCATCACAGGACGCCCACGAGGCGCAGCGCGGCAAAAAACGCGAAGGCGAGAAGCAAGCCGTCAAACAGGCGTTGCGGAATGTGGGCGGTCAGCCATCGGCCGATGAAGATCCCTGCGAGGATCGCCGGGCTCAGCAGCGCATTCAGCGCCAGCGTTGGTCCGTGGATCAGGCCCAACGCCACGCTGAACGGGACCTTGAACGCGTTGATGATGAAGAAGAACCAGGCGCTCGTACCGACCAGCTCGAATTTCGGGAGCGCGATCGCGAGACAGTAGATGGTGAAGATCGGGCCGGCCGCATTCGCCAGCATCGTCGCACCGCCGGCGATGAGCCCGATTGTCCAGGCGAACCACGTCGAGTGCGGCACGCTCCCAAACCACGCGGGCCGAAAGGAACGGATTACCTGCAGGACTGTGAGGACCAAAATCGTGACCCCGATGATCGGTTTGTACACCGCTTCGCTCAGGCCGCGCATGATGATCGCGGCGATCACGACGCCGACGCACGCGGGAGGCAGCATCCGGCGCACGTAGTTCCACCGCGCGTGCTGGTGAAAAATCCGGACGGCGCAGACGTCGCCGATGAGCAGCATCGGCAGGACGACGCCGGTCGAATCTCGCGCGCCAAAGAGGAACGCAAAGATCAGCACGTGAACAAGGCTCATCCCGGCGAGCCCCGCCTTGCCAATGCCGATTCCGGCTGCGGCGGCAACCGCGAGGACCCACTGCGCGAGTGTCAGATCAGGCAAATGAATGATGATTGTTGAATGCTGAATGGTGATCGATCAAGGGGAAGCACTCAATCACCAATCGTCAATCCACAATCGTCAATCCACAATCCGCAAATCGTCAATCCGCAATCACAATCCACAATCCCAAATCTCAATCGCCAATCAGCAATCCGAAAATCAGCAATCAACAATCCAGAATCCGCAATTCTGGACGGCTTCCCAGCGCTATACTGGACGGCTCGGCCCTCATGTTCATCAAATCCCTCACCCCGCGCGTCAGTGGACGCACGCGTGCCAAGGGCGCCGATTATTTTCGATCCGGTGGCGTGGTCGAGATTGGCGGCGGCGAATGGAGCGCGCATGCGATCGTGCGTGGGACGCGGGACTACCGCGTTGATCTGCTGCGTGAGAGCGGCACCGATCGGTTTACGGCCTCGTGCGAGTGTCCCTATTACACGGATCGAAGCGAGATCTGCAAACACATCTGGGCCGCACTTCTCGAAGCGGATCGGCGGGGCCTGCTGGCAGGTGACGGGACCATCCTGCCCGGCGCAACGCTCGAACCGGAATATCGCGTCGCGCCGGACCAATTGACCGCGCTGACAACGGCACCGGCGACCGCTGCGCGCAGCGCCAAGCCAGCCTGGGAACGATTTCTGACCGAATTACAGCAGGACGTTGCGGCAGAGGAACGCGCCCGTCCGGCGCCCCGGTTCTCGAACGGAGAGATTGTTTACTCAATCGACGTGCGGGACACGCTCAACGGTTTTGGCACCGTCCTTCACGTGCTGTTTCGGCAGCGGCGGAAAGGGGGCGCGTGGAGCAAGGCGAGAGCGGCCAACTTGACGCCGACCGAGGCGGAACACCTGGCCGATCCGATCGACCGCGAAATCCTGTCGCTGCTTCTCGGCGCCGGCAATCCGTGGTCGTACGGCACGACGTACGAACCCGGCTTCTCGCGATCGCGCTACGTTCTCAACGGACCGCTCGAGGATCTCATTCTTCCACTCGTCGCGCGATCTGGACGCGGAGGGCTCGATCGCATCGGCGACCAGACCGGGTTCTTCCCCTTCGGGTGGGACGACGGGGCGCCCTGGCGTTTTGACTTGCAGATGGTGGCTGACGAAGCAAACGACTCGATTCGAGTCGATGGACGATTCGTTCGCGACAACGAGTGGCTCGAATTGCGCACCCCGGTCCTTCTCCTGAGTCGAGGATTTCTGTTCACCGGCAACACGCTGGCGCGGCTCGACGCCGAGGGCAGTTTTGCCTGGATTGCGCGGCTTCGGAGTTTCGGGCCCATATCCATTCCGCGTGACCAATCGGACGCGCTGCTTGAGACGGTTGCGCGATCGGGCCTCGATCCCCGTGCCCTGCCTGCCGACCTTCAGTACGAGGTCATCGAAGGCACGCCCAGGCCGCGCGTGCGGGTCGGCCGGCCCGAACGCAACAATCCGTACGCGTTGCGCCAGGATCTGCGAGCCACCGTGCAGTTCGATTATGGAGGGGCCATCGTGGAGGGCCCGGCTGCGGCAGCGGCCTACGACGCGGCCAATCGTCGGCTCATCCGGCGCGACCGGGCAGCGGAGCAGGCGGCGATCGATCGCCTTCACGAACTCGGTTTCCGATATACCTGGAGCCATTTCGAATCGCGGCAGCTGCTCGGGATATCGCCGGAACAATTTCCACGCGTCGTGCACGCGCTCGTCAGAGAAGGCTGGCGTGTCGAAGCGGAGGGACGGCCGTTCCGGCCGGCCGTGAACATGCGGCTCGAGCTTTCGTCGGGCATCGACTGGTTCGACTTGCATGGCTCGGTCGATTTCGGGGATGGCCGCTCAGCGCCGTTTCCCAAGCTGCTCGAGGCGATCGCACGCGGCGAAGATGTCGTGGTGCTCGACGACGGGAGTGTGGGGTTGCTGCCGGAGGAATGGCTGCAACGGTATGCCGGCATCGCGCGCTTTGGCACGACCCACGGAGACACCATTCGATTCGGCCGATCGCAAGCCGCGCTCCTCGATGCCATGCTTGCTGCCCAACCTGCGATTGCCTACGACGAAACGTTTGGCCGGATCCGGAGCGAGTTGCACAGCTTCACCGGAATTGCCGCCGAGGATCCGCCGAACTCGTTTCACGGCACGCTGCGGGAATACCAGCGGGAGGCGCTCGGCTGGTTTGCGTTCCTGCGTCGATTTCAATTCGGCGGCTGCCTCGCCGACGACATGGGACTTGGGAAGACTGTCATGGTGCTCGCGCTCCTGGATGCCCGTCGGCATGGCAATCGCCGGGGACAGAGCACACCTTCGATCGTGGTCGTTCCCCGTTCCCTGGTGTTCAACTGGCGGGATGAGGCCGCTCGTTTTGCGCCGAAACTGAAAGTCGTCGATTACACGGGTGTGCAGCGCGATCCGGCCGCGATTAGCGGCGCCGACCTGGTGTTGACGACGTATGGAACACTGCGGCGCGATGCCGCGATGTTGAACGCGATTGAGTTCGATTATGCGATTCTCGACGAGGCGCAGGCGATCAAGAACGCCGCGACCGCATCGGCGAAGTCGGCCCGTCTGCTGCGGGCCCGCCATCGTCTCGCCCTCAGCGGAACCCCGATCGAGAATCATCTCGGTGAGCTGTGGAGCCTGTTCGAGTTTCTGAATCCGGGGCTGCTCGGATCGGCGAAGGCGTTTCAGCGTGCGAGCGCAACCCGCACGCGCGACGACGCCGATATGGAATGGCTGTCGCGTGCGCTGCGGCCGTTCATTCTGCGCCGGACCAAGGAGCAGGTCGCTCCCGAGCTGCCGCGGCGCACCGAGCAGACGCTCCAGTGCGAACTCGAACCAGCCCAACGGCGGCACTACGACGAGCTCCGCGCGCACTATCGTGAAACGCTGCTCGCACGGATTGCCCGCGACGGCGTCAACCGATCGAAGATGCAGATCCTGGAGGCGCTGCTGCGGCTGCGGCAGGCGGCGTGTCACAGTGCGCTCATCGATCCCTCGCGCGCGCACGAGCCGTCGGCGAAGTTCGAACTGCTCATCCCGAGGCTGCTCGAGGTGATCGCCGAAGGACACAAGGCGCTCGTCTTCTCGCAGTTCACCAGCCTGCTGGCGCTCCTTCGTCCGAGGCTGGACGCGCTGCACACGACCTATGAGTACCTGGACGGCCGGACGCGCGATCGCGCCGCGAGAGTCGAACGGTTTCAGACCGATCCGTCCTGTTCGCTGTTTCTCATCAGCCTCAAGGCGGGTGGGCTCGGCCTCAACCTCACGGCCGCCGAGTATGTGTTCTTGCTGGATCCGTGGTGGAACCCTGCGGTCGAAGCGCAGGCGATCGACCGTGCTCACCGGATCGGCCAGTCTCGCCACGTGTTCGCCTATCGGCTGCTCGCGCGCGATACGGTGGAAGAAAAGGTTGCGGAGCTGCAGCAGACGAAGCGGCAACTTGCCGATGCCATTCTCAACGCCGACGCCGCTCTCATACGTTCCTTGAAAGCGGAGGACCTCGAAATGCTGCTTTCTTGATGACTTTTGTCCTCGTGCGACGATCCGATTTCAACAGTGTGATCGCCACCTGGCCGAAATCGGCGTCTAAATGTCATGGATGGCTCGACCGATTGCCTCTGCCCAGGAACAACGCTTGCTGTGGTTTGAGTCAGTTGGCGGGATGAGGCAATAAAGGTGCTGAAAGTAGATCTTCACCTCCATAGTTCGGAGGATCCGGTGGACGTCATCAATCATGGCGCTCAGCAATTGATCGACCGCGCAGCCGAGCTTGGGTTCGATGCGCTCGCGCTGACGCTCCACGATTACGATCTTCGCGACCCCGGGTTGCGGGCCTACGCTCGCGATCGAGGGATCGTGTTGGTGCCGGGTGTCGAACGCACGGTCGCGGGACGGCATGTCCTGCTGATTAATTTTCCCGAGCGAACGGACCATGTCCGCACCTTCGAGGATCTGGCCGCGCTCCGGAAACACAGCAACGGGCTGGTCATCGCACCGCATCCTTACTTTCCCGACACAAGCTGCCTGCGCTGGCGGCTTGACCGCTATGCCGACTTGTTCGACGCGGTGGAGTGGAGTTATTTCTGGACGCGGGGATTGAACTTCAACCTGAGGGCCGCTCGGTTTGCCGCAGCGCACGGAAAGCCAATCGTCGCCAGCTCCGATTTGCACGACCTTCGGCAACTCGGACGTACCTACTCGCTCGTGTTTGCCGATCCGAATCCGGATGCCATCTGTGACGCGATTCGTGCAGGACGCCTGGCGATTCACACCACCGCGGTTCCAAAGCGCGAGCTGGCGAGCGTGCTGGGTGGAATGTTCAGGCGCGGCAACAAGGCGCCGGTAGCGACCGACTCTCCGTCACTCGCGACGACATGAACGGTCAGTAAATTTCAGGACTCAATTTTCATCAGCTCGATATCGAAGACGAGCATGCCCTGCGGTCCATCCTTTCCCTCGTAGGCGAGGCGTGCCGGAATCCAGAAGCGGCGCTTTTCACCGACAACCATCATCTGAACCCCGTCGGTCCAGCCGGCGATGACCTCGTTCAGTGCGAACGATGCCGGCTCGCCTCTGGCCACCGAGCTGTCGAACATCTTGCCGTCGGTCGTCCACCCCGTGTAGTGCACGACGACCTGTGAATTGGGTCGCGGATGGCGTGTGCCGGTTCCCGGCGAGAGCACCTTCGATGCGAGCCCCGTTGGCGTCCGGATGGCGTCCGCGGGTGGTGCGCTCACGTCAGGTGGCGCCGGTATCGACGGCGTCGAGCTCGTCTCCGCGGGAGGTGCACTTCGTGAACACGCTGAAAAGGTCAAGGTGAACGCCAGAGCCGTAATCGAGAGCGCGTCGCGCATGATGCATTATCGCGGATCGCGCACCGCGGATCCCGCAGCCCGATCCCGGATCCTTCCGGATTTCGCGTCACGATTTTTACACACCGTCTTCAGGCGGACCCGCCTCTTTGCCATAATCGCTGGATGGATTTGCAGCAACGCGCGGTTGAGCTGGCGAGGAACAACAGCTTCGGCTCCGAGGCGCTCGATGTGAACCTTCAAATCACCCGCAGCGATCCATCCAACCAGGGTGCATGGACGAGACTGGCGCGTTGCTACCTCGAGCAACGCCGGTTTGCCGACGCGGCTGGCGCGCTGGCCACCGTGCTCGATCTGAATCCGTCGAACACGATTGCGAAGAGCCTGATGACGGAAGTCACCAAGCGTCGCGCGATGGCGCTGCCGTCGGCGGAAGCCGCGACCGGTTTTACCGGTCACGACTTCGATGCGCTGACGCATCTGGCGCCGGTCGAGGCGGCGCGCGCGTTGGGGCCGAAGATCGAGACGCTGTTGTTGTCGCTCAACGATCAGCGCACCGCCGGCCGGATCGTTCAGCTGCGCAACCGAGCCGGCGAATCCGGTTCGAAACTGTTTCACCGCAACAGCTACCACGACGCTGGGAACGGCTACGTGTACGCATACCATCATGGCGGCCGATGGGAGCCGCAGTTCGGCGTTGGCTTTCTTGCCGGCAGCGGCTGGGGCGGCAACTGGATGCGGATCGGACTCGGGTTCAACATGGCCGCGGGCCGCGACGATCAGCTCGACGGCCACGAGCGGATGGTGCAGTACTTCGAAGCGTTCCAGCAGCAGCTGGGCTCCGCGTGGAAGCGCCAACTCGCCGACTGGATGGGGAAGACGGAAGGCTTTATTCAGTACGGCGATCGTGGTCCCGCAGTCGATCTCTTGCCGCCGCAAGCGGTCGAGTGGTTGGTCAACTGTCGCAATCCGGCGGCGCAGGGTTGGATTTTCGTCGGTCGCTGGTTATCGCTGGCAAAACCGGCCGACGCCGCGATTCTCGCCGACATGCGCCAGGTCGTCGCGACGGTCGAAGACACGTTCGCGGCACTGTTTACGCTCTGGGCTGCGATTTATCACTAGGGGCAGAGTCGGTGCTGTCAGTTTTCAGTTTTTGGTTTTAGGTTATTGGTTGTAGTTAGCGGTTTGTAGTTTTGGTTGGCAGGTGCCGGCGACAATCACAAAATCCACAACCCGAGAACGGACGAAACCAAGAACGACCACAAACCAAAAACGAC
>JBPYFA010000453.1:0-11712 GCA_051986585.1 Vicinamibacterales bacterium | reverse complement strand
GGGGCCTCGCGACCCGCTTTCGCGCGCCGGATCGAGTGGTGATACACCGAGGCCACGCGGCGCAAAGAAAAGACGCGAGCGAGCGTAGCGACGCGAGGCACGCGAACGGAGCGAGCCGGCGAAGCGGCTCGCGAGAGAGCGTGTGGGGGGTCCGCGGACGAAGCCCCCCGGATCTAGAGATGAGGAGAGTGACATGAAGATAGTGATGGCCGATGTGGCATCGGCCGATGGATTCGTCAGCAAGGACACGATCGTGGGTGGGTATGGATCGCGACTGCGCCCGTTCTGCAAGGTCACGCAGATCATGGCCGCGGTCAAGCGGCGCATGCATGTTCTTCCGAGCGTTCAACTCGGATACATCGCCGCGCTGTTGGCCGCCGCCGGCCACGAGGTTGTCTATACCGAGGGTGAACTGACGGAGGGCGATGTCGCGATCGTGCTGACCTCGCTCGTCGACTATCGACATGAGTGTGAGTGGGCCGAGGCGCAACGCGCTCGTGGAGTCCGCGTCGGGTTCGTTGGCTTGGCTGCTTCCAAACTTCCTGAGCTGTTCGAAGCGAGCGGCGACTTCGTCGTCATCGGCGAGCCGGAGCACGCGGCCATGCGGCTGGCTGCCGGTGAAACGCTGGCCGGACGCGTGCAGAGTCCAGCGATTCAGGATTTGACGACCTTGCCGTTTCCGCGATGGGATCTGGTCGCGGGTCGCAAGCAACGACCGTGGCCGATGCCGTTCGCGAAGCGCCCTGTCGGCGGATCATTCCCTGTACTCGCCAGCCGTGGCTGTCCCGAGTTCTGCACCTACTGTCCGCACCGCATTCTTGCATCGTATCGCGATCGCCCCGCGTCGCACATCGTCGATGAACTCGAGTACCTCTGCTCGCTCAGACAACGCCCGTACGTCGTGTTCCGCGATCCGCTGTTCTCGGAAAACCGAGACCGGTGCCTGGCGCTGTGCGACGAAATTCAGTCGCGAGGGATCAAGCTGCGATTCGAGTGCGAAACCCGTCTTGATCGCCTCGACCCGGAGCTGCTGCAGACGCTCCGCGCTGCCGGGCTCGCGACGATCAGTTTTGGCGTCGAGACGTCATCGTTCGAGACGTTGAAGCGTTCCGGACGCCGGCCGATCCCCGAATCGCACCAACAGCGAATCATCGCCGAGTGCCGTAAACTCGGTGTCGCTACCGCCGCGTACTATGTCATCGGATTCCTGCAGGACGACTGGTCGTCGGTTGCGGCCACGATTGACTACTCGATCGCGCTCGGCTCGACGGTCGCGCAGTTCAAGATGTTGACGCCATACCCGGGCACGCCCATGTGGCGGCAGCTGAGCCCGCTCGTGTTCGAAACCGATTGGCAGCGATTCGACGGCTTCACCCCGACGTTCAACCACCCGAGGCTGTCAATTGAAGAACTGAATTTCCTTCTCGAGGCTGCCTACAACCGCTTCTACTTGCGGCCATCCTACCTTGCCCATCTACTTCGCCTTCGAGGGCCCGGCCTTCGCGCGGCCGAACGGTTCGATTCCGGCGTGCGCGCCCGGCACGAGCGGCGCGAGCGTCGAGTGATGGCGAGAGCGGTGACCTGTTGACGGCGATTCAGATTGCGAGCATCGTGGGGAAGGCCGTGAAGACGTGACCGTAACTGGACCGCTCGCCTACGCTGCTGTTTTTCTTGCCGCCTTGATCGAAGGCGAGGTCGTGTTCGTAACGGCTTCCGTCCTGGTTGCGGCGGGGAAACTGGATCCGCTGGCCGTGATGACGTGCGGCGCGCTGGGCGCAGCGATCGGCGATCAATTGTTCTTCTATGCGCTCCGCGGTCGGATTGCCGGATGGCTGAAGCGGTCCCGAGCCGTCGCCGCACGCCATGCAAACATTGTCGAGCGGGTGCAACGCAATCAGTTCCTGATGATTTTCGCGATCCGCTTCGCACCAGGGTTGCGGATCGCCATCACCGCCGCATGCGCTTACGGGAACGTCTCGGCCTTGAGATTCACGATTCTCAACCTGCTCAGCGCGTTTACGTGGGCAGCCGTACTGATGACGCTCGTGTCGCGCATCGGCCCGGGCGCGCTCCAATATGCGGGCCTGACCGGGATCTGGGCAGCCGTCGTCGCGGCGGCTGTCCTGGTTCTCTTTGGCTGGTGGCTCGGGAGGGAATTGCCTGCCTCTCACTTGCAGCCCCGAACTGAGCGCGGCGAGTCCGAGACCCGCATTCCGGATCACGAACCCCGATTCAAGACCCAATGAAGAATACGCGGCGGCAGTCAGCCGAACAGCAGATCTCGGCTGAAATGCCTGACCTTTCCTGGCGGATCGGAAGGGGGCGCCTCGTCGAGGCGCGTCAACTGCAGCCGGGATGACGGCATCCGCAGCGCAGTTCCGTCATGTTTTTCGCTTCTTTACAGTGCTCAGAACAGTATTTGCCGAATTCGCCGTTGGGTTGGACCGTGCACGAACATCCGGGATGAGCGCATTGCTGAGGCTGATTCATAACGCCCCCTGCTCGCAGACGTACGGAAGCATTGTCGCACAGCACGGCCCAGCCGCAGTGCCCGAACAGGCCGATCGACAGATCCGGAGGCGGTGAAGTTCAGGCGCGTTCGGCAGCCGCCTGGGCGCGGGCTTCCATTTCGCGCTGGGTCCGCAGAATGCTGCACCACTCTTTGTGTTCGGCGATAGGCATTCCGCACTCGACGCAGATCCGAACGCGCGGGCGCGGCTGGGTATCCTTGGAAAACAGCTTTTTCAGAAAAGACATGGGGTCTCCCGGTTGCCGTTGATACCTGAGACGGATTTGAGGGTCAGAAGGTTTGCTGAATCGTTCGACTGCCCCGAATCGGCGAGCGCTTGACCTACTTGGGGGTATAATCCGGATGGGTTCCATCCCGCCGCGGGCAGTCGGCGCACTTGCGAAGTCCCTATGCCGACGAGGATTACCGAACGCCGCATCGGAGACGTGACCGTCCTTCAAGTCTCGGGGCGCGTTGTCCTTGGTGATGGCGCAGCCGAACTGCGCGCCTACATGAACGACCTCGTCGACGAGGCTCGCCTCAAGTTCCTGCTCGATCTGCGCAACGTCACCTACATTGATAGCTTTGGCGTTGGCGTCGTTGCAGCGAAGTACGTCAGCGTTCGGCGAAAGGGTGGAGATGTGAAGCTGCTCCGGCTCTCACCTCGCAGTCAGCGGGTGATGAGAATCAGCGGACTGCTGAAGATCTTCGAATCCTTCGAGTCCGAACAAGAAGCGTTGAACAGCTTTGCGCCTTCGAATCAGGCCGCCGGCTGAGCAAACATCGCGGTGATCGCATCCTCGTCGGAAAACCGCTCGACCGTGCGTGCGTCGAACCGCGCCAGATCGTCGACGCTGGCGAGAACGCGTAAGGTCTGATCCTCTGCCTCCAACACTGCGGGGGTGTCGGCCGCCAGCACATACCGGCGAGGCATCAGTGCGCCACGTTGGACGACAAAGTATCGGACACGGCGGCTCGCTGGCTCGAGCAGCACGCCGGAAATCGCGCCGATCTTCTGATTGTCTCGGCTGCAGACCGTCAGTCCGGCGAAGGTGCCAGAGGGATGCTTGACGTGGTCAGCATCGAGGTAGCGAAGTGCGTCTGGGCTAGGTAGCTCGTTCGCCATAAGCAATCCTCAGCCAAGACAAGAGCAAGCCGAATGCCAGTCAGGGCGGGCCCAAACCCGCCGGTTTCCAGGTCGAGCCGTACGGTTTTTGTCTGCGGTGCGAAAAAACTGCGCAAGGCTGCATCCATGCCGGGTGGCCAAAAATTAGCCACTGGGCCAATCAACGAACCAACCGGCTCTTCGGTGCTGGTGACGAGCTAACGACTAATGCGTAATGGTATGAAGCCAGGGAACCCACGTGATGGCCTGGCAGTCGTACGCGGTCGGCTTGTTCGGCGCATTCAGCGGGCTGAACTGCGCTCGGTGATCCCGGTCGAGGATGCCGATCCGCTTGCTCACCAATAGCACCTCGTACGCCCAAGACGGAAATGGCCACTGGCTGCGCGCGCAACTGTAGTTATTGAAGTGCAGGTTGGCGATGTAGAAATCCTGCTTGAGTTTTTCAATGACCTCACGGAAGCGCGGCTCGTTGGTGCCGTGAAACTCGATCGCGAGCTGATCGATCTGATCGAGGACCGATTGCGGACTCTTCAAGAAGGTGTCCCATTCAGCGCCTTCCACGTCCATTTTGACGACGAGGTGCCGCCCGGCATCTCCGTTTCGCGCAATCTGAGCCTCTGGCGTATCGAACAGCCGTCCGTCGCTGTCGGTCGATCGGGCCCCCGCAACACATTCCGGATTGAACATGAGCGCACCGCCCTCACACACCGGACGCTGCAGGTTGAAGCAGTCATATTCGTGGACTTTCACCCCGAGCTGCCGCGAGATGTCGCAACCAAACCCGTCGTACCCCGAGATGCCGTATGAATACGCCGCTTGCACGTCCTTGAGCAGGTTCGCGCACAACAAGTATCCGCCGTCATTCGACTCACCGAATCGTTTGAGGTCGCAGTTGGCAAGCGCGACCGGCTGCAACGCTTCGAGCAGTGCTTGCCGCCTGCCCTCTGGCGTGTTGCGATACCACCGCTCGCGACGTAGCGCGGCGAATGCTACGCCAAAGACGAGGATGATGGAGAGGATCACAAGCCACCGCGCCGTGGGTTTCAATCAATCTGCTCCTTGATTCTCGATGTCGACGATGTCATCGTCTGGGTGGACCAGCCAAGATGGAGACGTGGCAAAAATACCATCCCGGTCCAGTACCAGGCGTAGCGAATTCTCAGGCATCCGTCCGGCTGTCTGAGCAGGTTGGGCGTATTCCGGCCCATTCCCGGCTGGCACGACTCGCGCACTACGACGATCGCAGGATGGATGGGATCGGCGAGCTTCGAGCAGAAATGATCGCGCGCTTCGAGCGGATCGATCGACGACTGGATGAATCGTTCGCCGCCATCACCCAACAGTTCGTCGAGCAGCGAGCCTATACAGATTTCGCGTACGAGCGGCTCGATCGCGCGGACAAATCACTGAGCGCCGGCATCACGCGCCTCGAACGCAAACTCGATCGGATCCTGGCACTGGTCGTCGAATCGCGCGCACGTGCGCGTTAACAGATCCGCACCGCTCGCACTCTCAGGCACCCGTGGCACCCCTGGCACCCCTGGCACTCTCTCCCATTATTGAAGCCCAAACGCCATCACGTTGGCTCCCGCCGCGACCGCGATGTACTGCTTGCCGTCGAACATGTAGGTCATCGGCGAAGCCTTCCATGTCTGGTTGGTCTGGAACATCCAGAGCGGTTTGCCGGTTGTCGCATCAGCCGCCATGAGCGCGCCGCCGTCCTCCCCGAAAATTACCAAGCCGGTGGCGGTCGACAGCGTTCCGCCCCACGAGAATGCGGGGCCGCGCTGCGGCAATTCCCACTTTACCGCTCCAGTCTCGATGTTGAGCGCGCGGAGAATGCGTTGTGGTGTCGGATCGGGTGCGGTTCGCTGCGTCCCACCCAAGTACGTCTTCCCGGATTCCCAGTCCCCCTGATCGCGTTTGGTGTAGATGCTGCACTTCTCGAACGTCTGAATGTAGTAGAGCCGCGTGATCGGATTGAATGACGGCGAGTACCAGTTCGTGGCCCCGTCCTGCGATGGGCACACCTTCGTACCCTCGGGCGACGGATCCTGCCCGGCGATCTTGATCGGCTTGCCATCCTTGCCGATGCCGCTCGCCCAGGTCAGCGTTTTGATGAACTGTTTCGCGAGCAGCAGCGTGCCGTCGCGCCGATCGAAGACATAGAAGAATCCGTTTCGGTCGGCATGCAGCATCAGTTTGCGCGGCTGCCCTTGCCAGGTCGTGTCGACGAGCACCGACGTCTCGGTGGCATCCCAGTCCCACAGATCGTGTGGCGTGAACTGGTAGTACCATTTCAAGGTTCCCGTCTTGCGATCGAGGGCCAGGATGCTGTCCGAATAAAGGTTGTCTCCCTTGCGATGATCGCCGTTGTATTCCTTTGCCGGATTCCCGGCCGGCCAATACACGATGTCGAGCTCGGGATCGTAGCTGCCGGTGAACCACGTCGGCGCGCCGCCGTGTTCGATATCCTTTCCCTGCCAGGTCTCCGATCCGGGCTCGCCAGGCTTCGGCACCGTCCAGAAACGCCAGACTTCCTTGCCTGTTTCCTGATCATGCGCCGCGACGAATCCGTTCGCGCCATGTTCGCCGCCGGTCACGCCCGAGATGATCAGGTTGCCTGCAGGAAGCGGGGCTGACGAGGCCGCGTAGTTCTTCCGCCAGTCCTCGAGCGGGGTCTCCCAGATCACGTCTCCGGTGAATCGGTTCAACGCGAGGATGTGCGCGTTATCGGTTTCGAAGAACAGCCGCTCGCCGACAACGGCGACGCCACGGTTGGCGCTGCCGGCGGTGATACCGATGGTCCGCGGCCGTTTGAACTGCCAGATCATGCGGCCGCTGCCGGCATCGAGCGCGATGCATTCGTTCGGGTTGGTCACGTACATCATGCCGCCGACCACGACCGGTGTTCCCTGCAGCTGGCCGCCGCCCGGGAACGTGAACACCCACTTTGGTGCAAGCCGCTGCACCGTCGTCTTGTTGATCTGGGCCAGCGTCGTATATCGATTGCCGCGCGCATCGCCGTTATAGGTGGACCAATCGACGTTCGATGTCACCTCGCGGACGCGATCGCCGACGCGGCGCAGCAAGTGGACGCGCTTATCGTCGGTCAGGAGCTGCAGATCGTCGAAACCTTCGGCCATCACCTGGCCATCGAGGGTGGTGCCGGCCATCGTCTGCACTTTGGCGCGGACGACAGGCTTCGCTTCCGGACGCTTTTCAATCGATCGCAGGAACCTGAGAAGGTCGCGCAGTTCGGCGCCGGCCACATCGTTCGGCGGCATGCCACGCGACGGCGATCCCTCGTGGATGAACGCCGCCAGCTGCTCATCGTCCCGGGCGGATAGCCGCATGACAATCGGTGGACCCATTTCACCACCGTTCCCGTCCGCGCCGTGACACCGCGCGCAACGGCTTTCGAACACTTTTCGGCCCGCGTCCACATCTTGGCCAATCACCAAGACGGAGAGGGGCAGCGCGGCGAGCAGAGCTGTCGCGACGAGTCGGGCATGCATGGAGGAATCTTACTCGTTTCGTTGGTTCGATGGTTCGATGGTTCGATGGTTCGATGGTTAGTTGGGTCGAAACTCGCGTACCAAGGAACCAACGAACTAACGACCCAACGAGCCATCGAACTAACGAGCCATCGAACTAACGACCCAACGAGCCATCGAACTAACGAACGACAGTCCACATCTCCTGCTCCCACCCGCACCACGAGGGCGCGGCGAGCCAGTCAGGCCCGGGGTCGCCGATCGGGGCGCCTGGCGGCGCATCGAAGGTGGTCGGCGTGCGAATGGGATCGAGCGGACGCTCGAGAAACCGCTTGATGTCGGCGACGATCAACGCCTGCGCGGGGCCGTCGTTCTTACCCGCGAGCGCGTGCTCGCCTGACTGAATCTTTCGCAGCGCGTCCGACGCTTCGGCGCGGACCTCGGGCATGGGGGCGCCGCCGGCAAGCCACATCAGCCGCTCGACGAGGGCGCGAGCCTCGGCGCGTCGCACTTCCTCTTCGTATGGACTCGCAGCGCTCCCCTGAAAGGTTGCCGAGCGCAGCGCGTCGATCACCTCGCTCAACCCCGGGAGTGCAGGATCGATCGCGTGCTGCGCGACCATTCGCGACGCCCGATCGGGTTCGAGCGTAAATCCGATCGTGACGTCCGCGGCGATCGAGGCTGGACTGATCGGATCGAACGTGTCGCCGGTGTATCGTGCGAAGAGCTCGCGGTGAGGGCCCCAGCCGGACGGGCGCGGCGGAATCTTGTCGAGCGCGGCTTTCGGAAGCGTGAGCTCCGAGGGCTTCAACGTCGCCGCCAGTGCCTGAAGCGCGGCACGTTGGTCGGCGGCGGCCACCCACTTCGTCGGCACGCGTCCGTCGCCACGGAACGCATAAATGTAGTCCTGCCCGCCAATCGCCGACGCGGCCGCTTCGACGGCGTAACGGTGATACATGAAGATCGGCACCAGCGCCTCTTCCATCGTGGCCATCGGCTGGTCCTTCCTGATCACGGTTTCATCGAACCGCCCGAGCGCCGCGCGGCGAACCTTCATGATCCGGTTCAACTCGGCCGCCATGTCGGTGCCGTTGTTCCATTGATCCGACCGCGGACTCGAATCGATATCCTGATTCGTCATGTAGCGGAGGTCCGCGGCCCACGCCTCCTCGACAATCTTCTTCAGCGCGGCAGCCTGGTCGGTCCCGTTCGGAAAGTCCTGGTATCCGTAGGCAATCGCGACCTTGTCCCACTCGCCGATGCCGACAGCATAAGCGTCCGACAGGTCGATGGTGCCGTCGGCGTTGAGTTTCTCGAGCGGGTGCGGGTAATCCATGACCGAGATCCGTCCCCTGGAGCTGTTGTAGTACTCGTGGCCGAGTCCGAGTGTGTGACCAACCTCGTGGGCCGCGAGTTGTCGAATGCGCGCGATTGCCGTCTGCGTCAGGATGGATGGCGTCTCGGTGCCGGTCTTGTAAGGGGCAAGCAGCCCCTCGGCGATCAGATAATCCTGACGGTCGCGAAGCGATCCGAGCGTGACCGTCGCCTTGATGATTTCGCCGGTGCGAGGGTCGGAGATCGTGGCGCCCGAGCTCCAGCCGCGCGTCGAGCGGTGCACCCAGTTGATCATGTTGTAGCGGATGTCCATCGGGTCCGCGCCTTCAGGCAGCAACTCGACGCGAAACGCGTTGCGATAGCCGGCCGCGGCAAACGCCTGATCCCACCAGCGTGCGCCTTCCAGCAACGCCGACCGAATTGGCTCCGGCGTTCCGCGATCGACGTAGTAGACGATTGGTTTCTTCGCATCGCTGACGCGGGCTGATGGATCGACCTTCTCCAAGCGGTGACGCTCGATGAATCGCTGCACCATCGGCGAGCCGAGCGGCGCGGCGTAATCGACGTACTGCAGACCGAAATAGCCGGCGCGCGGATCGGCAACCCTCGGTTTGTAATTGCCGTCGGGGAGCTCGGCGAAGGTATGGTGTTCGCGAAGGGTGACGGCGTCGGCGGTGGGCGTCACGCTTGCCACAGAGCCGGAAAACATGCCGCCACCAAATCCGCCGCCGGGAATGGCGGCGCCTACCGGCAGCGGACCCTGCGTCGGGCCACCTCCGCCGCCGCGGCCACCGCCTGCACCCTCGTTGGCAAACGTCAGGATGACGTCGACCTCGGTGTTCTTCGGAAAAACCTTCGTCCCTGGCATGTCGATGGCGCTGCGCGTTCGATCGACCCGGAAGGTGCCCGGCCGCAGACGAGGAATCACGTTGTGCGCGTCGCGCAGAAAGAAATCGGTTGCATCCACGAGCACCCGGCCGTCTGTTTCCGCGCCGACCGTGAAGCCCCAGAGTACCGATTTCGCAAACGCATCCTCGACCGCGCGACGCTCGTCAACGTTCGTGCTGTTCGCGCGGAAGGTGTAGTTGGGCTGCACCATCAACACACGCGGACCAATCCGTTGAAACTTGACGATGCGCGCCTGGCCGGCCTGGCCACGATCGAGGCCAATGTCGTTGGACCCGAGCCCGGCGGCCAGTCCTGTTGTGTACAGCAGTTCGGTGTCGAGCTTGTCGATCTCCATCCACAACGATCCGGTCTTCTGATCCCAGTAGAGAGGCAGGTAGCCATCGAGCTTCTGGAACCCCGCGGTGCGGGCATCGATCGTTTGTAGTGGCCCGGCCTGCGCGCCACCGGACCGCTCGGCGGGAGGCTGAGCATTAGCGATCGTGGTGACGAAAAGCACCGACGCAAGAGCGAAAAAGGTATTGATGCGCATGGCCGGCATCTTAAGAGGACGAAGGGCAAAGGGAAAAGGGAAAAGGTAGGGCTCGCGTGGTCTCTTGCTTGCACCATCATAAGGAAAGGAGGCTTTTCTGTATGGCAGAACAACTGCGCAATAAGCGCATCGCGGCACTGGTCGACAATGGCTTCGAACAATCAGAGTTGCTGGAACCCAAGCAGGCGCTCGAAGCAGCTGGCGCCAAAGTGGATATCGTGTCGCCGCAGAACTTCAGAGTGAAGGGATGGCAACATTCCGATTGGGGTCAGGGAGTCTCAGTCGATCGCCATTTGGACGAGGCGAAGGCCGACGACTATGACGGACTGCTCTTGCCTGGCGGAGTGATGAATCCGGACCACTTGCGTATCAATCCGGCTGCGGTCCGCTTCGTACGGGACTTCGTCGAGGCCGGCAAGCCGATCGCGGCAATCTGCCACGGGCCATGGACGCTGATCGAAGCGGGCGCGACGAAGGGGCGTCGCATGACATCATGGCCGTCACTGGCGACCGACTTGCGAAATGCCGGAGCTCAGTGGGTCGACGCCGAGTGCGTGGTCGATAACGGGCTCGTGACTGCGCGGAAGCCCGACGATATTCCGGCCTTCAACAAGAAAATGATTGAAGAGTTTGCTGAGGGCCAGCACGCCGTCGGTGCGGGTGCCCGGCAAACCAGCGAGGCTCGCCGCTAACCCATTCTTGTGCCACTATCACGTGTTCGCGGGCGGCGTCGAACGCCGCTCGCTTTTTGATCGCGGTCGAACGGTGCACCGGATCGGGAGGACACAGGAGTGGCCAGGCGAACATCTCCAGCGAAGCGGTCTCGGAAGCAAAGCCCTGCCAAGCGTTCCACCACGAAGCGTACCGCGGCGGCCAAGGCCGCCAAACGCCGCCCCACACGCGTCGCGAAGGCCAAAAGCACTACCGGTCGCTCGAGGCGCGCCGTCTCGAAAAGCACAGCGGCGAAGAAGAAGACTGCGGCACGCGCAGCCGCCACCCGAACGAGCGCCAAAACGTCGGTGCCAAAGCCGTCGGCGTTGGCCTCCGCTGCCACTACCGTCCGTGGCGCCGTGGCCGGTGCGGTCGCCGCCGTCGCGAAACGGCTGCCCTGGTCGTCGGCCGATCAGGATGCAATCACGCTGCTCGAAACCGATCACCGGCGCTTCGAGGATCTGCTCAAACAAGGCGAGGACACCACCGAACGCGCTGTGAAGAGCCGGGCGGAACTGCTCGAGACGCTCATGACTGAACTGAACCTGCACGAGATGGTAGAGGAAAAGGTTCTTTATCCGGCGCTTCAGGCACATCCCGAGTCGCACGACATCGTGCTCGAAGGCTACCAGGAACATCACGTCGCGGACGTCCTGACACGCGAGCTGCGCCAACTCGCGACCGACGACGAGCAGTGGGCACCGAAGTTCAAGGTGCTCAAGGAAAGCCTCGAACATCATATCCAGGAGGAAGAGGGAGAGATGTTCCGAACGGCGCGCGGCATTTTCAGCCGCGAGGATCTCGAGGCGCTCGGTTCCCGCATGGCAAAAATGAAGGCCGAGGCTCGAGGCTGATGAGGAGAGTGAGTGATGAAACTGACCGACCTGTTCCTCGATGAACTGGAGCGTGAAGGCCGATTGACCCGGCGCGTGCTCGAACGCGTACCGGAAGGACGCAACGACTGGCAGCCGCACAAGAAATCGATGCCGCTCGGCCGTCTGGCCGTGCTGATCGCCGGCATGCCGTCGTGGTTGGCGATGATGATCGACAAGGATGAATTCGATCTGAATCCACCCGGCGGGTCATCGGGCAGTTT
>JBPYFA010000452.1:0-10244 GCA_051986585.1 Vicinamibacterales bacterium | reverse complement strand
TCCGCGAAGCGCGTCGATCGACAGCGCGGCGGCAATGTCGGCGGCACGGCCGAGGCGATCCGCGCCCGCGACGGCCAATGCAGCGACCGCGGTCGAGGGTTGCGTTCCATTGATCAGCGCGAGACCTTCTTTCGGCATCAACGTGACCGGGTGAAGGCCGGCGCGCGACAGCGCCTCGCGGCCGGAGAGCACACTCTTCTCGTCGTCGCCGAGCGTGGCGTCGCCTTCGCCGATCAGGACGAGCGACAGATGGGCCAGCGGTGCCAGATCGCCGCTCGCGCCGACCGATCCGCGGCTCGGCACTCGAGGATGCACTCGGCGATTGATCATCTCGATCAGCAGATCGAGGGTGCTGAGCCGAATCCCGGAAAATCCTTTGGCCAGCACATTGGCGCGAAGCGCCATCGCGGCGCGTACGGCTCGCACTGGTAGTGGATCGCCCACGCCAGCGGCGTGGCTGCGGAGGAGATTCAGCTGCAGCACGCCGAGGGCGTCGCGGGGAATACGGGTTTCCGCAAGCGCGCCGAATCCGGTGTTGATGCCGTAGACGGCCTCGTCCCCCTCGGCCTTGCGGTCGACCACCGCGCGGGCGGCTTCGACCCTGGACGCGGCAGCCGGCGCCAGCGCGATCGGCTGGTACCCATCTGCAATTGCGACGAGGTCTTCGAGCGCAAGCGACTCGCCGTCAAGATGGATCATGGATTGAGTAGAATACTGCAGGTATGAACATCGCCGTGCTCGGTGCGCAGTGGGGAGACGAAGGCAAGGGCAAGATCGTCGACCTGCTGACGCCACATTTCTCGATCGTCGCGCGCTATCAAGGCGGACACAACGCCGGCCATACCGTGTATGCGAATGGCCGCAAGTTCGTGCTCCGGCTCCTGCCCTCAGGCATTCTTCACGAGGGCATCTCGTGCGTCATCGGCAACGGGGTGGTCGTCGATCCAGAGGCGTTGTTTGCCGAGATCGCCGAGATTGAGAAGGCGGGCATCACGATCGGTTCGCGACTCCGCGTCAGCGACAAGGCACACCTCATCCTGCCCTACCATCGCGAGCTCGATCTGCTGAGCGAAGCGCGCCGGGGCGAGCGCAAAATCGGAACGACGTCGCGCGGGATTGGTCCAGCCTATGAGGACAAAATCGCGCGGCGCGGCGTCCGGGTCGGCGATCTGGCCAACCCGTCGGCGCTCGCCGAAGCGGTCACGCACAATGTCGCGGCCCGCAACCGGATCATCGGCGATTCGACAATGGATGCGAAGCAGGTGCTCGACGACCTGGCGCGGGCGTGGGCGCGAATGCAGCCGTGGGTCACCGATGTGTCGGTGTTCCTCGATCGTGCGCGAGCCGAGGGCAAGGCGATCATGTTTGAAGGCGCGCAAGGTACGCTCCTCGACATCGATCACGGCACGTATCCGTACGTGACCTCGTCGAACGCGACGATTGGCGGGGTGTGCACGGGTCTTGGCGTCGGACCGCGCGCGATCGATGGCGTGCTGGGAGCGGCGAAGGCGTACACCACTCGGGTAGGAGAGGGGCCGTTACCGACCGAGCTCACGGGCGAACTGGGCAATCGGTTGCGCGAGAGCGGCCAGGAGTTCGGCGCGGTTACCGGACGACCGCGGCGCTGCGGGTGGTACGACGCCGTAGCGGTCCGCTACGCGGTACGGGTGAACGGCCTCGACGCGCTCGCACTAACCAAGCTTGACGTGCTCGATGGCCTGCCGGAGCTTCAGGTCTGCACCGCGTATCGCTGCCGGGGCGCCTTGCTCACGGAAATGCCTGGCGACGTCGCCCAGCTTGCGGCCTGCGAGCCGGTGTATGAAACGCTGACCGGATGGACCGCACCGACCGCAGGCGTGCGCCGGTACGCGGATCTGCCACGTGAGGCCCAGCGCTACGTGGCCAGGCTCGAAGAGATCACCGGTGTCCCTGCCGCGATCATTTCAACCGGCTCGGCACGCGAAGCCACGATCATTCGCGATGATTCGGTTGTCGGGCAGTGGTTCGGAGTGGGATCGACGGCATAGCCAATCAATTATCGAACCAACGAGCCATCGACCCAACGAACTATCGAGCCATCGAACTATCGAATTAGATTTTGATCTTAAGCACGTACTCGTCGAGCGCCGCCGCATCGGCGTCGGCGAAGTCGACGCCCGCCCGATAGCGTGGCGGATCGTTGGGTTTGGGCAGCTCGAACTTGGCCCAGGCAATCGCGCCGCGGAACCGCATCACGAAGTCATCGTTGGGAATGCTGATCCGGACCTTCTGGTTGGGTCGAAGGATCGTCGACGAAAGAACCTGCACGCCAACGATTGATAAATCGACGACGCTGGCAGGGTTGCCGTCGACCTGGATCTCGACGCCAGGGCGCACCTTGTACCGGGTAGCGCGACGCGTGCCGTGCCAGTCGAGTGGTCTCGTGGCCGGTTCCGGGGGAGCGACGACCACGCTCGTTGCCGCTGCCTCGCCGCTGTCGCCGGTCTCGATCGGAGTCTCCACTTTGCTCGGCTTGGACACTTGCCGCAGGTAATCCCCGGTGTGCGACATCACCCGGACTTCCGCGTTGGCGAGCTGCGGATCCGTTTTGATGCGATTGATCAAGGCGGCGCCCCGCGGCGTGGCGGCAAACAGCCGTTCGAGCACGATGAGCGACGGACGTTGTTCCAGGATTGCCTGGAGCGCCTGGATAGGTTCGGTATCCGCGAACGCAAGCAGCTCGCCTTCGCTGGCGAGACGCTCCTGAAGCGCGGGCATCAGATTAGTGGCGGCAATCACAACCGCGGGCATCCATCGAAGTTTATCACGCGGGCCAGACCCGATGTCGCGGGCAGCGTTCTTGCGCCCGCGAGTACGGAGGGGACGGAGAGCGCGGAACAAGCGTTTAACACGGAGGCACGAAGACACGGATTTGTTTGTCCGTGTGCCCGTCTCCGTGATGGTCTTGTCCGGTGCCCTCCGTCAGCTCCATAATCAGGAGCGCCTCCCACCGCGCCGTTCATGACGCACGCCGTCCTCTTCGACCTCGATGACACGCTGTTCGATCACCGGGGCTGCGCGCGCGACGCACTCGCCGCGGTGCAGCGTGCGCACCAGATTCTGCAGGGGATGTCCTTCGACGCGCTGGAGCGCGCGCATGCCGCGTTTCTCGAACAGCTGCACGGAGAGGTGATGCTCGGTCGTGTTCCGCTGGAGACGGCCCGTATCGAGCGATTTCGTCGTTTGCTGGAGGCGGCGGGCGTCTCTGCCAGTCACGAAACCGCCCGCGAACTGGCGGCGATATATCGGGACACTTACAAGGGACGCCGCCGCGCGGTCGCCGGCGCAGGGGAGTTGATGGCCGCGATCGCGCGCCGAGTGCGCCTCGGCATCGTGTCCAACAATCTGCTCGAGGAGCAGCAGGAGAAGCTGCGCATCTGCCAGCTCGATCGGTTCGTTGATGCGCTCGTCGTGTCCGAAGAGGCGGGCGTCTCGAAACCAGACCCGGCGATCTTTCACCTGGCGCTCGATCGCCTCGGCGTGCGAGCGGAGGAGAGCGTCATGGTCGGCGATTCGTGGGCTGCCGACATCGAGGGGGCGCGTGCGGCCGGAATCCGCGCCGTCTGGTTCAACCCCGCCGGCGCGACCGTGCCCGATTCATCGACCGATGTGCAGCAATTGACCGCATTCGAACCTGCCGACGCGGCCATCCAGATCATTCTCGGGAGCTGAATTCCTCGCACCGCGAATGGCGAACAACAAACCGCGAATTGCGAACCGCGAACCGCGAATTGCGAACCGCTAACTGCGAATTGCGAATTGCGAATTGCGAACCGCGAATTACAGCCCCTGCATCACATCGTCGAGCTTGTCCTTCGTGATCCGGAAGTGTGAGGCGCTCCACACGGGACGTCCATGACGAAGGAGAATCGCCTGCGGCGTCTCGTGACGGACGCCAAGACGCGTAGCCGCCTCGTTCGCGAGATGGCGATGGCTTTGTACGGTGATTAGCTTATAGGACGCCGCGACCTGGGCTGTCTGCACGTGAGCATGCAGCTCGTCGAGCGCCTCGCAGCTGACCCCGCATGTGCGGCTGTGTTTGAACAGAAGAACCGGACGCTCGCCTGATTCGGCTATGGCCGCGTCCAATTCGTCGATGTGCAAGAGCTGTTGTAAGGGCGACATAGAGAACTCTCTATTTTACCCTGACCTGCGCGTATCGTTCGAGCTCGAGACTTAGGAGGGCGCCTGGTGCGACCGCGTGTGGAACCCGGCCGCTTCGAGCTGCGCCCGCACTTCTGCAAACGCGTGCCGGGCGTCGTCGCTGATCGGCAACTCGCCGCGTGTGATCAGCCGGTCGACGTTGAACATCCGGAATCGGATCCCTTCCATATGAAATGCGCGAATCGCGAGGCGCAGGGCGGCGCACTCCTCGAGAAAGCCCTCTCTCGCGGCGGTGTGCGGTTGCGACTGGACGCTGTTGATTAACGACTGCAGGCTGTCGTCGGCGGCTTTCCGATGATCCGTATTGGTTGTCATGATCGGCGTGTGTCGGGAATTCGGGTGGCTGAGGTCACGCTCCGCCAGCCCGAGCATCCATCGATACTAATTTGATCACGATAGGCTCGCAAGGCGTGGTCTAATCCTGTCGTGAGCACCAATATTTCCGATTCCCAGGCACGGCCGACGGGCCGTGCACGATTGGAACCACCAGACATCAGCGAGAAGGGCGGCCTCAAGGACGGCCGTCCACAGCGATCCGATCGGCGGCTGTTCATGCAGTTGCTCGCGTTTGGCAATTGTTCGGACAGCGGCGCCGTCGTGAAGCACCTGGCCGACGCCGCCGATGCGGTCGTCGTCTACGAGGACCTCAATGATCCTCGCGGCATTGCCGTGCTCACCGTCAGCGAGGATCCGAACGTGTTTGTCAATCAGGTCCGTCCGCGCCTTGCGACGGGGGTGATGTCGGGGTTGTCGCTGAAGCCGGAGTTCACGATGTTCGGCCGGACCTACTCGCTCGGCTACGAACCCGATCTCGAGGAGGTCCTCATCCATCGTCCCAGTCGCACCGTGCTGAATGCCGACTGGCCGTGGGCGATTTGGTACCCGCTCCGCCGCGCCGGCGCGTTCGCGCAACTTCCGCAAGAGCAGCAGCGGACGATCCTCGCCGAGCACGGGCAGATCGGCATGACGTTCGGCGCAGCCGACTACGTGCACGACATCAGGCTCGCGTGCCACGGCCTCGATCGGGACGACAACGACTTCGTAATCGGCTTGATTGGCAAGGAGCTCTATCCGTTGTCTGCGATTGTGCAGGCGATGCGCCACACACAACAGACCTCGTTGTATCTCGATCGGCTCGGGCCATTCTTCATCGGACGCAAGTGCGGGTGACGGACATTGGTCCCGCGCTTGCACGAGCGCGAACCATGAGCACAGACGCAATTCCCCGCCGTCAGTTTGGCAGACACAGCGAAACGGTATCGGCGCTCGGACTGGGTGGTTATCACGTGGGTCTCGCGCGGACCGAGGCTGAGGCTACAAAACTCATCCACGAGGCTATCGATGCGGGCGTGACCTTTCTCGACAACGCGTGGGAGTACCACGACGGCAAGAGCGAGATCCGCATGGGTAAGGCGATCAAAGACCGGCGTCAGAAGGTGTTTTTGATGACCAAGGTCTGCACGCACGGTCGGGATGCGAAGACCGCCATGCGGCAACTCGAGCAATCATTGCAGCGGCTGAAAACCGACTACCTCGATCTCTGGCAGATTCACGAGTGCGCGTACTACAACGACCCCGAGCGCCACTTCGCGCCCGGCGGCGTCGTCGAAGCGCTCGAGCTGGCTCGCAAGCAGGGCAAAGTGCGATTCGTTGGATTTACCGGACACAAGGACCCTGAAATCCACCTCGAGATGCTGTCGTACAAATTCCCATTCGACAGCTGCCAAATGCCGCTGAACGGCTTCGATGCGACGTTTCGAAGTTTCGAGCAACTCGTGTTGCCCGAGTTGAAGAAGCAAGGTATCGCTCCGATCGGGATGAAGAGCTTCGGCGCCGGTCAGGCGGTGAAACACAAAGCGGTGACGCCGGCCGACGCGCTGCGATACGCGATGAGTCTGCCGGTGGCGACAACCGTGAGCGGAATGGATTCGCTCCGCGTGCTTCGGCAGAACCTCAAGATTGCGCGGGGATTCACGCCGATGACGCAGCAGGAGATGAAGGCGTATCGTTCCCGCCTTACGGACCGCGCCGCAGATGGTCGATTCGAGCTGTACAAGACCACTGCACAGCACGACGGCCCGGAGGGGCGGGAACAACACAATTTCCCGTCGCCGGAAGAGTTGGCTGGCTGACTACGGAATGATCGCTTGGAGCGCAGCGGTTGCGTTTTTCGAAAACCGCTGCCGGCTGGTCCAGTAATCTTTCCACGGATCCCGACGGAGCGATTTCAGTCGGCGCTCGGCGGTCAATACGGTGAACGTGGACGGATCCAGCGAGTTCGTCACCTGTTCCCATGTTAACGGCATTGAGATCGGGGCGCCCTTTTTCGCACGTGCGGAGAACGCGGCGATCGAGGTGTTGGTGCGATTGTTCCGCAGGTAATCGATGAGTATCTTGCGTTCGCGTCCGGCTTTCGCAAAGGCCGTCGTGTAAAGCTCCGGCGAATAGCGCTCGATGGCTTCTGCCAGCGCCCGCGAGAATTCCAGGCACTCACTCCAATCCGCGCGCGGACTGATCGGCACGACGACATGCAACCCGACGCCGCCGGTCGTTTTCGGAAAGCTCGCGAGTCCCACTGTTTCCAACATTCGCCGCACCAGGCGAGCGGTTTCGACGACCTGTTTCCAGGCGACGTAGCGCCCCGGATCGATGTCGAACACGATGCGGTCGGGACGCTCGACGTTCTCGATACGCGTGTTCCACGTATGCATTTCGAGCACGTCCATCTGCACGAGCGACACAACCGCGGCGGGCGTGTCGGCGATCAAGTACTCACCGACTTTCGTCTTCTCCTGAATCGAAACGCGCCTGAGCGCGGGTGGCGCCCAGACCTTCGAGTGCTTCATGAAGAAGCATTCGTCGGCAAGGCCCTTCGGACATCGGACCAGCGTCAGCGGCCGGCCTTTCAGATGGGGAACAATCCAGTCTGCAATCCGTTCGTAGAAGCGTGCGAGGTCAGCCTTTGTCAACCGCGCATCCGGGAACATTACGCGTTCGGGATGGCTGATGCTGACTCCGGCAACGGTGAGCCGGCCGGGTGTCGGCGGAGATAGCCTCGAGGTGGCCATTCACCAATTCACCACATCACCGATTCACGATCCCACCGTCTCGGCTTCGGCGCGTTCGTCCCAGACATCAGCTTGCGCGATCTCCTTCAGGACGGCCTGTTGACGGACCCTGCGGATGAGTTCTCCGCGCGGACTGTGAAATCCCCATTCGGTCACGTCGATCGTGAAGCTGAAGCGAGAGATCAGAGGGCCCCTCGTCAGATCCTGATTTTCATCGTTGACGCCGATTTCGGCCCGTGCGCGCTCGAGTAGTTGTTCGGGCACCCAGCTCGGGACGTTCGTCCGGTAGCCGGGATACACGTAGTTGAACATCAGGATCTGCGAGAGCAACAGCGGCCAATGCTCGCCGACGCGGCGCACTAGTCGATCCCAATCAAGCGTTTCGCCGCAGCACAGAATCAGGTGCACGATATCGGACATATCGTGACGGTGACGTTCGCTGATGAACAGGCGATGCCAGATCAATTCCTCGGCGGGCGCGATCCGAACAGGAGTGGCGGCGATGATGCCCGGGCGGCTGTGCTGCATCCAGCCCTGATCGATCAATTCCAGGCCGTTGCCCATGCCGTAAATGAGATCGATGAAGTAGTCGCCCATCGTCGCTTTGGCGAGCCAATGCGAGTCTTCCAGGCGGGTGAGGAAACCGGCAGATCTGAGCGCGCGCGCAGCGGCCACGATGTGCGCCGGCTCGAAGAAGAGATCGAGATCCTTCGTTTTGCGGTAGATGCCCGTGTGTTCGTAGATTGCGTAGGCACCAGCCACGACGAAGGGGAGATTGGCTCCGTTCACCGCCTCCAGGGCGCGCCGGTAGATGACGCGCTCATCCTCAGGAATCCAGAAATCGCCATGCGTTAGCGACTTGCGCTCCTCCGGCGTCAGGCGCGTCGGGCGTCCTCGCAGGTTCGGCATTCAGGCTTGTCTCCGTTCCAACTCTGCAGTTTGTGCAGCCGCCAGAGGTAACAGCAACATGTGAGCCACGTCGCCGGCCAGACGTTGACGCGCCACGGATTTGGGAGTTCACATCCATCCGGGTAAGATGCTTGGGTCTCCAATGTTGAAAGGTCTGTGGAATCGAGCGTGGCGCAATGGCACCGATCCGCTGCGGGTGGCGCTTGGAAGCCTCGAGCGAGAGGTCATGGAGATTGTCTGGCGAACGGGCAACGGGACCGTGAAAGATGTCCAGTGCCACCTGCCCCGGGTCGCGGCGTATACGACCGTGATGACGACGCTCGATCGCTTGTTTAAAAAAGGATACGTCACGCGCGAACGAGTCGGGCGGGCGTTTGTGTATCGACCCGCCCGCAGCCGGGAAGAAACGGAAGCGGCGCTCGCCGGCGGGATGATGTCGGGCCTATCGGATGGGTCCGTGATGCCGATTTTGTCGAACCTGGTCGACGCCGTCGGAAATCAGAACGGTGGTGCCGAGCTGCTGGACGCCTTGGAACGGATGGTGAGAGAAAAGCGACAGCGTCTCGAGCAGAATGCGACCGTCACTCCGGGCGAGAGGGGCAACCGAAAGCCATGATGGAAATCGTTGTGCGCTCCATCGTCTTGTCGCTTGCCTGGTTCGCCGCGCTGAACCTCGTCGCGAGTGCCGTGTCGGCTGTCGCGTCAGCTATCCTTTTGCGCCGGCCCGCGACCGTCCGACCCCGGCTGCTTTTGGTTCTTCGCCTGCTGCCATCGGTCGGCTCCTTCGTGTTCGCGATTGCGATGTTCCTGCCGATGCAGTGGGTCTTGGAACCGCGCGATGCCGCCGAGACGCTCGGACTGGTCTGGTACGTGCTCGCCGCGGCAGGCGCAGGGTTGCTGGCGCGAAGCGCCGGGCGGACCGCCCGCATTGCGCGTCTCAGTCGGACCATGCGCCGCGGAGCCCGACCGTGCCCGCTCGCTTCGAACATCGACGAGGTGGATGGCCTCCCCGGTGTCTCACTCGCAGGAATTCTGCAGCCTCGCATTCTGGTGGGCCGGAAGGTGACGACGGAGCTGACCGCTGCGGAGCTCGACGTTGCGATTGCGCACGAAATGGCTCATCGCGATGCCCACGACAACCTGGCTCGCTGGGGCATAGCGTGCGCGCCGGATTTTCTTTCGGGTTCGAGGGTGGCGCAACGTCTCGAACATGATTGGCACGTGGCCGCCGAGTCACGGGCAGACGCGGTCGCAGTCCGTGGCGACCGGGTTCGGGCCGTTCATCTCGCGTCAGCATTAATAAAGGTAGCGAGACTGTCCGCGGCATGGAGTCCGGCGATGCCCGTCGCGGTATGGAGCACCTTGAACGATTCGGACTTGCTCGAGCGGCGAGTCCGTCATCTCGTCAACGATGCACTTCCCGTCGCGGAGCCGCTGGGAGGATGGGGTTCTCGCACCGCGGTGGGTCTCGTTGCGGTCATGATCGCTCTTCCAGCGGTAGCGGCCCCTATCCATCGGGTCACCGAAGCACTCGTCGCCTTCCTTCCCTGAAACCCGGGCACTCAAGCTACGACCACTGGTAGTAATTCGCCGGCTGCGGTCAGATCTTCATACACCTGGCCCGTTGCGCGTTTTCATCAACTCGAAATGATCTCGAATTCGCTGGCGCACAGGTGAACGCGGGACACGACTATCGACCTTCTCGAACACACCCCCGGGTCCAGCGCCTCGTCAGCCGATTGGCTGCGGGTGGCTGGAATGACCAAGCGATACGGCTCGATTGCCGCACTCGCTGATGTCGGCTTTTCCGTACGTCGTCAGGAAATTCTCGGTTTGATCGGACCAAACGGCGCCGGCAAGACGACGCTGTTCGAGTGCATGGCCGGGGTACTGCCGCCGACCTCAGGCAGCCTGTTCGTCGACGGTCGGCCGCTGCCCGATCGCATTCGCCGGGAGACTCTTTTCTATCTTCCCGATGCGATCGCCCCATGGTCATCACAGTCCGTCCGGTGGGCACTCGACTTCACTGTCGGATTTCTCGGTGGCCGAGCGAATCTCGTCGAC
>JBPYFA010000451.1:0-19610 GCA_051986585.1 Vicinamibacterales bacterium | reverse complement strand
GTGACACCCCAGGCGTTCGATCGTGAAGCGATCCAGCTCGGGCGGGCGCCGGCCGAGCAAGAGCGGATGGAGATTCCACTCCAGCCGCGTTATCTCTACAGCAACCGGAGCTACTGGTATCCCCAATCCACGGTCACCGATTACGCGACCGCGACGGTTCGGATCAGCGTGCCCAGCGACTACGACGTCATTGCCACCGGACAACCGGTGGAGTCGCCGACGCTGCCACCGGGCGGGAACGACGCGCAGCGGCGTCGAAAGATATTCGTCTTCGAGGCCTCGCGGCCAGTTCGATACCTGGCGATGATCGTCAGCCGGTTCAACCGTGTCGACAACCTGCGACTCAACGCCGGCGGGTCGGATGTATCTCTCTATATTCAGAGCACGCCGCGGGCCCCCGTACGCGCGCGGGATACCAGCGAACGAATGTCCTCCATTCTCTCGTTCTACGCCTCGCTGCTCGGTGATGTGCCGTACCCGAGTTTCACGCTCGCAATGCTCGAAAGCGATCGGCCGGGCGGGCACAGTCCGCCGTACTTTGCGGTGCTGAACTCGGTGATGCCCGGCTCGACCGTCGTCTGGCGAAACGATCCGGTGGGCTTCGAAAGCTTCCCCTCGTTTTTCATGGCGCACGAGCTCGCGCATCAGTGGTGGGGACAGGCCGTCGGCTGGAAGAACTATCACGAACAGTGGCTCAGTGAAGCGTTCGCGCAGTACTTCGCCGTCCTCTACGCCGAGCGCGATCAGAGCACCGCTATGCCGGCGCTGCTTCGACAGATGCGGCGCACGGCGATCGAAGCATCATCGGATGGCCCGGTGTACCTCGGCTATCGGCTCGGCCACATCCAGGGAGACGATCGAATCTTCCGCGCCGTCGTGTACAACAAAGGTGCCATGGTGCTGCACATGCTTCGTCGTCTGGTGGGCGACGAGGCCTTCTTCACCGGCATGAAGACCTTCTACCAGCAATGGAAATACAAGAAGGCCGGCACCGACGACTTCCGCAAGGCGATGGAGAACGCGTCAGGGCGCGACCTGCATCGCTTTTTCGACACCTGGATCTTTGGTTCCGAAATCCCGCATGTGAAATTCACCTCGAGGATGTCGGAAGGGGACGTTGTCATTCGCTTCGAACAACATCAGGATGTGACGGACGTGCCGGTCAGTGTCACGATCACCTATGACAGCGGAGCGACCGAGACCGTCGTCGTCGTGCTGAACGACAAGCACACCGAACGTGTCATTCCGGTGAACGGGCGAGTTCGCAACGTCGCCGCCAACGCCGACAACGCCGCGCTCGTAGAGATCGATCGATGATCTTCCGCCTAAAGGCGGAAGCCACAAGTGTTGTGAGGGGTGCGGAAGATCCCAGTCTCATATGTGGCCTCCGCCTTGAGGCGGAAGATCCTAGTCCTTGTAGCTTCCGCCTTGAGGCGTAAGATCCCGAGTCTCTCAATGTGGCTTCCGCCTTCGGGCAAAAGATCCCAGTCTCCCATGTGGCTTCCGCCTTTTTAGGCGGAAGATCCCGAGTCTCCCACGTGGCTTCCGCCTTCGGGCAAAAGATCCCGGTCTCCCATGTGGCTTCCGCCTTCAGGCGGAAGATCCATAAACCATGTATGATCTGAGGGATATGGATACCGTCACGCTGACGATTGATGGGCGGCCGGTCACGGTCGAGAAGGGAAAGACCGTCCTGCAGGCCGCCATTGAGAGCGGGATAAAGATCCCTTATTACTGCTACCACCCTGGTCTCGGCATCGATGGATCGTGCCGGGTTTGCATCGTCAAGATCGAGAAGATGCCGAAACTGCAGACGTCGTGCTCGACGCCGGCGGCCGAGGGAATGGTCGTCTCGACGCAGACGCCCGACGTGGTCGAGGCGCGCGCCAGCGTGTTCGAGTTCCTGCTGATCAATCACCCGCTCGACTGTCCCGTGTGCGACAAAGGCGGCGAGTGCCCGCTGCAGGACTTCTCCTACACCTTTGGACCGAACGAGAGCCGGATGGAGTTCCCACGGCGCGTGTTCGACGGCGAAGGCGTCCGCGCGGACGTGGATTTTGGTCCGACGCTGATGTTGAACCGCAACCGCTGCATTCTGTGCACGCGGTGCGTTCGGTTCATGCGCGAAGTGGATACCGACGCGCAGATCAGCATTGCCGATCGCGGATACGGAAGCGAGATCGCGACATTCCAGGAAGAAGGCGTGCACTCGCTGCTGTCGGGCAACCTGATGGACGTCTGCCCGGTCGGTGCGATCACGACGAAGGACTACAGGTTCAAATCGCGCCCCTGGGACAATCCCGAAGCGGTCGACACCATTTGCACGCTCTGCGAGAAGGGCTGCAACACGACCGCTTGGATCAAGGCGAAGCCGGAATGGGCCAAGGGAGCGCAGCTGATACGAACGACCCCTCGCTACAATCCCGACGTCAACGGCTACTGGATGTGCGACATCGGGCGGTTCGATTACCGGTGGATTGAGGGGGACGAACGGCTGCAGCGGCCGTTGCTTCGCAGCGAACCGGGCACGCTCGAACCCACCGATTGGACCAATGCGCTCTCGAAGCTCGCCGATCGAGTCACCAGCGCCGGTGGCCCTTCGCAATTGCGGTTCTTCGTCTCGGCGCATGCCTCACTCGAAGAGCTGTACCTCATCGGCCGGCTCGGCGGCACCTTTGGCCTTCCTGAAGATGGTGTGGCGATCGGCTGGCGCTATCGCGAAAAGCCGCAGCCGCCGGGCGTGAAGTTCAAGATTCCACCAGTCGATGCGCCGAACGTGAATGGCGCCCGCGACCTCGGATTTCCGGTCAAGGCGTCGGCACAAGGCGAAGCGGAGATCTCCGCCTTCCGAGCCGATGTCGAACAGGGACGCGTCCATGCGTTGTACGTATTCGATCCTGGTCCGGACGGTTACATCGGCGATCTGTCATGGATCATCAGTGCCCGCCAGTCAGGACGCTTACCGTTCCTCGTCGTGCACGGAGTGCTGATGACGGCGCTCGCCAAGGCCGCCGATGTCGTTCTGCCGGGGGCGTCGTGGATGGAGAAGGACGGAGCGTTCGTGAACGCCCAGGGGAGACTCCAGGCCGCCTCTCGCGCCATCACCCCTCCGGGAGACGCCCAGGAAGACTGGCAGGTGTTCGTCAACGTGGGTCTCGCGCTCGGCGCGTCGTTGACCTACACGAGCAGCGCGGCCGTTCGAGCGGATCTTGCGGCGGCGTTTTCGGGCAATGAACGCTACGCGAGCCTCGCATCCTTGTCGTTTGCCCGGCCCGTTGCGGCGCGACACTGGCTGCAGGCGTCTAATCCATCAGAACGATGGAAATGGGACTTCATGTTCCAGGATCTACCGCCGGTCAAATTCGCCGGGACGCCTCGCGCCACCTCGGCGCAGCATCTCATTCCGCTTCAGAAGATCGATTAATCCCGGCACCAGGACGGGCGCTGTGAAGCGTTTTCTTGCTCTCGCGTTCGTCGTCCTGGCTGGTGTGGCTGCTGGGGCACAGCCTTCCCGGCCCAAGGCGGAGCTGGCGCCGCTGGTCGAAGGGCCGGCGCGCGCCGGATCAACAGTTCGGCTCGCCTTGAAGGTCACCGTACCGGAAGGCCTGCACACGCAATCCAATAAGCCTCGGGATCCAACCTTGATCCCCGCGACGGTCAAAATCGATCCGCCGGCGGGCTTTTCGGTCGATGAAATTGTCTGGCCTCCGCCGATCGATCTGAAGCAAGTGAACGTCGACAAGCCTCTTTCGGTGTTCGAACGCGAGTTCCTGATCGGCATCACGTTGTCGCTCGCGAACACGACCGCGAAGGGGGACGTTCAGGTTCCGGGGAAGTTCCGGTATCAGGCGTGTGACATCAACCTGTGTTATCCGCCGGTGAACGCTGACGTCAGCTGGACGGTGCACGTCGTTCCGTCCACGGCCCAGGCTCGCCCCGATCCGGCGCTGAAGAAGACCTTCGCCAGCATCGCGTTCGGAACTGGTGATAAGCCGGCCGTCGAGACCACAAACTCTCCCGCCGCTCCACCGGCCGCGAAGGAAAGCGCACGAGATAGCGCAGCGCTCCTCGACGATTTCGTCGTCGCCGGAACCAACGGCGGGTATCAGAGCACGTCCGACTTCCTGTCGTTCATTCGAAACGCAGAAGCTGGCGTCAAGCCACGCGGCATGTTCGAAGGGCGAGGACCGCTGGCCATCCTCATTCTGGTACTCATCGGCGGGTTGGCGTTGAACCTGACGCCTTGTGTGCTGCCGATGATCCCGATCAACCTTGCGATCATCGGGGCTGGCGCGCAGGCACAGTCTCGCGGCCGCGGATTTCTGCTCGGTTCGGCGTACGGCGGCGCGATGGCTTTTGTCTACGGCGTGCTTGGGCTGGTCGTCATCCTCACCGCAGGCACTTTCGGCACGATCAATTCCTCGCCGTGGTTCAATCTCGGCATCGCGATCCTGTTTGTCATTCTTGGGCTCGCGATGTTCGACCTTCTGCTGATTGATTTTTCCAAGTATTCGACCAGGTTTGGCGGAAGCGGCGCGCGCGGAAGCGTGATGCTCGCGTTCACGATGGGTGCGGTCGCGGCACTGCTGGCCGGCGCATGCGTGGCGCCTGTGGTCATTCAGGTCGTCCTGTTTTCGAGCAACCTTTACGCAACCGGAACTCGTGTTGCTCTTGCATTGCCCTTCTTTCTCGGCATCGGAATGGCCATTCCGTGGCCGATTGCGGGTGCAGGCATTGCGGCGCTTCCGAAGCCAGGCATGTGGATGGTTCGCGTAAAGCAGGCGTTCGGCGTCTTCATCCTCGGGACCGCGGCGTATTACGGCTACGAAGCCTATTCGATCTTTTCGAACCGGTGGGTCGATCCTGGCGCGGTCACGTCGAGCGTTCAGGAGCAGCTGAAGGCAGGGTGGCACTCTTCCCTCAGCGAAGGACTCGCCGTGGCGAAACGCGAGAACAAACCGGTGCTGATCGATGCCTGGGCGACCTGGTGCAAGAACTGCCTGACGATGGACAAGACGACGCTCGCGAGCGAGGAAGTGAAACAGGCGCTTTCGGGCTACGTCAAGATCAAGTTTCAGGCAGAGGATCCTGATAGCTCTCCGGCCAAGGAAATCCTTCAGCGGCTCTCTGCCGCTGGGCTTCCCGCCTATGCGATCCTCAAACCAAAGTCTTCGGGCTGAATTTCGGCGCTGAAACTACTTCGCCACTCGCACCTTCAACGCAGCCGGCAGAATTCGAACTTCGATTCGCCGATCGGCCGTGCCCAATTCGCCGTCGACGTGAAACTCCATCGGACCGTCAGATTCAACCACGGCGTGCGTCACTCGTCTGGTGAAAACGCTCGCCGCTCGGTGCGCGGTTCCCATCGCCAGGTGACGCGCATCCCAAAAACGCGATAACAGCGGCCGATAGGCGACCATCATCACATCGAGCAGTCCGTCGTCTAGCTCGGCCTGAGGTGCGATGCGCGCGCCCATGCCGTACTCACGACCGTTGGCAAACGCAATCAGCAGCGCACGAAGCTGATGCCGGTCGCCGTCGAGCTCGACGCGGTAATCGACGCCGGGATAGACGCACCCTTCACGAAGTCCGATCAGAATATAGGGCAACGGACCGCGCCGGCCGGCGCCTCGCTCATTGAACAGCCTGGCGATGCGCGCGTCGAATCCAATGCCCGCGATATTGAAAAAAGGACGCCCCACCATCACTCCCGCGTCGATCGTCCGCGTGTGGCCATCGAACGCCGTCTTCAGCGCCGCCTTCGGATCATGTGACGCGCCGAGCGCCGCCGCCAGACCGTTGCCGGATCCAGCCGGTACCACGGCGAGCGTGCTTGATGAACCAACGAGAGCGCCGCCGGCTTCGTTGATCGTTCCGTCGCCGCCCCACACGATTACAAGATCGACATGCGAGGCCGCGCTCGCCGCCGCAAGTTCTCGCGCGTGACCCGGGCGCGTCGTCAAATGGATCTCTGCGGACAATCCGCGGCGTCGCGCTTCGTCCTGGATCGACGCGATGCGGCGCTTCGCTGTCGCGTGATCGGTGCCCGCACCCGAAATCGGATTGATAATCGCGACGATCGACAACATCTCCTCCGCTTTTGCGCGCGCGTCGCGTGTGAACCTTGTTATAGTAGCGTCACATCATCACCGCGCTTGCGGAGGAAGCATGAAAAGTCTGGCGGTGCGCGCGGTGCTCCTTGCTGCGTTCGTCGTAGCAGGAAGCATGGCGGCGTATTTCGTGTGGACGAGCGAGTCTCAATTACGACGCAGCGTTGATGATGTTCGGGCTTTCGACCGAGCGGCGCTCGAAGCCGAGCGCGGAGTTCTCGAGATGCGTTCTGCCCAGCAGGGCTATGTTGCAGCCGGGCAAGGCGCGCAGACCTGGATGACAAAAGTTGCCGCATCACTCGATGCGGTCAAGGAGCGATTCGAGTTCCTGCGCGGCCACGCCGCATCGGCGGGTGCACAATCCGCAATCGATAACGCCTCGAGCGCCCTTCAGGATTTCGAACAGATCGATCGCCGCGCGCGTGACTACGTGCGCAACGGACAGCCGCTGCTCGCGTCGGATCTCATTTTCGCCGATGGCTTCGAGAGCACGTCAGCCATCGCCGCGTCGATCGACGATGCGAGAAAATCCGAGACCAGCCGCTACGATTCCGAACATGCGTCGACTCGGCGCGCTGAGCTCGTTGCGATTGCAGCAGCGAGCGTCGTCGCGCTCGTCACGATTCTGATGTTCTTTGGTGGAACGTCGAGCGCCACCGCCGAGCCGGACGTGAATCGCGCTCCGGTTTCATTGATGTTGAACGACGACTCGCCGCGGCCGGACCGCGGAAACGTCGCGGCATCTCCCGAACGCACGGGAACGATGCGTAAACCGGCTTCGGCGATCGACCTCGACTCGGTGGCGGCGATCTGTTCCGATCTCGCCAAGGTGATGGATACTCGCGCGCTGCCGCCCCTTCTCGAGCGCGCCGCCACAGTACTCGACGCTCCCGGCATCGTCCTCTGGATCGCCGATCCTGACGGCCGCGAGCTCAGTCCGATTGTTACGCACGGCTACCCGCCCCAGATGGTGCTGCGTCTGGGAACGATTCTCCGGGACGCGGAGAATGCGACAGCCGCGGCACTTCGGACTTCGTTGCTGCAGACGGTCGAAACAGACTCGGTGTCGAACGGCGCGATTGCGGCGCCACTGGTGACCCCTGCCGGTTGCGTGGGCATCATGGCGGCGGAAGTGCGGTCTCATGGCGAGAAGGATCCCGCCAAGCTGGCAACCGCTTCAATCATTGCCGCGCAGCTGGCCACGCTGGTGGGACCGCCGTCAACGCGAGCGCAGGCTCGCGCCGATGCCGTCTAGCACCTAGACAATCGAGCGATGCGTCGGCTTCGGCCGGGTCGTTTCAGCTTTTCCCTTCACCGTCAGTGCCTTCTTGTCACGGACTGCTCCAATAGTGAATTCGTCGCCGTCCTGGAGTCGCTGAATTCGCCGGCGCAAATCCGATGGACTCGTCACGTCGGTTCCATTGACCGAGGTAATCACGTCGCCAGCTTTGATCCCGGCTTTCGACGCCGGCGAATTGTCGGCCACCGACGTCACCAGGACACCGTCCTTCGTGCCGAAGTACTGCGCCAGTTGCTCGGAGAGATCGCCGACCGTAATGCCGAGCGTGTTGCTGCCGCGCCATACGAAGGTGTCGAAATCCGGAAACGCCGGAGGAGCCGGCGGCATCGGTGCGGCCGGTGGCGCCGGCATAGCAGGTCGTGGAATGTCGAACGCGAAATCGCCGGCGAAGTCTCGCAGCACGCTGAGGTCTTTGCCGTCAGCAAACACGTTGAGACCGTCGCCCTCGCGGGGTTCGACAGTCACGTTGACGCGCTGCCCATCGCGCATCACCGAAGCCTGCGTCTTCCTTCCCGACGGCGTTTCCTGAACCAGCCTGGTGAACTGGCGCACGCTGCGCACTCGCTCAC
The DNA here is from genome assembly GCA_051986585.1 of Vicinamibacterales bacterium. GTDB lineage: Bacteria > Acidobacteriota > Vicinamibacteria > Vicinamibacterales > 2-12-FULL-66-21 > JALZOC01. Next base: position 11,631 of record JBPYFA010000451.1, on the reverse strand, counting down.
CGTCGAATTCCACGACAACGTCTCCCTTTTTCAATCCGGCCTTTGCCGCGGGACTGTCTTCTCTCACTTCCTCGATCACCACCCCCGATGGTGCGGTCATCTTGTTGGTTTTTGCGTCCGCCTCCTCGGCATCACGGATCGTGACGCCAAGGCGGCTCCCTCGGCCAACGATCTCGACCGCGCGCGGCGTCCGCGCCACCGTCTGCGCATGTGCAGCCGGCCAAAAAGCCGCCCCGAGACCTCCGGCCGTTATCAATGCCGCAGCCAGGGCAGCGCTCTTCCATGCGTTCATAAATCAGCCTCCGACTCTGTAATCACTCCGCGACAAGCTCTCGCTCGGTTGGTTTTGCATCAGAACCCAGCAGAACCTAAGAACCGAACCCCGTAGAACCTAAGAACCGAACCCCGTAGAACCCCGTAGAACCCCGCAGAACCCAGCAGAACCCTGTAGTAAACCCCCCAAGGTTCCGAAAAGTGAGACGAGGCCCTCCCACAAAAGGTTGTGCCCTCGGCAGCGCACCGGATGATCCGGGCTGGGCCGACGGTCAGGAGGCCACCAAGGGACGATTCGTTCTCATGATCCTGATTTCGAGCGCCATTCTTGGCGTGGTTCTGCTCGTGCCGCCGCAGGCGCAGGACCAGCGCGCCGCGGCGGAACGGCTGGCCGGCTCCGGCGCCTATGCGGACGCCCTCAAGCAATTCCAGACCATTGCGGCCGCAAACCCCGACGACATCGACGCGCGTCTCTGGATCGCGCGCCTCCACGCAAAGCTCGGACATCCGGAACACGCCGTTGACGTGTATCGATCGATTCTGGCGGTACAACCGCAGCACGTCGACGCATTGATAGGGGCGGGAGAGTCACTGGTTGCGCTGGATCGATTGAGCGAAGCGAGCGAACTTCTCCGGCAGGCCGAAGCCCTCGCGCCTGACCGCCCAGCCGTACTTGCGGCTCAGGGACGGCTGCACCACGCAGCGAACCACACGACGCTTTCCCTCGCGTACTACAACCGCGCACTCGCACTCGATCCGAGCAACGCACAGATTCGCACCGAGGCCGACGAAGTGCGCGCGGAACGCGCACACCGACTCGAGCTCGATTACGACTTTCAGCACGTCAACAGCGGGCAGGACGATTCACACCTCGGTTCTTTCGTCCTGAACGCGCGGACCACCGATTCGGTCCGCGTGGTGGCGCAGGGCCAGACCGAAGACTTTTACGGCGTGAGCGATCAACGTGCCGGCGGTGGATTTGACTTCACGCTCTCGCGTAAGGTGAACCTGAATTTCGGGGCGCTGTTCGGATTCGATCCGGTCTATCTTCCGCAGACAGACGTCTACGGCGAGCTCACCTACAGGGATCGTCGACTGACGCTGGGCGGCGTGGTCCGGCGGGCAGGGTTCGAAGACGATTCGGATGTCTTGCTGATCGGCCCTGAAGTGATGGTGAAGCTGTCGGACAGCGCCGAGGCCTCGATCCGGTACCTTCGTGGGCATACCAATAGCTCGGACGGTTTCACGGAAATCTCAACCGATACCGTTGCCATCGGTCTCAGCGGGGCGATCTCGAAGCAGGTGCGTCTGGGCGCAGCTTACACGCACGGGATCGATCGTCTCGACTGGTTGACGAGCGATCGCATTGGCTTTGAATCTGACACGGTCGCCTTTCGCGCGAATCTCTTCTTCTCGCCGTTCGTCAGCCTCGAAGTTGGTTACGACTTTCAGTCGCGCCCCGATGACATCCAAGTGCATCGTGCCCGCGCCGGCCTGACCTATCGGTTCTAAGCGTCTCCGGTCATCGCCCCCGAGCGTCACGCGCCGAGGTCAGGGCGTCCCCGTCATGGGACGGTGGAACGAACCAATCCTCGCGTTTTCTTTGAAATCCCGCAGGCCGAAACAGGCACAGCCTTTGATGTAGTTCAGGTGTCGCGCGGAATCAACGGGGTGCGTAACTCAGGCAGGCGCTGGCATCGCCGCATCCCGTCGTAAGTCAGGCCGATTCCGCGCGGCATTTTTATTCTCGGGAGGGTTGTGCAATGGCTCGATTCGTCGCTCGCTTGATCGCACCGCTGGCGGTGGTGGCAGCACTGTCGGGCTGCGCGCTGCACACGCCAAGCGTCGCCGAGTTGAAATATAACCCCGGTCGGTACCAGAACAAGACCGTCGCCATCAATGGCGTCGTCACGAGCTCATGGGGCGTCCCGCTGGTTCCTTTCAAGGTTTACAAGGTGGACGATGGGACCGGTGAGATGACGGTCCTTTCGGAGAACGGACGCATTCCGACGAAGGGCGCCCACGTTCGCGTGAAAGGCCGCGTGAACGACATGGCGACCTTTGGTGGGCAGGCGCTCGGCCTTCACCTCGAGCAAACCGACATCTCATTCAAACGATATTAGCTTTCACGTTGGTGGCAGGGAGAAGGGCGGGGCTCGTGACCCCGCCCTTTTTTTTGCGCTCTCTACAGCGTGATGCGAACCGCCACAGCGGTCATGTCGTCGTTCGGTGGCGTGTCGCCGCGCCATGTGGCAACCGCTTCGAAGATTTTCTCCACGACCTTTGCCGCCGGCTGATCGCGCAAGGGCTCGACCACCTCGATCAAACGTGCGGCGGTAAACTCCTGCCCCAGTCCGTTCATCGCTTCGAAGACGCCGTCAGTGCACAGGACGAAAAGATCGCCGGCGTGCAACGCGAAGGTCACTTCGTCGTAGGTCGATCCCTGAAACGATCCGAGCGGAACGCCCGGCAGCTCGATCTGGGCACAGCCTTCGGCGCTGCATCGAATCGGATACGGCAAGCCGGAATTCGCGAGCGTCAGGACTCTTCGCTTCAGATCGAAGACGGCGTAGCAGAGGGTGCAATAGTACTCCTCGAGCTGACGCTGCTGAAGAATCGTGTTGACCGACGAGAGTACGCTTGCCGGGCTCGATCGATCGGGAAGATAGCGGCGGCGGAAGGTCCGGCCGCGGACGAGCTCAGCCGCAAATGCGCTGTACAGCGCTGCCGGCACGCCTTTGCCGGATACGTCCCCGACGGCGACGACCAACGTGTGCGCTTCCGGTGAAAGGTAGTCGTGAAAGTCGCCGCCGACTTCGCGCGCCGGAGCGAACGCAGCCGCGACTTCGACCCCTTTGAGCCGCTTTGGCGGACCGGCCGGCAAGAGCGCGGTCTGAACCCGTTGCGCGAAACGCACTTCCTTTTCGAGCCGCAATTCGTTGGCGCGGACCTCTTCGTACAGCCGCGCATTCTCAATCGCGACCGCAGCCTGGCTGGCGAGCAAGGTCAGGATCTCGACGTCGCGCTTGCTGAACGCATCCAGCTCGGGGCTCTCGAGATCCACCACACCGATGCATCGGTCCTTCAGCAGCATCGGGATGACCAGTTCGGATCGCACGTCGGGCACGAGCTTGATGTAGCGCGGATCCTGGGAGACATCCGAAACCAACACCGCCTCGCGATGGAGCGCCGCATAGCCGACCAGCCCTTCTCCGAGTCGGACGCGCGGCACTTCGACTTTTTCGCCGTATTGCAGCGCAAGCTTCATCTCGAGCTCGCCCAGCTCCTCGTTGAGAAGCAGGATGCCGAACGTGCGATAGTCGATGACGCGCTTGGTCAGCTGCGCGATTCGCGAGAACAGCTCATCGAGTTCGAGCACCGAGGCGACGTCACGTCCGATCTCGGCGAGAGTTTCGAACGCCTCGGCGTCGCGGCGGCTCCGATCGAAGAGTCGCGCATTCACGAGCGCCACCGCCACGTGCGCTCCAAACTGACGGACAATCGCGACGTCGTCGAGCGTGAACTGGTTGCGGTGATGGCTCAGGATGTTGAGCGCCCCGATCGGCCGGGATTTGTGGAGCAGTGGCACCACGATTTCCGAGTTCATACCAGGCACGAACTCGATGTAGCGTGGGTCGGTCCGCAGATCGTTGACCAGTATCGGCTGCTCGGTCGCGACCGCTACACCGACCAGCCCCATGCCTGGCCGCAGTCGCAGCGGCTTCTCGGCGGGCGGATAGCCGACCGCATAGGCAACGCGAAGTTCTCCGCGCCGTTCGTCGAGCAGGTAGACGGCAAAGGCTTCGAACGAAATCAACCGCCCAATCAGTCTCGGAATCTGGTGCAGCAGATCGTCAAAGTCTAGGACGCCCGTCACCTGACGTCCGAGATCGAAAAGTGTGGTGACGAGCTCCTGCTCGGAAACCTTTGGCTGATCTGGCGGGTGCTGAGTGGCCGGAACTTCGTCCGCTGGAAATGACTGACTCACGTGAAGGCGTTGTCCTTCCGATGGGGAGAATACAATTATACTGCGCGCTGGGTCTCCGCCCGTTGGTCGCGCGCTCGGAGAAGGGCCGGGCATCACTGATCATGGATTTGTCGTTACCGCTCGATTACAGCGCCATCGAACGGATTCTTCCGCATCGATATCCGTTTCTCCTCGTCGATCGAGTCACCGAGTTCGAACCCGACAAGCGCATCGTCGGCATCGAGAACGTGACGTTGAACGAACGGTATCTGGCGCACCAGCATGGCGCGCCGCCGGTGCTTCCGCCGACGATCCTCACCGAAGCGGTTGCGCAGGTCGGCGCGATCATGATTCTGGCGAAACCGGAAAACCGCGAGAAGTTGATCTACTTCATGGGGATCGAACGCGTGCGATACCGGAAGCCGGTGCATCCGGGCGATCAGGTCATCATCGAGGCGGTGGTGCGCCGTCTCCGCAGCCGAATGGGTGTGCTCCGGGGCGTTGCTCGAGTCGATGGCCACGTGGTGGTCGAAGGCACGATGACCTTCGCGCTCGGGCCGCGCAGCGAGGCACAGCAGTCCGGCGCTATCGCACAACCATGAAGACGAGGCCGATCTTCACGCCGCGCGACGACCACGCCGCCCACTTTGCGTCGGGGTGGTAGTAGCGCCAGCCGTCGAGCAGCGCCGGGGCAAGAACGAGCGCGCCGATCCAGCGCTCGTCTATCCGTGACGAGGCCGCCATCCCTCGCGTGTCTCGTTCAACCGGACCAGTTTTCGCGAACGCGGCCCCCGCGTATGCCACCGACGCGATCACGTTGAACGCAAACACCCCCTTCGTGAGGGGGGCCTGCTCGGATTTGAGCTGAGGTCGACGAGTAAGGAGCCACTCGTTCGTGGCATGCTGCACCCAGAACCCGGCTGACGAAATCACGAACTCCTCCCTCGCGGGCAGGCCACTCCGGTGCGTGATCGCGAAAAAAGGAATACCGTGAAAATCCACTTTCTGTAGACCCGGCTTCTCACCGAACGCGAGGTTGGCAATCACATGCCCTGCCTCGTGCGCGCCGAGACCGATCGCGCCGCCGGTCAAAAACAAGACGGCCTGTTTGCCGGTTGACGGTTGGGCTGGTGGTTGAGCTGGTTCCTCTTGCTGGGCAAATACTTGCGACGAGCCACAGCCAATCGATAGAAAACACACGACTACTAACACTCGGGCAGAAAAGTCCCACACGATTTGCGATTTCCGGCACAGCCGTTGCTGGAGCATGTGTTGGGTTAACTAGCGCGGCTCACAGGTGCCGCCGCAAGGAGTAGAACATGCTCGAAACGATTGCGATCATCCTCATCGTACTGTGGCTGCTCGGGATGGTCAGCGGGTACACGCTCGGCAACTTCATCTACGTGCTGCTGGTCATCGCCATCGTGCTCTTCCTCGTGCGCGTCATCAGCGGCCGGCGGGTGTGACACGGGCGCATTGAGCATTGAAGCGTCGACCGCTAGGTCGACGCTTCTGCCTCCGCCTGCGCCTCGAGGCCGGAATCTGAAACCGCCTTCCGTCCGCTCCATCGCACGACCGCAACGCCGGCGAACACCAACGCCGCTGCCACCGCCATTCGCGCATCGAATGATTCGTGAAGAATCAGCACGCCCAGCGCCACCGCAAGAATCGGATTGATATAGGCGTAGAGCGACACGAACGACACCGGCAGATGGCGCAACGCATAGGTATACGCCACGAAGCCACCAATCGCTCCGACAGTCGACAGGTACACGAGCGCGATCGTGGTCTCGCGAGTGAACCACAGATGCGACCACTCGCCGCGAAGCGTACCGGCCGTGGTCATGATCAAGCCTCCGGCGAGCATCTGACTGGCTGTGGTCGCCAGCAGGTTGTCCTTCCGCGCGTGCCGCCTCGAATACGAGGAACCCAGCGACCAGCCGATGGAAGCAATCTGCAGAGCGATCACGCCCGCCAGAAAACCCCGCCGGTCCGACGAGGCCAGCGCGAGATCGGGCCACACCAGCACCACGATCCCTGTAAATCCAATGACAAGCCCGGCGATGACATTCGCCCGCAGCCGCTCACCATCGCGAAGCGAGGCTTCGACCACCGCCATCCAAAAAGGATTCGACGCGATGATCACTGCCGCCAGGCCGCTTGGCACCCATTGCTCGGCGACGACGACACCACCATTTCCCAGCCCCAGCATCAAAAACCCGAGCAGTGCGATGCCGCCCCATCGCTCCGGCGCCGGTAGTGGCACGCCACGCGCCACAAGATAACCACCGAGCAGAACGCCGGCGATCACCCAGCGGAATCCGCCCATCAGCATCGGGGGCATCGTTTCCAGACTGACGCGTATACCGAGGTACGTCGTCCCCCACACAATACAAACGGTGACCCAGGCCAGATACGCGAGGCGGCGCTGTCGCGCGGTCGGAGATGTCATGCGCCGGGACGGAGGGGCGAGCGAGTGGTCCGCCGATTCATCGAGCTACTGAGAAGTATTATGACCTCGATGAACGCTTGGGTTGAGACCAACGCGCGATTGGAGCGACACGGTCACACGAATCCGTACGGACCCTTGCCGAGCCAGGACCCTCCATCGACGGTGAGAATCTCTCCGGTAATGAATCCGGCGTGTTCGGACACAAGGAAGGTGACTGCGTCGGCGACGTCGTCGGGCTTGCCCCAGCGCTTCAGGGGAATGCTGTCGGTAATTCGTTGTACCGCTTCGGGGCTGCTCCAGAGCTTCTCCGCGGCACCCGGCGTCTCGATCGGGCCTGGTGCAACCGCATTCACGCGGATGTTATGAGCCGCCCATTCGACAGCCAGCGTCTGGGTCATCGACATCACTCCGGCTTTCGCGGCAGCGGAGTGCACCGTGCCGGCGCTTCCGGTCCAGACGTAATTGGCGAGGATCGACACGATCGATCCGCCACGGCCGCGAGCGATCAAGTGTCGACCAACCGCTCGTGAGCAGTAGAAACTGCCATTGAGCACGATGCCGACCACCGCGTTCCAGCCATTCGGCGACAATTCCTCCGCTCGGCAGATGAAATTTCCGGCGGCGTTGTTGATCAGGATGTCGATGTGACCGAAGTGGCGCAAGACGCGAGCAACCATCTCGTCCACCTGCTCCGGTTTCCGCACGTCGACCTGGACGGCCAGCGGATCGAGCCCTGCGTGGCGCAGGTCGGCGGTGCCGTGTTCCAGGTGCTCGGCATTCCGGCTTCCCACCGCGATGTCGGCTCCGAGCTCTCCCATTCGCCTTGCGATCGCAAGTCCGAGGCCGGTGCCGCCGCCTGTGATGATCGCCACTTTTCCCTTCAGCAACGACGACGTGAACATCGCGTCAGATTACCGGCGGCCAGCCCGGATGTCCACGGGTGCTAAGATCGGCGGATGCACAAGGTTCGCATGTCATGGATGGCGATGTTGCTGACCGCCATCGCGGCAGCCGGTTGTCAGTCGCAGGAACCTGCGGCCTCGAACGCCGCCCCGCCGACGACCGCTGCTCCTCCGCCGGCCGCCATTGCACCGCCGCCCACCCTCGTGCAATTCACGCCGCCGCCTCCGGCTTATAACGGCGACTTGCCGCCGCTGCCCTCGACGCCGTACATGGTGCCGCGTCCGCCCGAAGTCGTTCGCGCGGTCTACACCTTTGCTGCGCGTCATCCTGAGGTTCTCCATTACGTTCCTTGCTTCTGCGGTTGCCAGAACTCCGGTCATAAAGACAACGACGATTGCTTCATTCAGAGCCGCGATGCGAGCGGCCGTCCGACATGGGAACCCCACGGCATGACGTGAGGGATCTGCCTTGATGTCGCGCGTGACGCGATGCAGATGCATAGTTCAGGGGCAAGCGTGTCGCAGATCCGTCGAACGATCGAAGAACGGTATCGGTCGCAGTACCAGACGATGACGCCGACGTCGCCCCCGCCCGACAGCAAGTAGTCGAAGGTGCCCGCTCCAAAGGCTCGTATAATCGCGACGTGCCCGACCCTCAGTTGACGTCGGCGGCTCCGCCCGAGGCCTTTGCCCGGTTGTTCGAAGCGGTCCACGAGGGCGTCTACATCGGGACGTTGTCTGGAGCAGCGGCACAGACGCTCTCCGCGAATCCGTTCCTGAAGCTCATGTTCGGTTTCGCAGCGGAGACGCCGCAGGAAGACGTCCGGCCGTTCGAGCTCGAACGCTTCGTCGATCCGCAGGCCCGGGATGGATTCGTCGAACGGCTTCAGCGCGACGGGGCGATCACGGACTATCTCTTGCGATTGCGACGGGCCGATCGAACGGCGATGTGGGTCGAAGTGACCGCACACGCCGAACCGGCCGACGACGGGATTCGAGTCGAGGCGCTGATGCGCGACGTCAGCGAGCGTAAGCGGCTCGAAGATCAGGCGCGCGATTTGTATCACCAGCTGCTCCAGGCGGAAAAGCTCGCCGCGCTCGGTCAGACAATCTCAGGCGTCGCTCACGAACTGAACAACCCGCTGGCGACGATTCTGACGTGGGCGGAGCGGCTCGCGCAGCGATCGGTCGACGACCAGACGAAACGAGGTCTCGAAACCATCCTCAGCGAATCGGAACGAGCGGCAAAGATCGTTCGCAATCTACTGACGTTCGCGCGCAAGCGGCACACCACGCGTGCGATGGTGAACCTCAATCAGGTGGTTCGAGAAACCTTGGCGCTGCGATCGTACGAACAGCGGATCAGCAACATCAATATTCTCGAGGCGCTCGCGTCGGGCCTCCCCGAGGTGTTCTCCGATCCACACCAGATCCAGCAGGTGTTGCTGAATCTCATCATCAATGCCGAGCAAGCCATGCTCGGCGCCCATGGCCGAGGGACGCTCATCGTGCGAACCTGGCACGACGCTGACCGCGACGCGGTCATCCTCGAGGTCAACGACGACGGCCCGGGTGTGCCCGAGGACGTACAGCCGCGGATTTTCGATCCATTTTTCACGACCAAGGAGGTCGGAAAAGGAACGGGTCTGGGGCTCACGGTTGCGTACGCCATCGTGCAGGAGCATGGTGGACGCATCACGGTCAAGTCGGAGCCCGGCCGCGGCGCGTCCTTCTACGTGGAACTGCCAGTCGGTGCCGGACCGCTGAAACCGCCAATCCCCCGGCCGACGGAGCGGAATACGTCAGCCGGCGACGTACGCGTCGGCGCTGCCGCGCTGGTCGTGGAAGACGAAGTCGCGCTCGGCGCCGCGGTGGCGGAAGCGCTCGCGGATGCCGGATTTCTCGTCGACCGCGCCAGCGATGGCGTCGAAGCGCTCGATCGCTTGAATGAGCGACCCTACGATGTGATCGTCTGCGATCTCAAGATGCCAAGGCTGGACGGTCCGGCGTTCTATCGCGAGCTCGCAACCGCCGATCCCGCGATGGCGCGACGGGTCGTGTTCGTGACCGGCGATGTCGCAGGCACCGACGCGGAACGGTTTCTCGAGGAGGTTGGCTGCCGCTGGCTGGCGAAGCCGTTTCGGTTGAAAGATCTGCTCCGCGTCGCGCGGGAAATGCTGGAGTGAGCGCGTCTGCGGCGAAGACGGAGCACGGAACAAGCTTTCAACACGAACGGACGGAGGCACGGAGGTTGATCGTGTTAACACGATTCCTCCGTGTCTCCGGATCTCCGTATCTCCGTGTCTCCGTGTTAAAGGCTTTTCCCGTGCCCTCCGTCTCCTCCGTGCCCGTCGCTGGTCAGCGCGCCGCCGCAATTGGCTCGCGGCGTACCGGCGCTTTGCGGCGCGCAACCTTAGCAGGCGGCGTCTGCGGCTGCGGCGTCCGATACTGCAGCACCACGCCAGGTTCATGCGGCAGCTCGGCTTTCGCCATGCGCAGTCGCCGCATCGTGCTCTGAAACGAGAGTACGGCGGGGCTGATCGTCTCGGAGGGGCAATCCGCGCCGAGCGCCTTGCGAAGCCGCTGGACCGCGCGCGCGTGCAACTGCGACACCCGTGATTCGTTGACCCCGATCTCTGCACCGATCTGCTTCATCGTCGCTTCGCCGTAATAGTACAGGCCGATCACTTTCCGCTCGCGCGGGGGAAGCGACGCGATCGCCGCACGAATGCGATCCCGGACCTCCTGTTCCTCGTACGCCTTGTCCGGCGGCTGCGGCTCCGACGGCACCAGCGCCGGCGGCAAGGACGCGCCATCGATGTTCTCGCCAGCCGAGAGCGGCGACGTGGACTCGATGGTGTTGATGCGGACGATCGTGCGTCCGAGTCTGGCCTCGTCGGATCCGATCCGGGCTGCAAGGTCGGCCAGCGACGGCTCGGCGCCCAGCTCGCGGCGAAGTTCTTCGCGAGCGGCTTCGAGCTCGCGGCGCTGACGGCGAACGCCGCGCGGCCAGGCGTCTCGTCGCAGCGCATCGATCATCGCGCCGCGAACGCGCCTCTCGGCAAACGTCTCGAACTTGATGCCACGGTCCTCGTCGAACCGGCAGGCGGCGTCGATGAGACCAATCATCCCGTCCTGCACCAGGTCGCCGAGCTCGATCGAGTGCGGCATGGACGCGGCCACCCGCCGCGCAAGGGACTCGACAAAGGGAAGGCCGGCGGCGATTCGCTGACGATGACGGGCGGCGAGAGGCTGACGCTGCATTGATCCTGTCCTCCAGAACTGCGGTGGCCGGAAGTCGCAGTGAAGTTCTCTTTGCGGCCGGGCTGGACGAAGGGCAATGCGGATACCACGCAAAAATCGATCAAATAGCGAAGCTACGAGGCAAGATGTGAAGTGACGTGAAATTGTTGAATTTGAACGCGTTATCGTCGTGTTGGAGTGTGAAGGGACGTGAAAAACGGCGCGGAACAGTCGAGTCTACATGTCGGTTATTTGACCGTCAAATGGCTTGACGGTCAAATTATTGACAACTATGCCGGCTTGGTCCGCGACCGGATTTCCCTGGCCGTCGACATCGCATCGAGCACGCTGGCGACGACCTGCGACGCGCGAGCGCGCGTCATCTCGTCCGAAACCTTGGCCTCGAGCAGCTCGGCGTTCGCCAGGATGATCCCCAGCTGATTGTTGAGACGATGGAACAGGAGGCCGAGGTCTGGTGGCTCGCCCACAGACATCCTCGCACTTCTCGGATCTGCGGCTGGCGTCATGAGGCTTCTTTGGTGGTCAACTCGTGCGTTCGCCCCGGTTCGCGCCAGAGCGTGTCGACGAAGATACGAACCGAACCACCGGCGGTCCGGACGTACTCCACCTTGCCGCTTGCAATCCAGTTGTAGATGGTGCGGCGGCTCACGCCAACCAGCTCGCACGCCTTCATGATTGAGATGGTCTTGCGATCAGTCATCATTGCTTTTCACGTCGGCCCACAGCAATCGGGCCATGTGTGTTACCGAACGCCGTACGTGGAGATGTATCGG
>JBPYFA010000450.1:0-39577 GCA_051986585.1 Vicinamibacterales bacterium | reverse complement strand
CTGTGAATGACGTCCTTGCTCCTCAGCCTGACAATGATCGGCTTATTCACCGGCAGATAAAGCTGGTTGAGCGTCGTGACGTCGTCTTTCGCCGCCGGATCGTCCCGATCGATGGCCAATGGATTCGACTGCATGTCGAGCAGCTTGATGTCGGTGCGGCCGAATTTGCCGTCAGGGCCGGCGTAATGAATGTTCCAGGCGAACTGCTCCCCTGTCACTTCGACCACCAACGCTTCGTTCTCCGGCGGAAGATGGTCGACCCTGGCGGCCCACAGCGGGATTGAGAAGCCGAGGAGCAGAACCGCCTCGACGATCGCGACTCCAACCTCCATATAACTTGACGCATGTGACCTGACGCCTGCGTAGTTCGCCACCGGATTCCGCGATCGCCGGAACCTGACCAGGCAGTAGAGGAAGAACCCTCCCCACCCGACGAACAGGACGAACATGAATATATGGATCCAGCCGATCAAGTTGTCGATCTGAGAGCCATTGGCCGCGGCAAGCGCCGGCATTCCGAGCCAGTCAGTCATGGTGTTCTCGACCCTCTCTGGAGCTCCAACCATTCCATGTCGAGTTCGACATCGGCGTTCTCCTTCGCCCGCTTGCGAAGATAGAGAAAGAACGCGAGGAACGCGCCTTGCACCGCAAACAAGACCCCAAGCATCACCAGGACGCCGAGCTTCGCGCCGTCGATCAACGGCGTTTCCGCCGCCCCGAAACACAGCGGGCATGCGAGGACGCTCGTCGCGCCACCGACCACCACCGCCACGGCGGTGACTAACGCACGCCCGATCGCCGATCGCACTCTCACCTCAGCGTCCTTGTCTTGCGCAAAAACCATGAATCGTAGACGACGAGCCCGGCCGATACTGCAAACGCGCCGACTCCGGAAAGAAGCATGGTCATTGCGTGCCGTTGTTCGTACTGGCCGAGACACCATACGCCAAAGATGACCGCGAGCAGCGCAGAGAGCAAGATCAGCATCGCGTGGACGAGCCTGAGGTTCATCCGTGGAGCCCGTGGATATAGAAACCATCGCTGTGCGTGAGAACCGGAAGGGCCAGAAGCACGGCAAAAAACACGGCCGTCAACGCCAGGACGGCATAGATCAGTTTCTGCTCCGAGATCAGGTGCATGAAATAGCACGCGACCAGCGATCCCTTGATGATCGCAACCAGTAACGCCACCGACACGGCGATCGGCACCGGAAGGTGGGGGCGAGAGATCGCGACCGTAATAATTGTCAGCGCCATCAACGTCACGAAGACGCTGATGTAGATCCGGACCTGCTTATCGATGTCTACGGCGTGGTCGGTCGTCATGGATGCGCCTTCACCTCTAAAGAAGATAGAGCGTCGGGAAAAGAAAGATCCAGACCAGATCGACGAAGTGCCAGAACAGGCCCGCGTGCTCGACTCGATTGGTGAACCACTCCGGGTTGGTCTTCCACAGTTTTGCTCCGGGCCCCCAGAAGTATGCGTTCACCGCCATCCCGCCCATCACGTGAAGCATGTGCAGGCCGGTCAGCGTGAAATAGATCGCCAGGAAATTGTTCGTGCTGGGAAAGAGCCCGAGCTCGAACTTGTGGCTGTACTCGAAATACTTGACGACGAGGAAGACGCCGCCCAGTAGAATCGTCGCCCCCATGTAGATTCGGTATGTTTGGAACTTGCGCCGCATCAGCGACGCCCACGCCATCACCATCGTGACCGACGACGTGATCAGGACGATGGTGTTGAAGGTCGCGAGCGGGACGTTGAGAATCGTGTCCCCCCTCGGCCAGGTCGCCGCACCGGTACGGATCAGGATGTAGCTCGCGAACAGCGCTCCGAAGAGCATGACCTCGGAGGCAAGAAAGAGCCAGATGCCGATCTTGCCGTTGGTCAGTCCGGTATCACGGCGAATCTCGACTGTGTAAGGGATTTCCATGTCGGTTACGCCTCGAACTGCGGCACGAAGTCCTTCTTCGCGCCTGGTACTGAGTACTCGTACGGTCCACGGTACGCCTGTGGCGTGACCACAAAATTTCCGTGCGGTGGTGGTGAAGGCGCCGACCACTCAATCGTCGTCGCCTGCCACGGGTTGTCGTTCACCTTCTCCCCTTTGAACATGCTCCAGAAGAAATTGAAGATGAACGGCAGCTGGAAGAGCGCCATGATCCACGCGCCCCAGGACGAGACGACATTCAGGTGGAGGACCGGCTGCGCAAACTGATACCCCTGCCCGCCGTCGAACAGGCGACGCGACACGCCGTGCAGTCCGACGATGAACATCGGCATGAAGACGACGTTCATGCAGATGAACGAGCCGATGAAGTGAATGACGCCGAGCGTCTCGCTCATCTTCCGGCCAGTTGCCTTCGGGTACCAGTAATAGATCCCTGCAAAGAGCGCGAAGATCGTTCCCGGCGCGACGACGTAGTGGAAATGCGCGATCACGTAATAGGTGTCGTGCAGCGGAATGTCCGAGACGTTCAACCCAAGCGGCAGCCCGGTGAGCCCACCGATACCGAACATCGGGAGAAAGGCCGTCGCGAACAGCATCGGCGTGTTGAAGCGGATCGATCCGCCCCAGAGCGAGATGACCAAGGCCGTGAGGATCACGACCGATGGAATCGAGATGATCATCGTCGTGGTCTGGAAGAACGCCGCCATCGCCGTACCCATGCCGGTCATGAACATGTGGTGCGCCCACACGATGAATGACATGAAGCCCAGGAAGACCAGCGAGTACACCATCGAGCGGTAGCCCCACAGCGGCTTCCGGGTGTTGTTCGCGATGATCTCGGCGACGATGCCCATGGCCGGAAGGATCAGGACGTAGACCTCTGGGTGCGCCAGGAACCAGAACAGGTGCTGCCACAGGAGCGGGTTGCCGCCCCCGGCATGCTGGAGTACCTGGCCGCTGACCACGAGTCCGCTCGGCAGGAAGAAGCTCGTGCCGGCGACTCGATCCATCAACTGCATCACGCCTGCCGCCTCCAGCGGCGGGAACGCCAGCAGCAGGAGGAACGCCGTCACGAACTGCGCCCACACGAAGAACGGGAATCGCATGAAGGTCAGCCCCTTCGCACGGAGCTGAATGATGGTGGCGATGAAGTTGATCGCGCCAAGCAGCGACGACGTGAGCAGGAAGATCATTCCGATCAGCCACATCGTCTGGCCGGTACCGGCGATTACCGAGAGCGGTGCGTAGGAGGTCCACCCGGACTGGGCCGCTCCGCCCGGCACGAAGAAGCTGACGAGCATCGTCACGCCGCCGAGGAAGAAGGACCAGTAGCTCAGCATGTTGAGCTTGGGAAACGCCATGTCCGGGGCGCCAATCTGGAGCGGCACCACGAAATTGCCGAACCCGCCCACGGCGAGCGGCACGACGCCGAGGAACACCATGATGGTTCCATGCATCGCGCCGAGTTCGTTGTAGAACTCAGGGAGCATCGATCCCCCCGGCATGCGCGCTTCGCCGAAGAGTGAGCCGATGAGCGGCAGCGGCGCGCCTGGATAGGCAAGCTGCCACCGCATCAGCATCATCAACGAGAACCCGAAGAAGAGGAACAGGAGACCGGTGATCCCGTACTGGATGCCGATCACCTTGTGGTCGGTCGAGAAGACGTACTTCCGCCAGAACCCGAGTTCCTCGTGATGCGCCTCGTGTACGACGTGCGCGCTGTGTGTGGCGACACCTGTCGGCTCACTCATTGCGACTATCCTCCGATCCTCCGGATCGCTACTTCACTTCCCGGCAGGGAGGGCGAACTTGAAGTTCTGTGTCTTGGTCTCGTTGGCGCCAACCGTGACGTTGGCGGTCTGCGTCCCGAGCTTCTCGTGCCAGGCCGTGATCTCGTAAGTCCCCGGGTCGAGACCCGAGATCGTGAACTTCCCGTCAGTGCTCGTGACGGAAAAGAAGGGATGGGTGAAGACGCCGAGATAGGCTTCCATCCAGGGGTGGACGTCGCACTTGATGCGGAAGATTGCCTCCGGCTTGTCGAACTTCGTGGTCGCTTCCTTGCGGGTGGCAGGAAACGCCTGGTTGAATGAGGCGTTGACCTTGGGAAGGGTGTGAATGTTGTGGAGGATACCGTCGGAGTTCAGGATCTTGTAGGGCTGCCCCACCATGATCCCCATGACGTGCGGTTTGTATTGGCAGCCGTTCTGATCGATGACGACGGGGGTCTGGGGAGCCGGGTACGTCTTGCCGGCGGGAAGGCCCTTCGAAACCCACACCACGATGTTGCCCATGGTGTTGCCATTGCCGAGAACCAAGGCCTCGTTTGCGACGGGTGCAGTGTGCTTCTTAGCGCACGCAGGGTCGGCATCCATTGTGAGCGGCTTCAGTGCGGGAGGCTTTCCGTCGAACGTCACAGTTCCAGTAACCCCTGACGCGGCAACGGCAAAACCCGGCCTCATTGAGAACGCGACGAGCCCAGCCACCAGGCACAACTTCTTCCCTGTCCAGCGCATGCTCCGCTCCTTTGCCCTTGTTTTCTGTCGTAGTTATCGCAAACCCGGTCTCCGTTTTTCCCGTCGATACCGACGCTGTGTTCGAATGGGGCGACTCTACACCGCGACGAGTCGTCCGCGCAACCCCTCTCGTTACGTCAGATGCACCTCAACGGTGCATGGGTGGCTCCCTCTTCTATTTATGACCCCATCGCACCGCAGCTGGCCGGACCCCATCCGCCGTTCGCCGAAGAGAGCAACCCCGCGGGCCACGACGCCGTAAAGTAAAGGGTGCGGATATACTAATGATTCCGCGACAGTCGATTTTCCCCTTCAGCCCTCGACTATTCAGTGCGCTGGTGACTTTTGCCGAATCTCAAAGACGAGCTCGCATCGTTGCACATCGACCATAGCTCGCGCGCTGGCAGCAGCAAGCGCGGCGTGTGGATCACTGTACTGATTCTGCTCATCGTTGTAGCCGTTGCCGGGTGGGCGTGGTCGACCCGCGTCGACGCCGTGCCGGTCAAGACCACGCTCGTCAGAGCAGAAACGGGTGGCGGGGCAGCCGTCGGCGCCGTGCTCAACGCATCCGGTTACGTCACCGCACGCCGGCGAGCCACGGTTTCTTCCAAGGTGACCGGCAAGGTGCTCGAGGTATTCGTCGAGGAAGGCAGGGCCGTGCACAAGGGTCAGGTGCTCGCCAAACTCGACGACTCGCAGGTCCGCGCCGCCCTTGCGGTTGCGGAGGCGCAACTTGAAACGGCGAAGCGAGGGTTCGCCGAGGACGAAGCCAAATTGAAGGAAGCGGAGCTGACACAGGCTCGCCGCGAGCAGCTCGTGAAGGAGCAGGTGATCAGCAAATCCGAGCTGGACTCGTCGCGCGCCGAAGTGGATTCGCTCAAAGCTCGCATCGAGGTCGCGCACCAGCAAGTCAAAGTCTCCGAGAGCCTGATCAACCAGCGGAAAACGGATCTCGCCGACATGGAAGTGCGAGCGCCGTTCGATGGCGTCGCCATCTCCAAAGACGCGCAGGCCGGCGAGATGATCTCGCCGGTGTCGGCGGGCGGCGGGTTTACCCGAACTGGAGTCGCGACGATCGTCGACATGACGTCGCTCGAGATCGAAGTGGACGTGAACGAAAGCTACATCAACCGCGTGCACGCGGGCATGCCGGTCGAAGCCGTGCTCGATGCGTACCCGGACTGGCGGATTCCGGCGCATGTGATCGCGACGATTCCGTCAGCCGATCGGCAGAAGGCGACGGTGAAAGTGCGAATCGGATTCGAGCAGCTCGATCCGCGGATCCTGCCCGACATGGGCGTGAAGGTCTCGTTTCTGAACGAACGGCCGGCCGACGCCGGCGCCGCGCAGCGGCCGCGGCTACTGGTGCCAAAGTCGGCGGTCCGAACGGCGGATGGCCGCTCAATCGTGTTCGTGACGCACGACGATCGGATCGAACGCCGGGCGATCAGCGTCGGGTCGACGATTGGCAACGACACGGAAGTCCTGTCAGGCGTCAGCTCCGGCGACCGTGTGGTGGTCGAGGGCCCGCAAACACTCAAGGATGGCGACAAGGTCAAGGTGCAATGATGTCGAATTCTCTGGTCACGGTTCGCGATCTGCACAAGGTTTTTCAGCGAGGCGGTCAGCGCATCGACGTCCTCCAGGGCGTCAATCTGGACATTCCCGAGGGGGACTTTCTGGCGCTGATGGGACCGTCCGGCTCCGGCAAGACGACGCTCCTCAACTTGATGGGCGGGCTGGATACGCCGAGCGAAGGATCGATCACCGTCGGTGGCGACCGGATCGATAAGCTCTCGGGCGCACGGCTGTCGGCATGGCGCGCCCGCCACATCGGATTCGTCTTCCAGCTGTACAACCTGCTCCCGGTGCTGACCGCCGCGCGCAACGTGGAGCTGCCGCTGCTGCTGACGAAACTCTCCAAGGCCGAACGGCGCAAGCGCGTCGAGGTCGCACTCTCGGTGGTCGGCCTCGCCGAGCGGATGCATCACTACCCGAGACAGCTGTCGGGCGGCCAGGAACAGCGCGTCGGCATCGCGCGCGCGATTGTCACTGACCCGACGCTGCTGCTCGCCGACGAGCCGACGGGAGACCTCGATCGCAAAGCCGGCGACGAGATCCTGGATCTGCTCCAGGCACTCAATCGCGAGCAGGGAAAAACGATCGTCATGGTGACACACGATCCGCATGCTGCGGCTCGCGCCAAGCGGACACTGCATCTCGACAAGGGCGTCCTGGTGACGCAGGCGGAGGCAGTCGCATGAGATTCCTTCCAATCGTCTGGCGTAACCTGCTGCGGAGGAAATTCCGCACGTTCTTCACGATGGGCGCGATCTTCTTCGCGTTCCTGCTCTTCGGTGTGCTGATGGCGATCAAGTCCGCCTTCGCGATGGGCGTCGACATGGCCGGACAGGGCCGCCTGATGGTGATCGACAAGGTGTCGATCATCAACCCGCTCCCGGCGTCCTACGAGCAGCAGATCAAGCAGGTTGACGGCGTCACCGATATCACCCACGCCAACTGGTTCGGCGGGTATTACCAGGACGTCCGCAACCAATTCGCGACGTTTGCGACCGATCCCGAGAGCTGGCTGCGCGTCTATCCGAAGGAGTTCGAGCTGCCAGAGGATCAGAAAAAGGCGTGGATCGCCGATCGCACGGGAGCGATCGTGGGCGCCGATACCGCAAAGAAGTACGGATGGACCGTCGGGCAGCGAGTGCCCATTCAGGGCACCATTTACCGCCGGCCGGACGGCGGCCCATGGGAGTTCACGATCGACGGCATCTACGACTCGAAGATCAAAGGGGCGGACAAGACCAATCTCCTCTTCAACTATCAATTCCTCCGGGAAACGATCCCGGAGGCGAGCGGTTTCCGCGATCGCTACAACTGGTACGTGTTCACGGTGTCGGATCCGGATCGGGCGCCGCAGATCGCCGCGAAGATCGACGCGATGTTCGCCAACTCGCCGTCGGAAACGAAGACCAACACGGAGAAGGCGTTCGTCTCGGACTGGGGCAAGCAGGTCGGCGACATCGGCAAGATCATGATGTGGATCGTGGCGATGGCGATGTTCACGATCCTGCTCGTCGCGGGCAACACCATGGCGCAGGCGATTCGTGAACGCACCAACGAGCTCGCCGTCCTCAAGACGCTGGGCTTCGGCGAGGGGCGGATTCTGAGCCTCGTGCTGCTCGAGTCGGTGTTCATCGCGCTGGTCGGCGGCGGACTCGGCCTCGCGCTGTCATACGGATTCATCACCTGGGTGGGAGATCCAACACACGGGCTCCTTCCGGCGTTCTATTTTCCAACCGGGCAGGTGCTGGTCGGAATCGTGCTGGTGTTGTCGCTCGGGCTCGCATCCGGTTTGCTGCCTGCGTGGCAGGCGAGCCGCCTGCGGATCGTCGATGCATTGAGGAGGAACTAAGTGCTCTCTCAAATCATTGCCGTCACCGGCGTCAACATCCGATCGATCCCGGCCCGGCTCGGCTCGTCGACCGTCGCGGTGATCGGGATCGCGGGAGTGGTCCTCGTGTTCGTCGCGGTGCTCTCGATTGCCGAAGGCGTCAATGCGACGATGAAGGCGTCGGGCGATCCGAACCTGGTGTTGATTCTGCGCGCCGGGAGCGATACCGAGATGACGAGCGGACTTCCCGGAGATTCGGTGCGGATCATTCAGGACGCGCCCGGGATTGCCCGCGACGCATCGGGCGCACCGCTGACCTCGCCCGAGCTGTTCGTCGTGGTCGATCATCCGCTCAAGCGGTCCGGGACCCCCGCCAACGTGCCGTTACGCGGAGTATCGCCGGAGGCCTTTCAGGTTCACAGCAAGCTGAAGATCGTGGACGGCCGCAACCTCCAGTTCGGGAAAAACGAAATCATCGCCGGCCGGGCTGCTGCGCAGCAGTTCGTCAACCTCACTGTCGGCACCACGTTGAAGTGGGGGGAAAGCACGTGGACGCTGGTGGGAATCTTCGATGATGGCGGCTCGGTCTCCGAATCGGAGCTTTGGTGCGACGTCAAGGTCCTCCAGCCGGCATATCGGCGGGGTAACAGTTACCAATCGGTCTACGCCAGACTGACGTCGCCCGACTCGTACCAGCAGTTGAAGGATTCGCTGACATCGAATCCTCAGTTGACCGTCACTCCGATGAAAGCTGGTGATTATTACGGCAGCCAAACCGAAGTACTGCAGCGCATCATCCGAACCATCGGCGGCATCATCGCCATCCTGATGGGGATCGGCGCAGTATTCGGCGCGGTGATCACGATGTACACCGCGGTTGCCAGTCGCACGCGAGAGATCGCCACGTTGAGGGCACTTGGATTTGGCAGCGTCCCAGTCGTCTTCTCGGTCCTGGCGGAAGCGATACTGCTCGGCATTGTGGGCGGCGTGATCGGCGGCGCCGTCGCGTGGCTGGCGTTCGACGGCTACCAGACGGCGACCATGAACTTTCAGTCGTTCAGCCAAATCGCATTTTCATTCGCGGTCACGCCACAACTGCTGTTCACGGCGCTCGTCATCTCGTTGGTGATGGGAACGTTGGGGGGTCTCCTGCCAGCCATTCGTGCCGCAACCTTGCCGGTTGTCACGGCTTTACGCGAACTCTAGAAATCGCGACTCTCCACCCCCGACGATCGCGCACGCGGGGGTGGAGAGACCGTTTTTGATGCCGTAGCGAATCCCGACAACCAGCGACAGCGCGAAGTACGCTTCGATGCGACCAAACTGAAGCCTCACTCCGGCGCCAAAGAAAGCGTCCGTGTTCTCCCATCCTATAAGTTTCTTATTCCTAATCACTTAGGCCGATCTTTGTTGGATCGTTAAACGGTCGAACTCGGGTTCCTGGGGATCGGTACACGAGTTGCTCTACTTCTTCACACGACAAAAAGAACCAGCGGCGTTCACGTTCGGGGGATCCTCATGCGTATCGACGACGTGCTTCAGCGGATTCAGGGTGAGTACGTAGAAATGCCCGGACTTCGACTGACGCCCGCGCAGGCCCAACGCCTGTGGGGCCTGGAGCGGGACGTCTGCAATGCGTTGCTGGGCGCTCTCGTGGACGCGAAGTTTCTTGCGCAGACGCGCGATGGCGCGTATGTGCGGCTGGAGGGAGCTCGCCCGAGTGCGATCGGGAACGTCCAGGGCGGCCAGAAACTCGCCGTGGCGTAGATTTGACCCACCAATGCCGGCCGAGCTGACTACCTGCCTCGTCAGCTGTTTTCGCCGGTTCGCATCCTCGCTCCCGGGCGGCAGGCGCCCGCGGCCAGGTTTGTCGAAGGTTGAGGGCTTCGGTCCTCAACCTTCGACATCACATCATTTTTTGGATCGTCGGGTCCCCTGCACCCCGACTAGCTCACTTCGTTCCGCTCGCACTTCGCTGCTCGCTCCACTCCGTTCGCGTTCTCCCGAGATCCTCGGCGGCAACCGCGCATCTAGGACAGCCGCGCGAGCTCCCTCAAGACTTCGTCATTGTTCGGCAGGTCGGGTATTGCGTACACCTTCGACCAGGCGATCTTCCCTGCCTTGTCGATCACGAAAATGGCGCGCTCGGAAAACCCTTCCTTCTCCCTGAAGACACCGTATTTCTTGGCGACCTCGCCGTGCGGATGAAAGTCGCTGAGCAGATCGTAGGAAATCGAGTCCAGTGACTTGGCCCACGCGGCCTTTGCGGGCTGGGCATCAATGCTGATGCCGAGAACCGTCGCGCCGGCTTTCTCGAAGGCGCCGAGATTCGACTCATAGCCGCGCATCTGGTTGGCGCACACAGGAGTGAATGCGAGCGGGTGAAACGCGAGGACGACGTTCTGCTTTCCGCGAAACGCCGACAGTTTTACGGTTCCACCCTTATGGCTCCGAAGCTCGAAATCCGGAGCGTCTTGTCCAGCCGTCAGCATCTATCCTCCTTGCGTGGTCGTCGGTTCGCACTGGTACCGGGGGCCTGCGCCTTCATTTTGTTACTGCCGGAGCGTATCGATGCCCGTGATTCGGGCGATTCGCCACGTGCCGTCTGTTTTGTTCATCACGAGCGCGTACTCGCGCGCGTCAAGGGATCGCTCGCTCGCGGCACTGCCGGTCCGGGTGAACGTGGCGGTCAGCAGCACATCGGCTGAGTTGCTCCCGGGAACCATCTCGAAAGTGACATCGTCGAGCTCGAGGTGAAATTGCGCGGCGCGCGGCTGCAGGCGCGAGATTATCCCGATCAAGGTGTCGCGGCCTTTGATCGGTGGCGACCCTTCGCCGAGTTCTATGGTCACGTCGTCGGTAAAGTAGTTGCCGATCTTCGCTGCGTAAACGCCGCTGCCGATCCCCTCCTTCGCGCCCGAGTTCACGTCGTTCCGCAGCGAATCGAGCCGCGCGCGGATCGCGAGTTCGTCCGGTGTCGCACGTGAGCGCCAGGCCAGCACACCGCCCGCAATCAGGAGAGCGACGACGAGGAGACGCACGGCGAGGCGGCGCGTCAAAAGATCACCCTGCCAACGATTCTCGACAC
This sequence comes from Vicinamibacterales bacterium, assembly GCA_051986585.1. Taxonomy (GTDB): domain Bacteria; phylum Acidobacteriota; class Vicinamibacteria; order Vicinamibacterales; family 2-12-FULL-66-21; genus JALZOC01. The sequence continues at coordinate 28,620 of JBPYFA010000450.1, read as the reverse complement.
GTCGACCCGCCCGAAGTCATGATCGGCTGCGCGCATTCCACGATTGTCGCCAATGACGTAGTACTCACGCGGCGTCAGCTTCACCTCTGGAACATCCCAATCTCGCCGATTCCGAACGTATGGTTCGGCGAGCGCTGCGCCATTGATATACACCTGTCCGCGGCTAATGAGAATACGCTCACCGGGGAGACCGATAATCCGTTTGACGTACAGAACGTGCGGGCCGGCGAGCTTGATGCCGATGATGTCGCCGCGCCCCGGTTGCCGGTAACGATAGGCGAGCCGATTCAACAGATTCAGCGAACCGGACCGGAACGTCGGCTCCATGCTGATCCCTTCGGCACGGACGGGTATCAGCACCCAACGGAATGTGATGAAACTCAGGCTGGCAAGAACGAGCACCCGTACTGCTGTCCGGCGCGGATGTCGACCGAAGACGAAGCGACGAGTCAGCTCAGCAATGCTCAATGGCTAATGTTCGATGATCAATGAGCAATGTTCAATGACGAATCTTGAAGGTCGCGACTTTCAAGCCGTCCAGCATTGAACATTCAGCATTGACCATTGAACTTGAGCATCACTTCTTCGTGTAGGCGGCGTAAGCGTCGCTTCCTTGCGCGACAGGAATGTAGATCGTCGATTCGCCCGTCGACCGTTTCGTATAAACCGGAAACCCGTGCCACTCCCCGATGCGCCGCAGAGAGACCGAGTCCAACTCCTTGGGCGCGGCACTGGCGAACCAGCGCGCATGATCGAACTCGACAAAGATGCTATTCGCGGACGGCCGGCCGACCGGTTTCCCTCGTTTCGCATCGCTCAGCCGGCCAATCGTTCCGACGCTGCTCGACTCCGGCGCGTTCTGAATGGCTGGTTCGACCCCAAGAGCACTCTGCGGTCGCGCAATGTACTCATTGGACATCTGCGTCTCGACAAACGGCGGCCCCGCGGCTTGAACCGGAGGCGGCGGACCGAATGCGGATGCAATCTCGACCGGAAACGACGGGGGTGAACTGCCGGTCGTGCCGGCCAGATCGCCCGCACGGCGGCGCTCGTAAGGCTGCATCAGGCCACCGGCCATCGGCACGAACACGATGCTGTAAGGCTCGATCGTCGTGCGCGAATACAACTGAACGCCGCGATACGTGCCGGTGGGCACCATCTCGTTGGCGAGGAAGTGAATCGCTGGCCCTGCCGGATAGTAGTAGTTGCCCGCGAAGACTATCGGTTCGCCGGCTTGAAACCAACTCTGGGTTTCGGCGGTGACCGTCGGCGCCGGCGTTGGTTGAAGCTTGATTTGCGCGCGAGCCGGCGAAGGGGCCGCGGCTAGAGCTACGAGAGCTGCGAGAACCAGCGAGGGGATTTGCTTCATGACAACCCTCTAATTGGCTGCGGAACGTTCAACGATCACATTCAATAACCAGATGCACAATCAAGGCCCCTCTTGATCATTGATCATTGAACATCAAGCATTGAGCATTGCGTTTCGTTTTTTCCAATATCGCGAAAGTCCTTGCCACGAATAGTCCAGCCGCCCAGCTCGACTGTATTGTTCGGCTGATGACTCTCCGATCTTCCGCTTCATATCGAGCATCGCTTCATCCGCGAATCGCTGCTGACGGGTTTCCTCATCGAGCGATTGATTGGCCAGCAGTTGCCGGACGATACCGTTCCACACATCCAGCCTCGCCATCATTTCCTGGAAATGCATACGGGCGCCATGGAACGGTCCGAAGTGCGTCAGAAATAATGTGTCCGGTTCCCAGGAGAGAATGCGATCTTCGCTGCCCCGCCAGGCGTCCAAGTCTATGTCGGGTGGCGGCGTCGGCGGCATGATGTAGTCTCTGCCGCTCCGGCGGATGCCGGCCGTGTCGCCGACGAACGCGACACGGCTCGACGCGTCGAAAAACGACACGTGATGCGACGCGTGTCCGGGCGTGTAGGCGACGTGCAGGTCACGGCCGGCGGCCGTGATGTGCTCTCCTCCTTTGAGAATGCGAACGCGATCCGCGGGAACCGGCACGAAGTCTCCCCACAACCGGTCCATATCGGCGCCGTAAAGCCGCCCGGCGCTTGCGAGCAGCTTCGATGGATCGATCATGTGTGGAGCGCCGCGCTCGTGGACGAACACCTCGATCGTTGGGTTCTCGCGAACGAGCGTTCCCGTTACGCCGGCATGATCCAGATGGATGTGGGTCAGGAGAATCTGTCGGACGTCGCCGATCTCGATGCCCTTCCGTCGAAGGGCGACCCTCAGATTGTCGTGCGTGGTTGATGGCCCCGGATCGATCAAAGCCACACCACCCGCATGGTGCAGCACCGCGGTGGCGATGATTTCGGGGACGCCCAGGAAGTTCAGGTCAACGTAGTCGAGGCCAGCCGCAAGCGTCAGCATGGCGTCAGATCTTATATCCAAGGGTCTATCGCAGGGCGTCTGTGGGCCTGCCCCACGGCGAGGGGGCGCTGCTGCTAAAATCAGATTACATGGCAGGACCCGACCGCCAGCCAGAAGGCGAAATACTTGAACGGACCAGGCAGGAAACGAAGAAACCGGACCTGTACAAGGTCCTGCTGCTGAACGACGACTACACGACGATGGATTTTGTCGTGGAGGTGCTGGAGTCGATTTTCCACAAGCAGCCGGCGGAGGCGTTCCGGATAATGATGATGGTACACACACAGGGCAAGGGCCTCTGTGGCGTGTATCCGTTCGAGGTGGCCGAAACCAAGGTGGAAGCAGTCGTCGAGTCGGCCAGGGATCATGGCTTTCCGTTACGGGCGGCTATGGAACCTGAGTAAAAAAAGTGAGCGCGTTGGGGGTGGGGCCCACGCGCAGCCCAAAATGCAAACAATTCTCGGCGGCTGACGGCTCGACACGATAATTTGCGATTAGCTATTTAGGGACCACATCTTGTTCAGTCAGGCTTTGGAAATTGTTCTGACCGTCGCCTACCGGGAGGCGACCTCGCGGCGTCACACGCACTTGACGCTCGAGCACCTCCTCTACGCCTTGGCGCACGATCAGGACGGTGAACGCATTCTCGCAGCGTGTGGGGCGGATCTGCCTCAACTGCGCCGCGATCTGGATAAATATCTCAAGGAATCGGTCGAGCAGTTCGGGCGCGGGCAGCAAAAAGAGCCGGAACAGACACTCGCCTTTCGTCGTGTGCTGCAGACGGCGGTGCTGCACGTGCAGAGCGCTGGGCGTCAGGAGGTTCAAAGCGGCGACGTGCTCGCGGCGACGCTGCAGCAGAACAAGTCCTATGCAGCGCAGCTGCTGGCCGGCCAGGGCATTACCCGCCTCGATGTGCTCGAGTACATCACCCACGGGATCAGCAAGGTGCCCTCGAGTGGTGGGAGTTCGGGAGCCGACCCGAGCAGCGACGAAGCGGAGGCTGGACAGGGCGAGCGGGGCGGAGGGACGTCCCGCGATCCGCTGGCCGCGTATGCCTTGAACCTGACCGACCGTGCGCGTGCCGGGGAACTGGATCCGCTGATCGGCCGAACCGATGAACTCCAGCGCACGATCGAGATTCTCTGCCGGCGCCGCAAGAACAACCCGGTATTCGTCGGCGACGCCGGCGTCGGAAAGACGGCACTCGCCGAGGGGCTCGCGACCCGACTGCTTGGCGACGATGTGCCGGATCTTCTCGAGGGGGCCGAAGTCTTCTCGCTCGACACCGGGGCGTTGCTGGCCGGAACTCGCTTCCGCGGGGATTTCGAGGAGCGTTTCAAGGCGGTGATCAACTCGCTGTCCAAGCGGCCGATGCCGATTCTCTTCATCGACGAGATCCACTCGACCGTGGGTGCCGGCGCGACGACGGGCGGCACCATGGATCTTGCCACGCTGATCAAACCAATCCTTACCGCCGGTCAGCTGCGAGTGGTCGGATCCACCACGCACGAAGAATTCAAGCACATCGAGAAAGACCGGGCGCTGGCCAGGCGGCTTCAGAAGATCACGATCGACGAGCCCTCGATTCCGGAGACGGGGAAGATTCTGCAGGGCCTGCGATCGCGATACGAAGCGCACCATCGGGTGCGATACACCGACGACGCGTTGGACGCGGCGGCCAAGCTGGCGGCGCGGCATCTCCGTGACTACAAGCTGCCCGACAGCGCGATCGATCTGATCGACGAGGCGGGCGCCAAGATGCGGCTCAAGATGGGCGCGGCGCGCGGCATGGAGATCGCCGGATCAGCGGTTGTCGACATCGGCCCTGAACACATGGAAGAAGTCGTCGCCCGGATGGCTCGGATTCCGGCGAAGCAGGCATCCGCCTCGGACAAGGATCGCCTGAAAGGCCTCGAAGAGTCGCTCGCCCGCGTCGTGTTCGGCCAGGCCGATGCGGTGCGGACCGTCGCCCGCGCAATCAAACGATCGCGTGCCGGGCTCGGTCAGCCGGATCGTCCGGCCGGCTGCTTCCTCTTCACCGGTCCGACCGGTGTCGGCAAGACCGAGCTCGCCAAGCAGCTCGCGCTTCATCTCGGCAACGAGTTCATGCGCTACGACATGAGCGAGTACATGGAGAAACACGCGGTCGCGCGATTGATAGGCGCACCTCCCGGATACGTGGGCTTCGAACAGGGCGGGCTGCTGGTCGACGCCGTCCGGCAACACCCGTACGCCGTCCTGTTGCTCGATGAGATCGAGAAGGCGCATCCTGACATCTTCAACATCCTGCTGCAGGTGATGGATCACGCGACGCTGACCGACAACAACGGCCGCAAGGCCGACTTCCGGCAAGTGGTCCTGATCATGACGTCGAACGCTGGCTCGCGGGAGTTGAGCAACGCCAGCATCGGCTTCTGGGAGACGGGTGCGTCGGCGCGAGCCGTCGACAGCCGCCAGAAAGCGGCGCAGCAGCGTTCGAAGCAGGCGATCGAAAAGGTCTTCAGCCCGGAATTCCGCAATCGGCTCGATGCGATCGTGTCGTTCGATCCGCTGACGCCGGCGGTCATGGAAACGATCGTCGAGAAGTTCATTCTGCAGCTCGAAGCGCAGCTCGCCGAACGTCGAATTGCGATTACGCTCGAGCCCGCAGCCCGGGCGTGGCTGGCGGAGAAAGGGTACGACCCCGTGTATGGCGCCCGTCCGTTGTCGCGAGTGATCCAGACCGAAGTTCGCGATCCCCTTACCGACGAAATTTTGTTCGGCCAGCTCGAGCAGGGTGGAACGGTCACCATCAACCTCGTCGACGGCCGGCTCGATTTCGCGTTCGAGGGCAGCGCGAGACTCAATTGATCATCGGGTGAATTTGTGAGCTCCAGCAAAGAAGAAGAAATCCCGGTCAAGGTGGTCGATCGCCGGTGGTGGGCCCGCGGCGGCGACGGCGAGGCACCCGCAGAGCGGTCGTCGCTCAAGCCGACGTATGTCGAAGAGCTCGAGCGCCAGGTGGCCGAAAAGGACAAGACCGCACAGGAGTACATCGCGAAGTACCGCCAGGCCGCCAGCGAGTTCGACGAGTCGCGACTGAGATTGCGTCGGGAGATTGCGAAGGACGTCGAACGGGCTCGCCGCGAGCTACTCTCGGATCTGCTCGAAGTGCTCGACAACCTCGATCGGGCGATCGATGCTGCCGGCAAGACGTCGTCCTCGGACGCACTGCTGCAAGGCGTCGAGATGGTGCGTCGGCAGTTTCTGTCGAAACTCGAAGCCCTCGGCGTAAAGCGGATGGCTAGTGAAGGCGCGCAGTTCGATCCGCTCAAACATGAAGCGGTCAGCACCGTGCCGGCAGCCAACCCAGACGATGACGACCGCGTCGTCGGAGTCGTTCGGCACGGGTACATGATCGGTGAGGACGTGCTGAGACCGGCGTCGGTGGCGGTGAGTTCCGCCTCCGCCGCTGACGCGGCTACGGCGAGACAGCCGTCGCATGAACAATGACCGACCGCTGAAGGCATCTGGAACGTAACTGGAAACTGGAAACTGGAAACTGGTAACTGGTAACTGGTAACTGGTAACTGGTAACTGGAAACTGGAAACTGGAAGCTGGCAACTGGCAACTGGAAGCTGGCAACTAACCATGCCCCTCTTTGAGTATGAATGCCGCGACTGCGGCAAGCCGTTCGAAGCATTCGTGACCACCGATCGTCCGGCTGCCTGTCCTGCATGCGAAGGAACGAATCTGCAAAAGCTACTCTCGCGTCTCGGTATGGTGGGCGTCGCGGCTGCCCCATCCGAGGGATGTGCGATGCCTGCATCCCCGATGTGTGGTCGTGGCACATGCGGCTGCGCCGAGTAGCGAATCCTTGGCGCACTGGTTTCGCCCGCCCTTCACGCGTCCTTTCGTCGCGTCGCTGACAATCGCCTATCTCGTCCTCGCACCGGCTCCGGCTGGCTCGCAGCAGCCTGCTGGCATTCGCGGCTTTACCACCGCCAGCGCCGCGGCCCAGCGTGAGCTCGAAAAGCGCCTGCAGGCACTTCCCTCGCCAGACAATCTGCGCGAGTACATGCGCACGATCGCCGCCGAGCCGCATCACGCGGGCAGCCCGGCGAGCCGGAAAGTCGCCGAGTTCATCCTTGGTAAGTTCAAGTCGTGGGGCCTGAATGCGTCGATCGAGCCGTTCGAGGCGCTCATGCCCTACCCCAGCGAACGGGTCGTCGAGCTCGTGGAGCCGGACAAGTTTGTCGCAGGCCTGAAGGAGCCGGTCGTCGCCGACGATCCGGACTCCGGCGATGCCGGACAGCTCCCCACGTTCAATGCCTATTCCGCCGATGGCGACGTGACTGCGAATCTCGTCTACGTGAATTACGGAACGCCTGAGGACTACGAGCAGCTCGCCAAGCTTGGCATCGACGTCAAGGATCGGATCGTCATCGCGAAGTATGGCCGAAGCTGGCGCGGCATCAAGCCGAAGGTCGCCGCAGAGCATGGCGCCATCGGCTGCATCATCTACTCCGATCCACGCGACGACGGGTTCTTCCAGGGAGACGTCTACGGGCAGGGCGCGTGGCGACCAGCGCAGGGCGTGCAGCGCGGCAGTGTCATGGACATGCCGGTCTATCCCGGCGATCCTCTGACGCCAGGATGGGCATCCGAGCCCGGTGCCCGCAAGCTCGCTCGCACCGAGGCGAAAACGCTCCTGAACATTCCGGTGATGCCGATCTCATATGAGGATGCGCTGCCGCTGCTGAAGAACTTGAAGGGACCGGTTGCGCCGGAAGCGTGGCGGGGCGCGCTGCCTGTGACCTATCACGTTGGTCCGGGACCGGCGAAGGTTCACCTGAAAGTCGCGTTCGACTGGCAGGTCCGTCCGCTCTACGACGTCATCGTCCGGATCGACGGCACCGAATTTCCCGACGAATGGATCATCGAAGGCAATCACCACGACGCATGGGTCAATGGTGCGTCGGATCCGACCAGCGGCAACGTCGCACTGATGGAAACCGCGCGGTCGTTGGCCGAGCTGCTGAAGACGGGATGGAAGCCCCGCCGCACCATCATCATTGCCTCTTGGGACGGCGAGGAATGGGGCCTGCTCGGCTCGACCGAATGGGCGGAGAAACATCGCGAGGAATTGTCGAAGAAGGCGGTCGCTTACATCAACAGCGACAGCACCGGCAAAGGCTGGCTGTCGATGGGTGGTTCGCATTCACTCGAGTCGTTCATCAACGGCGTCGCGCGCGACGTGCCGGATCCGCGCGGGACCGGCGGCAGCGTCTTCGACGCCAAGCGTGCGCACCTGATTGAACAGGCCGTCGATGAACCTGCGCGGGCGGCAATCAAGGGCAGGCGCGACCTGGCCATCGATGCGCTCGGATCCGGTTCGGACTATACGGCGTTTCTTGATTTCCTTCAGATCGCATCGCTGGATCTGGGTTTCGGCGGCGATGGTGGCGGCGGCGTGTATCACTCGATCTACGACTCCTATTACTGGTACACGCACTTCTCCGACGGCGAGTTCACGCACACGGCGGCGCTCTCGCGCGTCATCGGCACGGTGCTGCTGCGGCTCGCGAATGCCGATGTTCTGCCATTCGAGTTCAAGGGAACTGCCGCGGCGCTTGGCAGTTATGTCGATGACATTGCGAAGGATCCGGCGATCCGCGGCAAGCTGGACCTGGCTCCGCTTCGAACTGCAATTGCGAAGCTCGATTCGGCGGCACAATCGTATGAGAAGGCGCTCGCGCACCTCGATGCGCCAGGCAAAGACGATCGCGGACACGCCGACTTCGTTGCCCTCAACGAAACGCTGTATCGGACCGAGCGGGAATTTCGCTACGAGGCTGGATTGCCAAAGCGCGAATGGTTCAAGCATCTCGTCTATGCGCCGGGTCTCTATACGGGGTACGGCGTGAAGACCTTGCCGGGAATTCGTGAGGCAGTCGAACAGAAACAGTGGGACGAGGCTCGGTCGTTCGTCCCGATTGTCGTCACCGCGGTGAAGGCGCTGACAATCGACGTCGACCGCGCAACCGACATGCTGAAGAACAAGAATCGCTAATCGCGAATCGCTAATCCACGAATCCACGAATCCACGAATCGCGAATCAACGAATCGCGAATCCGTGAAGCGCGAATTGCTAATCGGTCGGCGGCGCAAGGGCCGCGAGCGTGATTCCGGCGGCGACCACAACGTTCAGCGAGTCAACGCCAGTTGCGATCGGAATCCTGACGGTGATCGTGGCCGCATTGATTGTTCCCGCGGTCAATCCTGGCCCCTCGGCTCCGAGCATCAGGACAATTCGCTGGCGTGGAGATCGCGTCCTCGCGTAAGCAGATAGCGGCGTCGCCGACGAGTTTGGTGTGAGCGCCACAACATCCGCACCGGCAGCCCGGAATGCCGCGAGCGTGTCGGGCCACTTGGCCGCTCTTGCGAATGGCACTTTGAACACGGCCCCCATCGACGTTCGAATTGCCTTCCGATAAAGCGGATCTCCACTGGTGCGGTCCAGGAGCACACCGTCGACGCCAAACGCCGCAGCCACGCGGAACAAGCCTCCGACGTTGTCCGGATTGCCTACGCCCTCGAGCGCCAGCAGGCGCTGCGCCGATTGAAAACGGCTTGCTGGTTCGACCGGTGCGGGGCGTTCGCCGATCGCCAGGCAGCCGCGATGAAAGTTGAAGCCGGCAAGGCGATCCATCATCTCCTGCTGACAGACGTAAACAGGACATCGCGTTGGATCGAGGACATCGTCCAGCGCCGCGAGCGCGGTGGGCGTAATCAGGACAGAACGTACGGTGAAGCTGGGAGCCTCAAACAGCCGTCGAACCACGAGCCGCCCCTCGGCAACAAACAGTCCCTGATCCCGCAACCAGTCGGGCTGGCCCACATAGGTGTAATCGGACACCCTGGCATCAGCGAGACTGGCTATCTCAATCACTTAGATTTCGCGATTCGCAATTTGCTATTCGCACTTCGCACTTCGCAATTCGCAATTCGCAATTCGCGATTCGCGATTCGCGATTCGCGGATTCATGGATTCATGGATTCGAGGATAAGCGATTCGAAGATTAGCGATTCGAGGATCCGCGATTAGGGATTAGCGATTAGCGATTGATCAGTCCGTTCTGACCACTGACCGGCGGCTCCGGTGCCTGTCGATGACGTGCTGCCCCAGGCGCTTGCTGAGAAACAGCTTCGACTCGCCGGGCGCATACGGATGCTGCACAAAGCGAATCACATCGAAGTGCAGCTGGGCGAGCGTGCTTCGCATTTCGTAAAACCGGTTCTTGGTTTTGACGATGATCTCGTCGAACCCGTTGGCCAGAGCCCAGACTTCCTGTTCTTCGGTCAGTGCCCGGAAGTGGCCCTGGCCGCGCCAATCGGAACGGGTGCCGCCGATCCAGTGATAGAGGACCCGGCGATCGTCGAACTCGACCACGTCCTCGAGCGAGGCGACGAGGTCGGCAAGTTTCGGGTCGCGCTCGACCGCACGAAGTTCGTGCGCCACCTTGAACGATACCGGCACGATCATCCCCGGGTCGTCGGGCAGCGCCGCCTCGGCCATCAGGATCTGGTGATCGCGGTCGGAGAGCCGCTGGATCACTTCCGAGGCTGTCTTCTTGCGGGGAAAATCGAGAAAGAACTCCTCGATGTACTGGATTTCGAGCGCTCCCTGCTGGAGCCCGTACTGCTTGATCAAATATTCCACGGACCTATTACTATACGTCGTTATTCCCGCAACGGTGTAGCCTCCTCCCCTGGCGAACCCGCCGCCAGTTGCTGCGCGACAATCAACTCGCGCGCAGGACCACGCAGCCGCGGCAAACCCAGTCCGAACAGCGCGCCTCCCGCCACGCACACGGCGCCGCCGATGGCGACCGTTTGCGGCGCACCAAGCGGGGCCGCCAATGCGCCGGCCATCAAGGCGCCCATTGGCGCCAGGCCCATGAACATCATCGAGTAGACCGACATCACGCGCCCGCGCAGCCGGTTCGGAATCATTGACTGAATGAGCGTGTTTGAGGCGGCCATCTCAACCATCATGAAAAATCCCGCCGGCACGAGAAGGACGGCGGAGAGCCACAGCCGACGAGAGAACGAAAACGCGATCAACGCGAGCCCGAAACTCACCGCCGAAAACGCGACCCAACGGCCGAGCCCGCGGATGTGGCGACGAAGCGTCAGCATCGCTGCGCCGGCCAGAGCGCCCACACCCGAAGCCGACATCAGCACGCCGTACGCGTTCGGGCCGCCGTTCAAGACGCGATCCGCGATCACCGGCATCAGCACGCTGTATGGCATCCCCATCAGGCTGACCAGGCCGAGCAGCAACAGCAACGCGCGAACCGGTGTGGTGTTCCACGAATAGGCGAACCCTTCGACGATGCTGTCCCATGCCGACGCATGCGGATGTGAATGCTGGACCGCTTCGACGCGCATGAGCAGAAGCGCGCCAATCACAGCGACATAACTGACGGCATTCAGCAGAAAACACCATCCCTCCCCGAACGCCGCGACGACGATGCCGGCCACGGCCGGCCCGACGATCCGTGCGCCATTGAGCATCGACGAGTTCAACGCCACGGCGTTGACAATGTCGTCGCGGCTGACGGTTTCAGCAAGGAACGCCTGCCGGGCCGGAATGTCGAACGCATTGGCGACCCCGAGGAGCGCCGCGAGTACGAAAATCTGCCATTCGTGGACGATGCCGGCAAGCGTCAACGCCGCCAGGACAGCCGCAAGCGCCATCATCGAGCTCTGCGTGCCGATCAGAACGCGATGACGATTCAGCCGATCCGCGACGACTCCGCCAAAAGGAGCGAGAACGAAGATCGGGATTTGTCCCGCAAAGCCAATCAGGCCAAGAAGAGCGGCCGAGCCGGTCAGCCGATAGATCAGCCACGACTGCGCGACGCTCTGCATCCAGGTGCCGATGAGCGAAATGAGTTGGCCGCTGACGAAGAGCCGGTAATTGCGGGAACGGAGGGCACGGAGGGCGGCAGGGAGAGGCATCCTGTTAAAGGATAACGGAGGCAATGGAGAGAGCGGAGTTCACAACGAAGGAACGAAGCGAACGAAGACGAACGAAGGAGACAACTGGTATATATGAAAGCAAAAGACTCGCAATCTTCGACGTCTCCGTTACCTCCGTTCCTTCGTTGTGAACTCCGTTCTCTCCGCGCCCTTTGTCTCTCACTCGGCGCGAAGCGCGACAATGGGATCCACCCGCGTCGCCCGGCGCGCGGGAATATAGCTCGCCAGCAGCGCGACGACGACGAGAACGGCCGCCACCGAGAGGTAGGTGCCGGCATCGTGTGGGCTGGTGCTGAACAGCATCTTCGACACCAGCGACTGCGACAGCCACCACGCCAGCACGGTTCCGATCGAGATACCAATCGCAGCCAGCAGCATCGCTTGACCGACGACCAGGGAGAGCACCGATCGGGTTTGGGCGCCAAGCGCCATGCGAATGCCGATTTCACGGGTCCGTTGCACCACCGCGTACGACAACACGCCGAAGATGCCGATCGCCGCGAGCAACAGCGCGACGCCGGCGAAGAGCCCGAGCAGCAGCGTGTAGAAGCGAGGTTGAGAAATCGAACGGGCCACGATCTGCTCGAGCGTCCGCATGTTGGCCACCGGCATGTTCGGATCGGTGGCGTACACCGCTCGCTTCACCGGATCGGCCACCGACGCGGGGGGAACTGCCGTTTGCAGCACGACAGCCATGCCCTGTATGGGCCACTGCCGGTACGGGAGATAGAGTTGTGGCGGCTCGGTCTCGTCGAGCCCGGCGTCTTTCACATCACCCACGATCCCGACGACTTCGCCGCCTGCACGCGGGGTGCCCTTTCCGTGCCCCCAGCCAAGCTTGATGGTCTTGCCGATTGCGTCTTCGTTCGCGAAGTACTGCCGCGCGGCACTCTCGGTGATGAGGACGACCGGCGGAGAGCCCGGCCGGTCGTCGTCGGTGAACAGACGGCCGCGCTTGAGGGGAATGCCGATCGTCTGGAAGTAACCAGGCGTGGCGACCCGAATCTGCATCGCCGGTTGCTGACTCGGAGGCACTGGCGGCCGTCCAGCCACTTCGAAGCTGATGAAGAAACTCGAACCGGTGAGCGGCAGGGCCTGAACCGCGGCGGCCGACCTGACCCCGGGGATCGTCTGCAGCCGCGGCATCAACTGATCGAAAAACGCAATCTGCCGGTCGAGTTGCTCGTATCGAGCATCCGGCAGCGAAAGCTCGAAGGTCAACGCTCGTGCGGCATGAAATCCAGGATCGACGGACGCAAGCTTGACGAAGCTGCGAATCAAGAGACCAGCGCCGGCAAGCAGCATCACCGCGAGCGCCATTTCACCCACCACGAGCGCGCCGCGCATCCGCGCACCGCCGCGCGTCGTCAGCGGCCCTCGCCCCGCTTCTTTCAACGTTCGCGACAGCGACGCCGAGGTCGCGTGAAATGCCGGAACCATGCCGAACAGCAGTCCCGTCGCGAACGACAGCGCCATGGTGAACCAGATCACCGTCGCATCGACACGGACGTCTGCGAGCCGCGGAATGCCCTCGGGTTCGAGGCTGATCAGCCAGTCGAGACCCCAGATTGCGACCAGCAAACCGCAGGCACCTCCCAGCACCGCGAGGATCACGCTCTCGGTCAGCAGTTGCCTGACCAGGCGCAGCCTGCCGGCACCGAGCGCACTCCGCACCGCCATCTCGCTTTCACGTGTGGCTGCGCGAGCGAGCAGCAGGTTTGCGACGTTGGTGCAAGCGATCAGCAGCACGAACCCGACCGCGCCAAGCAGCACGAGCACGGCGTTTCGAATGTCGCCAACGATCGCCTCGTGCAGCGGCCGCGCCGTGAAGTCGAGCCCCTCGTTGCTGTCGGGGTACTGGCGCGCCAGCTGCTTGCCAATCGTCTGCACCTCGGCGACGACCTGTTCGATCGACGTGCCCGGCTTCGCTCTCCCAATCACACTCAGGTACCAGGCGCCTCGCTGCGTGGTGGTGAACTCTTCGGTCTCCTGCAGCGGCATCCAGATAACGCGGCCGGCCGGATACGCAAACCCTTTTGGCATGACCCCGACAATCTGCGTCGACACGCCGTCGAGGGTAATCATCTGGCCAATCGCCGAACGTGAGCCACCGAATCGTTGTTGCCACAATCCGTACGAAAGCACCGCGACCTTGTTGCGGCCAGGCTGGCTTTCGTCCGGGTTGAATCCTCGTCCGGCAAGCGGTGGCACGCCGAGCAGGTTGAAGAAGCTGGGACTCACCTCGGCGCCGTCGAGGCGTACCGGTTCACCACGGCCAGTCAGAATCACCCGCGACCGCGCGATGGCTGCCGCATCCGCAAGCGTCTGGCTCAGCCGCCGAACGTCGACGAAATTCGGCCCGGACATCGTCGCGCGATGCCCCTCACTCAGGTGATACAGAGCAACGAGTCGATCCGGGTCGGCGTAGGGCAGCGGCTTCAACAGGACGCCGTAGACAACGCTGAAGATCGCGCTGTTTGCGCCGATGCCGAGCGCCAGCGTGGCGAGGGCAACCGCAGTGAATCCTGAACTCTTGACCAGGCGGCGAAGTGCGTAACGGATGTCCTGACGAAGGGTGTCCATCGGATCCGACCAAGCGAGATGCATACCGCCGCGCGATCACGGTGAAACGGCTGATATTCAAACAGTTAGCTGGTACGATTCGATAGTCAGGTGTTCGCCTTTGGTCGGCGGGAATCCCGGAATCGCACAGTGATTTCGTCTCCGCCGCGGAATGCCGGCGTCTTGCGAAAACGCAGTTCGCGGCAGAATAGTCGCATGACGCTCCCTCAGGATCTCCAGCGCCTTCTCAACGACATCGATCAGGCCGATCGCGCAGGTGTGGTGCTCGCCGACTCCTGCACCGACGAACAGTTCTACTGGCGGCCGAATGGTGGCCGATGGAGCATCGCGCAGTGTCTCGATCACCTCGGCACGATGAACGCGGTCTACGGCGACGCGATCCGGAAAGGGATCGATGCCGCCCGGGCTCGTGGGTCAGTGCGTCGTGGACCCGCGCAACCCGGCTACTTTGGCGGGAAGTTCGTCGCGTCGATGGAACCGCCGGTCAAGCGGCGCATGCGCGCCCCTCGCAAGGGCAAACCCCTGCCGATGAAGGAGCGGCGCGCGATTCTCGATGCGTATCGTGCCGGTCACGATCTGATACGCGGGCTGATCGCCGATGCACGCGACATCGACGTGAACCGGGCCCGGTTTCCGAACCCGTTCGTGCCGCTGATCAGGTTCAGCGTCGCGACCGGACTCTTCGTGATCGCGGCGCACGATCGTCGTCATCTCTGGCAGGCGGAACAGGTAAAGCAGGCGCCCGGCTTTCCGAAAGCCTCGCACGGCGTCACGCATTGACGCCACGCCAGTGCTCGTTGATGCGTGCGTAGAGCAACTGATCGCGCGGCTCGCCGTATTTGACGCTGCTCGATCGAAGCCGCGCCTCGCGCACGTACCCGGCCTTTTCCAGCACCCGGATGGAGCTCGCATTATCCGCAAACGGCAGCGCAAATAAACGCAGCATGTTGCCGGCATCGAAAACGTGCGCGGTCACGAGCATCAGCGCTTCGGTCACGATTCCTTTGCGCCAGTACGATTCGCCGAGCCAGTAGCCGATCTCCGCGGAGTAGCGCTCGACGTCGATACCTGGAACGTAACCGATCGCTCCAACCGCTTCCCCACCGACGTCGATGGCGAGATTCGACGGCTCGGGGGCATTAGTCGCCGCTTTCAGGAACGCCATCGCGTTGGCGCGTGTGTAGGGATGCGGGAATCGATCTCGCAGCTGTCGAGCCACGTTGATGTTGTTGGCATGGCGCACGATCGACTCGGCATCGTCCATCCGCCAGGGGCGCACCGTGCAGCGCCTACCATTTAACTGCAAACGCACCTCGAACCGTTTGGAGTTTGAGGGAACCTGCAACGCGCGAATCGCGACGGCGAAACGCGAGTCTTTACAGCAACCCCGGCCCGTGTTTTCGCAACCAGCGCTCGGCCTCGCGGAATCCTGGACACACCTGTTCGACCAGTCGCCAGAATCGGCGGGAATGATTCTGCTCTTTCAGATGCATCAGCTCGTGCAGCATGACGTAATCGCTGACCGACGGTGGCATCTGTATCAGCCGGTAGTTCAGCGCAATCCGTCCTGCTCGCGAGCATGAACCCCAGCGCGATCGCTGGTTCCGAATCGTGAATGCGGAGACCGTCAGTTGGTGCACCGCCGCGAGCACCTGCAGCCGTCTGCCAAGCTCATCGCGTGCGAGCATGCGCAGGTCCGCGTGGATCGAACGATAGATGTTGCCGTCTCCGGCGAGCGACGTGGAACGTTCGCCGTAAAGAATCGCGATGCGGCCGTCCGGCCCTCGTCGAAGCCGAATCGGGACCAGCTCACCCCGCAGCATCATGCTGGCGCCGTCAGCCCAGACCGGCGTCACCAGCGCCGCAACTGCGCGTTGCCGCTCCTTCGCGATCCAGCCCATCTGACGATGCAGGAACCGTGCGGCCTCGGCCCGAGATCCGCCGCGCGGAATGGTCACGCGCACGCTCCCGTCGGGCCGGACCCTGACGATGTAGCGCCGTGCCCGGCGCATTCGCACAAATTCAACAGAAAGACCGGACCGGGTTGGTTCAACCGCCGGAGCGCGAAGAAAAGGGAGATCGAGCTGCACTCGGGATGTCAGCCCATGATAGCGCAGGAAATTCTTGCCCAACCAACGCGACGCTGACGGATCTCGTCAAAGCCCTTTGTAAGGGTTCTACGGGGTTCTGCTGGGTTCTACGGGGTTCTACTGGGTTCGGTTCTTGGGTTCTGTAGGGTTCTGGGTTCTACAAGGTTCTGGGTTCTGCAGGGTTCTGGGTTCTGCACGGTTCTGGGTTCTGCAGGGTTCTGGGTTCTGCACGGTTCTGGTTCTACGGTTCTTGGGTTCTGCAGGTTCAGGTGGTTCGAGCGTTTCACAGAGGTGAGTGATGACGAAGTGTTCGTGCATCGGAGGGATCGGCGCTGTGATGGCGGCGCTGGTGATGTTTGCGGCGCCACTTTCAGCCCAGCGGCGGGCGGCCGGCGGCGACTGGTGCGCCGAGCAAAATTGGGGGAACGATCGCCAGGGCTTCTGTGAAGTCCGGGAATACACGGTGCCGGCATCTGGAAGCACGCTGACGGTCGACGCGTCGCCGAACGGCGGCATTTCGGTCGAAGGATCGTCGCGGGGCGACATCGTCGTCCAGGCACGTGTCGTTGCGACCGCCGCGACCCAGGAAGAAGCCAGGGCGATCGCCTCGAAAGTCCAGGTCGTCGCCACAGCGGTGCGGGTCGACGCCGACGGACCTCGCAATCTGAATCGTCAAGACGGGTGGAGCGTCAGTTATCGATTGGCGGTCCCGACCGCGACACCACTGTCGCTGAAAACGACAAATGGCGGCATCTCGGTCGAAGCGGTCGATAGCAAGGTCGATCTGCACACGACCAACGGTGGAGTAAAGCTGACGCGAATGGCTGGCGACGTCGAGGGACGGACGACCAACGGCGGCATCGACGTGGATCTCGATGGCACGGGGTGGCAGGGCGGTGGGCTCGATCTGCAAACGACCAATGGCGGCGTTCGGGTCGCGGTACCAGCTCAGTACAACGCGCATTTCGAGACCGGCACGACGAATGGCAACGTGCGGATCGACTTCCCTGTCATGGTGCAGGGGGAGATTGGAAAGTCATTCTCCGGCGATCTCGGCGGTGGCGGCGCGACGATTCGCGTTCACACGTCGAACGGAGGCGTCAGGATTACGAAGAAGTAGTCAGGTACTTCCTCATCCAGGCGAACACCGCCTCGTGCCACGCGCGGCTGTTCTGCGCCTTCAGCACCCAGTGGCCCTCGTCAGGAAACACGAGGGCTTCACTGGGAACCCCATTGCGGCGCAGCACCGTGAACATCTGCAGCCCCTGATCGACCGGCACGCGATAATCGCGCTCGTTGGTGATGATGAGAGTCGGCGTTTTGATGTTGTTCGCGTACAGGTGCGGCGACCATTTCGCAAAGAGCGCCCGCGCCTTCGGCGTCCACGGCGCGCCGCCGAACTCCCAGTCGGTAAACCAGAGTTCCTCCGTCGCCATACTCATCGATTCGAGATTGAAGACGCCATCGTGCGTCACCGCCGCCTTGAACCGGTTGGTGTGTCCGAGGATCCAGTTCACGGCATATCCGCCGTAGCTCGCACCAGCGATTCCGAACCGCTGCGAGTCGGTGAACGGCATCTTCGCCACCGCATTGACGACCGCATCGATGTCGGTCATCGGCTTTCCGCCCCAGTCGCCGCTGATTTCGTCGACGAACGCCTGACCGAAACCGAATGAACCGCGCGGGTTCGGTGCGGCAATCACCCAGCCTTGCGCAGCCCAGAGCGACGGATTCCAGCGCGCCGACCAGGCATCGTCCCAGCTTCCCTGCGGACCGCCATGAATCAGGAACACCACCGGGTACTTTTTCGCCGGATCGAATTGCGGCGGCTTGATCAGCCAATACTGGACTTTCTGTCCCGTCACGCTCGTGGCGGTCAGGCTCTCCGGTGGCGAAAATGCGACGTCCTTCAGCCACGATGCATTTTCGTGTGTCAGCTGGGTTGCGGTCTTGCCGTCAACCGACACGCGAAAGACGTCAGCCGGAGCGGTAAGCGTGGACTTCGAGAAAATCGTGAAGGATGCACCCGGCTGGGGCGAGGATGCGGAGCCACCACCGATCGGCACGCGAGCCGGTATACCGCCGCCACTCGGCACGGTAAACAGTTCCACGCGGCCTTGCTGTGCCGCCGTGAACCAGATCGTCGATCCATCGGGAGACAGCGCGTAGTCGGTCACGGAGATGTCCGGCGACGTGAAGACGGTTCGTTTGGCCGCGGTCGATCGATCGTAGGCGTCGAGATACCATCGATCGGACTCGAATCCCGGCCGCCGCTGGGCGCGGACGAACAGCGTGCGGCCGTCTGGCGAGTACAGCGGCTGCAGATCGGATGCCGGATTGGTCGTGATCTTCTTCACCGTGCCGCCGGCCGACGGGACGGTCCAGATGTCGTGATTGGTCGTCCACGCTTCGCGGTCACCGCCTTCGCGATTCGACGCAAACGCGATCTCCCGGCTGTCGGGTGAAAAGGCGACCGCTCCGTCTTCCTGTTGCCCAGGCGGCGAATCGAAGTCTCCCGGCGTCAGGTCGATCGTCTGCTTGCTCTCGATATCGGCCAGGAAAATATGGTGCCGCACGTTCTCGCGCCACTCATCCCAGTGCCGATACAGCAACCGGGTGAGGCGATGAACCTTGACCGGGTTCTTCTCAGCCTCGTCGTTCAGGCGTTTGTTGCACGCCTCGTCGGAGCATTCGGGGTAGACATCGGACACCAGCGCGATACGGGATCCATCGGGCGCAAATACCAGCGGCGGCTGCACGCCCATCGAGAGATTGGTAATCCGCTTGACATTGCCTCCCTTCGCGTCGGCGAGATACACCTGGGGTGCGCCGTCGCGAGTCGAGATGAATGCGATGCTTTTTCCATCTGGTGAAAACCGCGGCGTGTTGTCGGTCTTGCTGCCGCCAATCAATTCTTTCGGCGGACCCGAACCGTCGGCCGGCACAGTCCAGATGTCAGCATTTCGCTCGCCCGTCTTTGGATCGGTTGTGGTCCGGACGAAGATGACGCGCGACCCATCCGGCGACAATTGAGGATCGGTCACGCGAACCGCGGTGATGAGATCGTCGATCGTCATCGCACGACCGGGCTGCGCCTTCAATTGCGAGGTCAACGACAAGACGATCGCGAGTGCGGCCGCAGCAAATGTCCGCATCTACCACCTCAGAAGTGGACGGGCGGCTGGCGTGCCTGGCCAGGGGATCGAGATCAGGAGGGCAATCAGCGCCAGCCCGAAGAAGATCGCGACCACTTTGTGGCGGCGCAACGAATCAGTTTTCCGCGCGCGCGCACGACCGATGTGGGCGAGCGCAAGCCCCACGATCACGCCAAATGGATGTTCGACCAGCCAGAACCGAAGGCCGGAATTCTTCATCGCCGCGCCGATGTCGCCGAACGCTGCATGGGTGAACGGACTGAGGAAGACATACAAGACGAGGCCGAGCAGCAGCTGCAGGTCGAGCGCGGTGATGAACCAGAACCCGGATTTCTCGTCGGCAGGCGTCCACGCGGAACGATTCGACGCACCGCGGGCCGCGCGCACGAACGCGAACACGCCGGCGAGAATCACCAACCATCGCAGCCAGGAATGAATCGTGAGGACGACGGCATACATCATGTCAGCGCTCCAAGAGATCGGCGATTTCCTGGACGGTCGTCTTGCCTGCGTCCTTCGCGTACCAGGCGAGCAATTCGTCATGCAACGGCTTCTGCATCGTCGTTTTCTGCTTCTCCAGAAACCACGCCTGCGTGGAGGACGGCCGCTCGGTCCACGCCGCGAGGAAATGCCAATCCTCGTCGAGAATCGCGATCGTTGGCGTCGCCGTACGCCCGTCCGGTGTGCGATGGGCTTCCATCACCGCCTTGCCGGTTTCTCGATTCACGACCCGCAGGTCGAGACGTTCCGGCCCGCCGTCAACCAGGCGGGCGATGTAAGGCACCGTGTTCAGCGAATCGGAGCACCAGTCCTCGGCCACGACCAGAAGATGACGCCGTGCCGGCAGCGCGCGCATTCTCGTGATCAGCGCGGGGCTCACGGTGGCGTCGTTGTAATTGGCGCGCCACTCGTCGCGGTGCGCGTGTGCGTTTTCGAGAAAGTCGGCGAACGTGACGCCCTGCTGGTAAAGGGCGCGATAGTCAATATCCTGATCCTGGCGAGCGAAGAGGAAGGAAGAATCGCCGGCCCACGCGAGCCAGAAGAGAGCGATGAGCGCGGTCAATGACGCGCGATACACTCATTGATTCTAGCGTATCAGCGCCACAGCACCGCCCACACCGCCACCGCGACAACCCAGCCCGCGAACGCGTCGATGGCGTAATGATAGCGGCCGAACACCGCGCCGGCAGAAACCGCGGCCGCGTTGAAGAGCATCCAGAGGAAGAGACCGAACTGCAGGTTCGAGACCAGTAGTGCGGCGGCCAGCGCTTCCGCCGCGTGACCGCTGGGAAAGGTGTTCACTTGAATGCTGGCGGCGCCAAGCAGGCGAAGATTGAACCGGCGGAACGACGACATCCACGGGTCGCTAGCCTCGAGCGATCGCGGCGGACGAGTCTGGATCCACGGCAGCATGGCAAAGCAAATGAAATCGGTGACCAGGATGACGGTCCAGAATCGATCGACATCAGGTGAGTGGGCGAACTCGAGATGCAGAGCGAGAGCAATCGGAATCAGCACGAATACTGCCGCGTACGAGATCTCGAGGAGTTCGGCGACGCCGGCTGGAGTCTTCGCTCCGACTTGTCGAACGCGAACCACGCGATCGACGAGCGCAAACGATTGTTCGATCTGTGGCATCGGCGCGACGAACAGGAGCCCGCTCGTCCAGTACCCCACAAACAGCAGCACCGGCGGCAGCAGCCACCCGTGGAGAAACGGGTTATACGGTGCCATGGCAGATGCGGTCGTCAATAAGAGCCCAGCGATGGATCCGCCGACCGCGCGCATGCGCGACGTGCGCGACAGACCCTGGCGAAGGAAAGCCGCAACGAAGGCCGTGTAAACAAACGACACGATGCTCGCGAGTTCCCAGCCGCGGAGCGATAGCAGGACACCCATTTCCGTGTAAGGCGAAATTCAGGCGCCGTTCGGCTCAGCGAGCTGCCCGTATAATTCAGCCCGCAAACAGATGCGGAACATCATTCTCAAACTCCACATTTATGCGGGGTTGCTGACCTTCTCCCAGATTGCTCTGTACGGGGTCGCCGGCCTGGTCGCGACCGTTCAGTTGGCGGCCGAGCGACCCAAGATCGCGCACGCCGTTCAACACGTCCCCTTCAGGGTGTCGCCAGGAAGCACGGACAAACAGGTCGCTGACGAGGTGTTCAAGACGCTGCAACTGCCGCTGACCCGACCGATGCCGTCGTGGTTTCTGCGGCGGACGCCTCAGAACGATCTCCTTCTTGATTTCTATAACATCAACGGCATCTGGCGCGTGATCGTGCTCGAGCGCGAGGGGCAGCTGCGGATCGAGCAGATCCGGAACAGCCTGGGACTGTTCCTGGGTGACATCCACGCAACGACAACGGGAGACGATGAAGCGCCCCGACTTCTTCGTGCCTGGGGGTACTACAACGAGTTCGCGATGTGGTGCTTGTTGGCATTCTGTGCGTCTGGGGTTTACCTGTGGCTCACCGCGCAGGCGCGCACGTGGTGGGCGTGGGCCTCGGTCGCATCCGGAACGGCCGTCTTCGCGCTGCTGTGGATGTCGTTCAGGTGATCATGTATCCAATCATCCGCAACATCCATCTGCTGCTGGCATCCTTCAGCCTGCCATTCCTGGTGATGTACGGCATCAGCGCTGTACAGATGAGTCACTCTACATGGTTCAACATGAAGCCCGCCGTACATGAGTGGCAGGTCAACCTGCAGCCCGGGAAGAACGATGCGCGCGCCATTGCGCAGGAACTCATGGATCGCGAGCGCGACATCAAGGGCGAACTGAACAGCGTCCAGTCTGATCATTCGGCCGTGACGCTTCGAATCGTGGTCCCCGGAACCGTTCACGAAATCCGCTACGACCCGGCGTCAGGCGTGGTCAGGGTGAAGACGAGTGTTGGCGGTGCGATGGTGATGTTGAACCGGCTCCATCACTGGGCCGGATTCTGGCACGAGCCGATGCCGATGAAACTGTGGGCCGGAGCGGTCGCGGTCGTCTCGATCGCGCTGCTGCTTCTCGGAGTCAGCGGGTTGATGATGTGGTTCACACGTCGGTCAGAACGCAGACTAGGCGCGACGCTGCTCGCGATTAATGTGATCGTCGCGCTGACGCTAATCGTGATGTTACGTGTGGCTGGGCCGTAGCCTGGTCATCAGCAGGGCTACGCAAACTTCCAGTTTGCGACGACGTTTTCAATCAGCAGCTGTCGATGTCGATGCGCCGTACAACTTCGACAATCGATCAAAGAATCGATATCATCGCGACTCGCCGTTCTGGCGAACTACACCGGAAATCACACAATGACGATTCGACCATACCAGCGATTCCTGGGCCCGATCTTGCTCGTCGGCACCGCAATTCTGTTCGGCACTGAACTCTTTCTCACAGCGACCGGCCCGGGCCAAACACCAGCGGCCCAGACTCCACAACAACCTTCGCCTGGTGGCGCAGCGCCACCAGCCGGCCAACCACCCGCTGGCCAGCCGCCCGCTGGGCAGCCGCCGGGTGGAGGCCGAGGCGGCGGCAGAGGCAACGCCGCGGCGACGCTCTTCACCGCGACCTGCTCCGGATGTCACGGTACGCCCGAGCTTACCGGCCGCGCGCCCTACCTCTTCGATCAGAAGTGGCTCGACGCGACAGACGACGACAAGATTGCGAATACCGTTCGGCACGGTGTCCCCGACAAGGGGATGGTCGGCTTCACTCCCGAACAGCTCTCCGACCAGCAGATCTTTCAACTGATCGCATATATCAGGACAGCGACCGCGAATCTCAAGCCGAAGCCTGTCTACGTGGCGGATCCCGACGGCAAGGTGATCGCTTCCGAGAAGCAGACCTTCAAGATGGAAGTGCTCACGCGCGACGTGAACACGCCGTTTGGGCTCGCGTTTCTCCCCGATGGCCGCCTGCTGATCACCGAGCGCAACGGCACGCTTCGCATTCTCGACCAGGGAAAGCTGTCCGATCCCGTGAAGAACACGCCGAAACCGCACGTCCAGCAGGACGGCGGCTTCCTCGATGTGACCGCGCACCCGCAGTATGCGAAAAACGGTTGGATTTATCTCTCGTACTCTGAGGTTCAGCCCGGCTACGTGGCACCGCCGCCTCCACCACCTGCAGATCCGGCGTCGGCGCCGGCCGCCTCGGCTACACCTCCGGCTGCGAATGCCGCCCCACCTGCGGCCAATGCTGGCCAGCCGCCCGCGAACACTCCAGGGCAGGCGCCGCCGGGGGCGGGAGGATTTGGCGGCCGTGGACGCGGAGGGCCGCCGCAACCTCCATCGAACACCGTGATCGTGCGGGGAAAAATCAACAAGAACAACGAGTGGACCGAACAACAGGTCATCTTCCGTTCACCGACCGAGCTATACGTTTCGACCGGCGTGCATTTCGGTTCGCGCTTCGCGTGGGATCGAGACGGCCATCTGTTTTTCACGCTTGGCGAGCGCGGCACGATGCAGAACGCGCAGGACCTGAAGAACGGTCTGGGCAAGGTCCACCGGGTCAACGACGATGGAACGGTGCCGAAAGACAACCCGTTCGTCAATACACCAGGTGCCGACGCCACGATCTGGAGTTACGGTCACCGCAACCCGGAAGGTCTCGCGTGGGAACCCGGCACGGGCCGACTGTGGGAGTCCGAGCACGGTCCTACCGGTGGCGACGAGATCAACATCATCGAGAAGGGGCACAACTACGGCTGGGGGGTCGCCTCGAAGGGCCTGCAGGGCGGCATCACCAAGACGACCGAGGAAGGGATGGACGATCCGATCGTCTATTACACGCCGGCGATCGCACCAGCAGGCATCACGTTCTATACAGGGGATCGTTATCCGCGCTGGAAGAACACCAGTCTCCTGGTCGGCGCGCTCGTCGGCCAGCAGCTACGCCGTCTCGAGATCAGCAACGAGAACGTCGTCAAACAGGAAGTGCTGTTTGAACAGTTCGGGCGCGTCCGAGACATCGTCCAGGGTCCGGATGGGTATCTCTATATCGCGCTTCAGACCCCGACCGGCGGGCAGGGCGTGCCGTTGTCGGCCGCCACACCCGGAATGATTGTTCGGCTGCTGCCAGAAACCGGCGGCACCAAGCAGTAACTCCCGTTACGGAGGTCTGACCCCGGGTACAAGGGATCAGTCCCTGACATAAATATGGCACCGATGTCGACGAGCGGTCCCCAGGTGACGCGCGACGTGGCGGCAGGACAGACCGTCCCGGCCAACCCAACCGGCGCGCGGCACATCACGCTGACGCTGATGCTGGCGCTGGCCGTGATCACCTACATTGATCGCGTCAGCCTGTCGATCGCAGCACCGATTATCCGCACCGAGCTCGGTCTGTCGCCGATTCAGCTTGGATGGGCGCTCTCGACGTTCGCATGGGCGTATGCGTTGTTCGAGATCCCTGGCGGCTGGTTGGGGGATCGGCTCGGACCGCGCCGCGTCCTGATGCGCATCGTCATCTGGTGGTCGATCTTCACGGCGGCGACGGGCCAGGTGTGGAATCTGACCTCGCTGGTCATTTGTCAGGCGCTCTTTGGCGCTGGCGAAGCCGGAGCTTTTCCCAACATTACCCGTGTCTTTACGACCTGGATTCCAGCGCGCGAGCGCGAACGAGCCCAGGCGCTCTTGTGGCTTGCCACTCGATGGGGCGGTGCGCTGACTCCGCTCGCGGTCAAATTCGTCCTCGTCCGTGTGTCGTGGCGAGTGATGTTTGCCGTTTTTGGCGTGATCGGAATCTTCTGGGCGATCGTCTTCTACCGATGGCACCGCGACGATCCGGCGACGCACCCTGCCGTCAATGCCGCTGAGCTCGCACTCTTGCCGCCGCCTCGGTCGACGAGCAAAGTGACAGGATCGCTGCCGTGGCGAGAGCTGCTGTCGCACCGCTCAGTGCTGCTTCTGTGTTTGCAGTACGGCTGCCTCGCCTATGGCTGGTTCTTCTATGTCACGTGGCTGCCGACGTACCTGCGTGACGCCAGGCACACGCCGCTCGAAGGATCGCCGCTGTTGCTCACGCTGCTCAGCGGCGCGCCGCTGCTGCTCGGCGGCGTCGGCTGTCTCGTGTCGGGATGGCTTGGGCCGCGCCTCGCTGCGCGGCTCGGAAGCGTCACGATGGCGCGACGCATACTCGCCATCACCGGCTTCGTCGGCGCGTCGACGGCGATTGTCGTGTTCACGCGAATTCAGGATCCGGTGCAGGCGATGGTGGTTCTCGGCATTGCCGGGTTCCTGAACGACTTCGTCATGCCCAACGCGTGGGCCAGCACGATGGACGTCGGCGGACGCTACGCGGGGACGGTTTCAGGCGCCATGAACATGTTTGGAGCGATTGCCGGCGCCTGCTCGACTCTCATCGTCGGCTACCTTCTCGCGTGGGCTCACGAAGACTGGACGCTTGCCCTTTATCTGTCGGCGTCGATCTATCTGATTGGCGGCCTGTGCTGGTTCTTCATCGATCCCCATACGCCCCTCGAGCAATCCTGATCGGAGGCTTTCGATAACTAGTGAGTTGGTGAATTGGTGAATTGGTGAATTGGCGAACTGGCATCGCGGCTGCCGCCGCGCTCTACGGGCACGGGCGGTAGCGCGTGCGAAGCCCAATTCACCAACTCGCCGTTCACCAATTCACCGATTCACCAATTCACAAATTGGATGGAGTGCCCGAATGATGCTCAAACGTTTCGGCCTTGCGGTGCTGATCACGACAGCAGTTGCCGGCATGGTGGTATCGGCTCAGCAAGGGGGAGGAAACCCGACCGCACCTGCCGCACAGGGCCGCGGCACCACTCCTGCGGCTCCGGCACAGCAGAATCCCGACGCTGAAATTCCGACCGCTCTGCAATCGCTCAACATGCCGTGGCCGCCGATGCACGTCTACATCCGCGGCGGTTTGAAGTCGCACGGCCCCGGCCTGCACGACTATCCACAGTTCATGGCCGACTGGAGCAAACTCCTCACGGAACGCGGGGCGATCGTGGACGGCGGCTTTCACTTTCCAACCACCGCAGAATTGAGCGGCGTCAACGTCATCGTCATGTACAAAGGTGACGCCGGCTACATGAGCGCCGATGAACGGGCCACGCTCGAAGCCTATCTCAAACGTGGTGGCGGGCTGGTCAGCTTCCACGACACGCTGTGCGGGGACGATCCGCAGTACCTGGCGAACATTGTCGGCGGCGCGAAGAAGCACGGCGAGAGAAACTTCTCCGCCGGCGAAATCGCCTACACGATCACCGACAAGAACCATCCGATCATGCAGGGCATGTCCGACTTCAAGATCAACGATGAAGCGTTCTTCCTGATCACGAAGCCGACGCTGTCGCCCGAGGGATTGCACGTGCTCGCCACCGCGCCGATGCCAAAGAGCGCGAGCGCCGGTGACCACGTTGGCGAAGTGGTGCCGCAGATCTGGACCTACGAGCGGCCGTTCGGCCTGGGCCAGTCGTATCGGGCGTTCGTCTGGATGCAGGGACACAGCTATGCCAACTTCTCGGATCCACAGGTGCAACCGATGATCCTTCGGGGTATCGCCTGGGCGGCCAAATGGCCGACCGAAGCCTTGATGACGGTTCGGCAACCGCAGCAGGGTGGCCGCGGACGGCGCGGAGGCGCGTAGCGCCGCAGAAGAACACGATTAGACACGGATATCGTCGGCGCCGAAAACAATCCGCCTGCAGCCCTGATGTGCACACATGGATAAACGCGGAAGGCAAAAAAGAGGTATATCCGTATAGGCCGCGCCGCCGAGTTTTTTAGCACCTGTTCATCCGTATCCGCCGCGGCCTTAATGACTCATGACGAAAACGACTGTATCTGCGTCCCTGGTGTTGTTCGTGAGCATGCTGCTGAAGGTCACGGCCGGCCAGGTCCCGCAGAATGGCCCGACACCTCAGCCGGGGGCGTCGGCGGCTCAGCCACAGACGGCTCCGCCGCAGACGGCCGCGCCCGACGCGTCTTCCTCTGTCGTGGGCACCGCAAAGACGCCGGGGAACATCTGGCTCCCGGCAAAGAAGGCTACGGCTTCAACGGCGGCGCTGCCGCCGGAGGAGGAAGTGAAGACCTTCTCCTTGCCACCCGGCTACCACGCGCAACTGGTAGCTGCCGAGCCACTCGTCGATTCACCGATCATCATCGATTTCGATCCTGACGGCCGCATGTGGGTCCTTGAACTGCAGGCGTTTCTGCCCGACACGTCCGGTCGAGACACGCAAGATCCGATTTGTGACGTCGCCGTTCTCGAGGACACGAATGGCGACGGCACCATGGACAAGCGGACGGTGTTCGCGGACAAACTCGTGCTCCCGCGGGCGCTCAAAGTCCTGGATCACGGCGTCCTCGTCGGTGAACCGCCAAATCTCTGGCTGATGAAGGACACCGACGGCGACTTGAAGGCCGACACCAAGGAGGCGGTCTACAAGAACTACGGCCGATTCATCGGCGGAGTCGAGCACAACGCAAACGGCCTGCTCTGGGCGATGGACAACGTGCTGTATACGTCTGAGTGGAACGAGAATCTGCGACTGAAAGACGGAAAGTTCGACGTGCTCCCGTCACTCAGCCGCGGGCAGTGGCAGTCCTCGCAGGACGATGCCGGGCGGGTGTATCGAAATGTCAACGACGCGCCGCTGTTCATCGACTACACGCCCGCACGTTACTTCCTGCGCAATCCCAATGCGGCTCGCACTCGCGGACTGTACGAGAGCCTGATCGATCAGATGGACGCCCTGATCTATCCCGTTCGCCAGAATCGCGGCGTCAATCGCGGGTATCGCGATCCGTATTTCCGTGCTGACGGGTCGTCCATCATCATCCAGGGTGCCGGTAGCCCGACGGTGTATCGGGGCGACAGATATCCTGCCGACGTTCGCGGAAGCGTCTTCATCACCGACTCGCCTACCAACCTCGTCCACCGTTTCAACATCGTTGACGATGGGACCGGACGGTTGACGGCGAAGAATGCGTACGCGCGAGGCGAATTCATCGCCTCGTCCGACGAGCGTTTTCGGCCGGTGAACCTGATGTCCGCACCAGACGGCAACCTATACGTCGTCGACATGTACCGAGGCGTCGTTCAAGACGGCGGCATCTGGTCCGACTACCTGCGCGATTACATCAAGAGCCGCGATCTCGAGATGCCGGTCAAGCGGGGACGCATCTGGCGGATCGTGTATGGAACGGGAGCGGCAACTCGGGGACCCAAGCCGTCGCTGTCGTCGGCCTCACCATCGCAGCTGGTGCAGACGCTGAGCCATGCCAACGGATGGTGGCGCGACACGGCGCAGCGACTGCTCGTCGAGCGCGGGGAAACGTCGGTCGCGCCGGCGCTCAAGAAGCTGGCCGCATCCGCTCCTGACTGGCGCACGAAGTTGC